>NZ_CP157355.1:0-325787 GCF_040047665.1 Chitinibacter sp. FCG-7
ATGCCCAAGAAAATCGCGTCTTTTGGTCTAAATTTTATCCGCAGTGCTCGGGCAAAAGTACTGCTGATCCTTTTTTTTCTCAATTTATTGATTTGCATCGGCCTGACAGCCAGTATTTACCAGCAATTATCCCAAGCTCTTTTTTCTGAGCTTGATGGTCGCTTGCAAACTGCAGCCGATGCCATTCCTTACATTCTACCCGATCATTATATTGAGGCTGCCACCGACACCCCGCCACGGCAGCTGGGCAACTATCTGGAAAATACGGCCCGCCTGCACCAGTACGCGCAAAATTCCGGTTTGCGTTACTTATATGTGCTCAGCCTGGATGCGCACGGTCAGGTTGTCTATCTGGCCGATTCGGCATCGCCCGCAGAAATCGCCAAGCAGCACTTTGGCCACTTTTATCAACGCTATCAAGATATTGAACAGCACACCCTGAACGCATTAAAAACGGGAGAAACCCGCTACGGCCAGCTTAAAGACCAATATGGCCATTTTCGTTCCCTGTCACTGATACGCCAAACCAGCAATGGAAAAAACTATCTGCTGGGCGCAGATTTGGCCTCTAGCACGGTCAATCAACAGTTGTGGGATATCCTCTCCAAGACTTTGTGGCTGGGCTTTGCCCTGTTGATGATAGGCTCGATAGTCTCCTGGCTTTTGGCATCCAAGCTGACAGAGCCGCTACGCCGTTTTAGCCATGCAGTGCAACGCTTTACACTGGGCGAATTCGATTTGCGCATGCCAGTCAAATCGCGTGACGAGTTGGGCAATCTGGCAACTGCTTTTAATGCCATGGGCGACGCACTCACCGCCCGTGAGCACCTGCTCAGACAATTGGCCTTTGTCGACCGGATTACCGGCCTGCCTAATCGCACCCGTTTTGTCGAAATCGTTCATCAGCACATTGGCAATGCGCCACCGCCCTTTGCGATTGCCATGATGAATATTGCCGACTTTCACTATGTCAATGATTGCTTCGGCTTCTCCGAAGGAGACAATGTGTTAAGGGCCGTCGCTGATCGCTTAACTCTACTTAAACCATTACCAGTGCTGGCGCTAGGGCGGGTTTCGGGCAATGATTTTCTGCTTCTGCTCCAATGCCGCGATCAAAATGAGCTAATCGAGATCATTAGAAAAATCGAAAAAATACTGTCAGAAGCGATTGTCATTGATGATCATCGGGTAAATCTGGCCATGCGTTTCGGGGTAAGTTGCTACCCAGAGCACGGCCAAGATCCTGAGGCTCTGCTGCGCCAAGCCGAAATCAGCATTTTTTCAGCCAAGGAAGAGTGTCAATTCTGTATTGTTTACTCGCCATCACGAGAAGTGGACCGGCAAAGCCAGTTCACATTAATGGGGGATTTGCGCGAAGCGATTGAAAAAAATCAGCTGATTGTGCAATACCAGCCCAAAATACTGCTCTCAGACATGCACGTCCATGGGGCTGAAGCACTGGTGCGCTGGCAGCACCCGATCCGCGGATGGATCCCACCCAATTTATTCATCACTTTTGCCGAGCAATCGGGCAAGCTGCGTACCATTACCGAATGGGTGATTAAAGATGTTTTGCGACAGCAACAGGAGTGGCAATCAATAGGGCTGGATATTTGCGTATCCGTCAATGTGGGCGTGGGTGATGTGGAAGACGCGCAGTTTGTCGACTTTATTGCCCGTCAAATTGCCGATTATGAGCGTGGTATCAATTTATGCCTAGAAATTACCGAAACTGGTGTGATGCGACAACCCGATCTGATGCTGCAAAATCTAAATCGCTTGCGCCAGCTGGATATCAAATTATCAATTGATGATTTTGGCACAGGCTACTCCTCGTTTGCTTATCTGGCCAAGATGCCAGTTAACGAGCTTAAAATTGACCAGACCTTTGTAATGGCCATGAATAGCACGTTTGAAAGCATTTCAATTGTTCGATCCATGATAGAACTGGGACATATTCTGGGATTGAAAGTGGTTGCCGAAGGCGTTGAAACGCTGGCTTGCTGGCAGGCCCTTTCGGTGATGGGTTGTGATGAGATACAGGGATACTTTATTGCCCAACCCATGAATGCAAGCCGCTTTACCGATTGGCTACAACATGATTTAAAGCAACTCAATCTGTTCTCACTCCCTAATATGGCCGACAAATTGTGACGCCCATTTAGTTAACGCTAGCGCAATCATCGATAGTCACTGCGGTATACTGGGCGCAAGACCAACTTATCGCAAGGCAATACACAATGCGCCCATCACAACGCCAGCACAATCAGCTCAGAGAAGTTCGCCTCACCCGTCAATATACCTGCCACGCCGAAGGCAGCGTACTGGTTGAATTTGGCCAAACCAAAGTTATTTGCACTGCCAGCGTCGAGGAAAAAGTCCCGCCTTTTCTTAAAGGTAAAGGCGAAGGCTGGGTCACCGCCGAGTACGGCATGCTGCCACGTTCGACAGGGAGCCGAATGAAGCGCGAAGCTGCGGCAGGCAAACAGAGTGGGCGAACTCAGGAAATCCAGCGTTTAATCGGTCGCAGCTTGCGTGCGATCGTTGATCTCAAGGCGCTGGGTGAGCGCCAGATCACGATTGATTGTGACGTCATCCAAGCCGATGGCGGTACGCGTACTGCCAGTATTACCGGTGCCTACGTAGCCTTGGCCGATGCAATCAATGGCCTGGTCAATAGCGGAAAATTAAGCAGCAGCCCCATCCGCGAAGCCGTTGCGGCGATTTCGGTGGGCGTAGTTGGCGACACCGCAGTGCTGGATCTTGATTACATCGAGGATTCAGCCTGCGAAACAGATATGAATGTCGTGATGACTGCCTCGGGTAAATTCATTGAAATTCAAGGCACAGCAGAAGGCGAAGCTTTTAGCCGCCAACAAATGAATGAATTGCTTGATCTGGCAGAGTCTGGGATTGCCCAGCTTGTTCAGTTGCAGCAACAGGCTTTGGTAAGCGCCTAAGCGTTCAGTAAGCGTCGATGAGTGAGCATGACTTTAGCTTAGATCACTCATCACGCCCTGCATGGCTCTTTCAAGCAAGGAGCCTTCCAGAACCAAGCGCTTCATTTTGCCTTCCCTAATCACCGTTTCGAGTTCTGACGCCAAAAAGGCTTGTCCTTTGACATTTTTGTTGGTGAACAAATAGCGGGTACCTTGGGGGCTGATCCATGACAGGCGCAAACGAACAATCTCGCCTTCGCCGAGCACAAACTCAACCCACTCACCTTTTTCGGGCAAGATGGATTTAGCTTCATTTTCCAGCGATGGATCAGGTGCAATACAGTCATCGACTGCGCTTGATGCAGGTATTTCTTTGGTTTGGATTGACTGAGGCGATTGTGTGCCACCCAGTTTAATGCCATTGCGAATAGCTGCCGCATGACATTGGACCAGATCCGAGAAAAAGTCCTGTGCCTGAGCCTTGCTCAAGCCAGCTTCAACGGCGCCCTCTTCCAATGTTTTGAGCATGGTCGGTAGCAAATTTACCATTTTAAACCGCTCATCCGGCCCGGCCTTGGGCAGAACGCTCCAAAGCAAGTCATCCATCGCCTGCAGGCGCTTGGCAAAGCCAGGCGCGGATTCACCCTGCGGGCCATAGGCCAGT
The DNA here is from genome assembly GCF_040047665.1 of Chitinibacter sp. FCG-7. NCBI lineage: Bacteria > Pseudomonadati > Pseudomonadota > Betaproteobacteria > Neisseriales > Chitinibacteraceae > Chitinibacter > Chitinibacter mangrovi. Next base: position 3,604 of record NZ_CP157355.1, read on the forward strand.
TGTAAGGATTTTATCCAGGTGTGAGCCAAAAACCGAGCAATGACCTCCGGAGCATCCTGATGCTGCGCTAAACGCTGTGCAACCAATTGTTCGGCGGTCACCTGCGCCAGCTCAGCACACTCCTTGGCAGCCAATTCATCTGCCTCGGCAGAAATCAATTGCGCTGCAAGTCGCTCTTGCTGCTCGATCAGCTGACGTAGCTGCTGCAATGCATCGCTAAACACGGCTATATCTTTGTCGTACTTGCGCAGTAGTTCGTTAACAATGCCAGTCAGGGCATCGTAGCGCGGCATCCCCGTTTCCAGATCTTGGGCGTCCAACGACGCATAAGCCAGCTCATCGAGAAATAACCGAGCCGGATGTGACTTCTGCGAGAAAAACCCTGTATCGAGCATACCCACTTTGAGCACGGGGATTTGCAAGCGCCCTATCAGGCTCTTCATCAACGGAGAAAGCCGTGGGTCATCAAAAATATGCTCAAACAGCATCGACACCAGCTCAAGCGTCATCGAATCAAGCTGAGGTAATTGCTTTGCCCAACCCGAATCGCGCAGCACTCCCAGCAGATTGTGCGAAATAGGCCCGCCATCTTCATTACTGAACGCGTCATGCGCAGGCGCTTTTCTTTGCAGAATATCCAAAAAAGACAGCCAACCATCGGCGTGGCGTGCGCCACCCATCGCTGATTCACCAGCCTGGGCCGCCAGTATGCGCCGCCCTTGCGACAGCAAATTAAAATGATCGCTTAATTGCTCAAAGCGCTGATGCGCAAGCAAGGCTTCATCGGTAATGTGGCCGGCCTCGGCACTGCTAGCTTGTGTGGCGTTAGGAGTGCTGGCAAGGCCTGAATCACGCGCGTTTTGTGGCGCCGTTTTGCGCGCAGAACGCCTTTGATTGCGTGGCAAAGGCTCTACATTCTGACCGATCAAATACTGATTGATTTGGTGGTAGACATTGGCAACCTGGCTGCTTAGCTCATTTTCGAACTTCTGCATGGCAACCAGCCTAGCATCCACGCCAGTTTCAAGCTGTTTACACGCTTGCAAGAAGGCATCACAAATCGCCTCTGGCGACATTGGATTAGCTGACTCATCGTCTTTGGAAGCCAGCAGCCTTGCAAAGCGCATTTCAAGCTGATCGAGCTCCTCCCCGCCTTGTGACTTGATCCGTTTAACGATCTTGTCCGCAGTCAGATTCTCTTCATATTCTTCATTGGCAACCAGGCTGAGCTGATCCGGATCTGCATTCACATAGAAAAACTTTTGCTCTGCATCACTTTTTTGCTGCACATTCTTGTTGAAAGCAACACTGAGAAAGCTGGCAAATTGCGCAGCCAATTGGGCTCGTTTGTTATGTGTTTCGATCCGCGCGGCAAAGAAATCGTCGCGCTGTTTTCGATCCAGACTTTTGTCTGCCAGCTCAAAATAGGTGTCTTCAAGTTTGGCAAAGAAATGATCCAGCGATTCGGTCAGCATCTTGATCGCTAGATCGCGGCATGCGAGCAGCATGGGATCTTGGGTTTCAAGCTGAGGGTTTCGTGGCATTTTGCTGTGTGGCTTTGGCTGGATCATGGTATCACCCGCTTTTTGACGCATCTGGCATATATTAGCAAACAATAATATACAACAGTCTACCGTTAGTCACGTAGCTTCGCCATTTCAGCGCTTTGAGCAACAATTCTTTGTTCTGGCAAAGAAAAACACATGCCCAAAAGCACGTGCCGTCGCCAACAAAACCCAAAAGGACATACCCAATAATCCTAGTAGAGATTCGCTATTTAAAGCACTAAAGTTCAAGAAAATCTGACCCAAAGGCAGTCACTATGAACAGCGTAGAACGATTCAGTGCATTGATTGAATGGCTGCAACAACAGGGCCTGCAACAGCCGGCACATCTTGTTGAGCAGTATTTTGGCGATATTCCGGACGACGAATGGATGGAGCGCGACATCGCTGACTGGGGAGGCGCATTGCTAGCGCACTGGCGCTTTGGGCAGCATCGTACTGCAGCACAAACACTGATCCGGATTTACAACCCCAATCAGGCCGAACATGGCTGGCAATGCAGCCATACTGTCATCGAAATCGTTGCTGATGACATGCCTTTTCTGGTTGACTCGGTGGGTATTGCGCTGAACAGCTTGAAATACAACGCCTTGACAGTCATACACCCCGTACTTCGTTTATCGCGCGATGAGACGGGCCTAGCCGACTCCTTAAAGGCCACCGGCATTAAAGAGTCCTGGATGCACTTCGAGATCACCCGGATCAGTCAGCCAGAGCACATTGCCGCGCTATACGAGCAAATTGCAACGGCGCTCGCGGCAATTGGTGCATCGGTCAGTGACTGGAAAAAAATGGCTGATTGTGTCACCGACCTGCTCGAAGACTATAGACACAAGCAACATGCCCAACCCCAAGCCATTCTGAAGGAAAGCATTGCGTACCTGGAATGGCTGCTGGCAGGACATTATGTCTTTCTTGGTCTGCGCAAATACCAGTTCGTTGACGGACAATTGATGTTGCAAGCCAATAGCGGGCTGGGCATTTTGCGCGATCAGGGCGCACCCGAAGTCTCCAAAATATGGTCAAACCTGAGCGATGAATTGCGCTCGATCGCCTACGCCAATGAGCGGGTACTGATGCTCACCAAATCGGATCGGCGCTCGATCATCCATCGTCCGGCATATCTGGATACTGTCCTTGTGCGGCAATACGATGAACAAGGCCGCATCGTCGGCGAAACCAGAATCGTCGGTTTGTACTCTGCCAGTGCCTATACGGCTCAACCGCGCCAAATTCCGGTGTTGCGGCAAAAAATCGAATCGGTTATCCAACAAAGTGGCGCTGATTTGTCAGGTTACCGGGGAAAAACGCTGCTCAACACGCTGGACACCTACCCGCGCGACGAGCTGATTGAAATCGAAGTCCCCGAGCTGAGCCGGATTGCACAAGGAATTGTGTCGCTTCACGAGCGCAGCCGGGTTCGCGCCTTTTTCCGTGATGATATTTACCGGCGCTACGTTTCGGTCATGGTGTTTGTGCCACGTGACAATTACAGCACTGAAGTGCGCGTCAAGATTGAAAGCCTTTTACTGGAAAAACTCTCGGGCTATAGCGCAGAGTACACCGTGCTTTTGGGGGATGCGCCGCTAGCGCGGATTCAATACATCATCCGCCGTCCGCCAGAAGCCCGCAGCGCTTATGACGCCCCGGCCATCGAGGCACAGATTGCCCAGCTGGCGCAGCGCTGGACCGATGCACTGCACCGCGAGCTGATCCATGCACACGGCGAAGAGCGCGGCGCCCAACTGTATCAGCTTTATCATGCGGCATTTAATGCCGCCTATTGCGCTGATTTTCTACCCAGAATTGCAGTGCACGACATCGATGCACTTGAACAAAGCCGAAACCAGAAAAAACTGACCGTATCCTTGGGCGCAGGCCATGTGCTCGACGCCAATATCTGGCGCATCAAGCTGTACCGGCATCAGGCCATTGAATTATCAGACTGCCTGCCTTTGCTCGAAAACCTGGGCTTGCGCGTACTTGATGAGCGCCCTTACCAGATTCACCTACCGGATGGCGAGTCAATGTGGATTATGGATATTGGCGTTCGGCTGCCCAAAGAAGCTTCACTGGAAACGCCACAAGAACGCCAAAGACTGGCCGACAGCTTTATCGCACTATTTAATAACGAAGCCGAAAATGACAGCTTCAACCGCCTCACCCTGCTCGCTTCGCTCAACTGGCGCGAAGTGCTGGTGCTGCGTGCCTACGCCCGCTTTTTAAAACAGCTGGCGCTGAAATATGCAGTCGAAACCATCGCCGACTGTTTGATCAAATACACCGTGCACAGCAAACAGCTGGTGAATGCTTTTATGCTTTTGCAGCACCCTACCGAGCATCAGGAAGGGGTAGCCGAAATTGTACTGGAAGAAATCGAGCAGGCCGCTAAAGTAATGCCCAATGTGGATGAAGAACGCATCCTCAGCGGATTTGTGCAGGCAATTCGTGCCACAGTGCGCAGCAATTTCTTCCAGCTCGCCAATGGGGCCCACAAACCCTACCTGTCCTTAAAAATTGCCTCGCCCCAGATCAGCTTTATGCCGCAACCGGTTCCCATGTGCGAAATATTTGTCTATTCGCCGCAGGTAGAGGGGGCGCACCTGCGCGGTGGCAAGGTGGCTCGTGGCGGCTTGCGCTGGTCGGATAGGCGCGAAGACTTCCGCACCGAAGTGCTGGGCCTAGTGAAGGCACAAATGGTTAAAAACACCGTTATTGTTCCTGTTGGCTCCAAAGGCGGTTTTATCGTCAAAAATCCACCACTCGAGCGGGATGCCTTAATGGCTGCGGGTGTGAGCTGTTACCAAACCTTTATCAGCGGCCTGCTTGATCTGACCGATAATCTGCAAGATGGCACAGTCATTCCACCCAGCAATGTTCGTCGCCGTGACGGCGATGACCCCTACTTGGTGGTGGCAGCGGACAAAGGCACGGCCACCTTTTCCGACATCGCCAACCGCATCGCCCAGGATTATCAATTCTGGCTTGATGATGCCTTTGCCAGTGGTGGCTCGGTTGGCTATGACCATAAAAAAATGGGCATTACCGCCCGTGGCGCCTGGATTTCAGTCGAGAGATCATTCCGCGAGCTGGGGCTGAATACCCGTAGCGAGCCATTTACCGTTGTCGGCATTGGCGATATGTCGGGCGATGTATTCGGCAACGGCCTGTTGCGCTCGCCGCACACCAAATTGGTGGCCGCGTTTGATCATCGCCATATTTTTATTGACCCGAACCCTGACCCGGTGAGCAGTTTCATTGAGCGTGAGCGCCTTTTTGCCCTGCCCCGCTCAGCCTGGGCCGATTATGACGCCAAGCTGATCTCCTCAGGTGGCGGCATCTGGCCGCGCAACGCCAAAAGCATTGTTCTTTCGAGCGAAATGAAGCAACTGCTGGATACTGACGCCGAGCAGCTCGAACCTAATGCGCTGATCCAGCTTCTTCTAAAAGCACCGGTTGATCTGCTCTATAACGGCGGCATCGGGACTTACGTGAAAGCCAGCACGCAAAGCAACGCCGAAGCAAACGATAGGGGTAACGATGCTGTGCGTGTTGATGGCCGCGACTTGCGCTGCCGAGTGATTGCCGAAGGTGGAAATCTGGGCTTTACCCAATTAGGTCGCATCGAATACGCCGCCAACGGGGGGCGCATTCATACGGATGCAATCGACAATTCCGCCGGGGTTGATTGCTCAGACCATGAAGTCAACATCAAAATTCTGCTCGGCAATCTAATCACCAGTGGCGACATGACGCTTAAGCAACGCAATGAGTTGCTGGCCAGCATGACCGATGAGGTCGGGCAGCTGGTCTTGCGCGACAACGAGTTGCAAACGCTGGCTATTTCGCTTGAGCATCGACACGCCAAATCATTGCTCAGCGTCCACGCACGCATGATGCAAATACTGGAAAAAACCGGAAAACTTTCGCGCAGAATAGAATATCTGCCCAGCGATAGCCAGATCGCAGAGCGTCAGGCTGCAGGCCTTGGTTTGTATCGGCCCGAACTGGCGGTGTTGCTGGCCTATGCCAAGCTGGTTTTAAACCAGGATTTGCTCGCAGAAACACTGGTCGATCAGGAGCGCTGGAATGAGCGGCTGCAATTCTACTTCCCTAGTCCGCTCAGAAACCAGTTTGCCGACGCCATCACGCGTCACCCATTGCGGCGCGAAATCGTGGCGACCCTGTTAACCAACCATGCCATCAACCGATTTGGCATTAGTTGTGTTTTCAGGCTGCAAGAAGAAACCGAGCACAGTGCCAGCGAAATTGTTGATGCACTACTCACTGCACAAAACCTACTGGATGGCGAACAACTCGCTTGCGATGTTGAGGCGCTGGATGGCAAGGTGCCCTCGGCGGTGCAAACCGAGCTGCAACTGCAAATTCGCCGCTATTGCGAACGTGTCGCTCGCTGGCTGCTGCAACACCCACTCACACCTGCAGAAAGTGATCATCTGCACGCCTGCGCTGCACTGACACTACCCAAAGCGCCGGAGTGGCTGGCGTCCAGTCCGCGCTATGAAACGCAAAAAGTCCAGCTCTTGGCCGATGGAGTTCCCAGCGGATTGGCGATGAATGTGCTGGTTCTGCAAGAAATCCAACCCCTGCTTGAAATGGCGCGACACGGCAATGACACCGGACAATTGGCAGAAAGGCTTAAATTGCATCTGGCGCTGGGCGATTTACTGGAATTTAACTGGCTGCATGGTGCAATCGAGCAATTACCACGCGACAACCGCTGGCAAACTTTGGCACGCATGGCCGTACGGGACGATCTCAGCCAACTGCAGGCATCGCTCACCAGCCATGTCTGGCAATGTCACGGGCAGGCCGATTGCCTGATGCAATGGCAAGGCGAAAATAAAGCCGCCATTGACCGCATTCTGGCCATGTTCAAAGAGTTGCGTAATCTAACCCCTGATCTGGCGATGATTTCTGCCGCGATCAGGGAGCTGCGACACCATTTATGCGCCTGAAAAATTGCCCACAAAAACAGGCTCCGGGCTGATATAATTGACGGTTTTGCACCAGCGGAAAGCGGATCATCGCATGGAAAGCGAACAGCTAAACCAGATTGAAAATCAGCTCAAAGAGCTAGCATCACGCGCAGACGAACTCAAGCGTTACCTTGATTACCCGACCAAAGTTGATCGGTTGGAAGAGGTAGTACGCCTGTCTGAAGCACCAGAAACATGGAACGACCCGAAAAAAGCCCAGGAAGTGGGCCGCGAGCGCAAATCGCTGGAAGACATTGTTCTGGTACTCGATCGTGTCACCGGCGGCGTTGCCGATGCGCTTGAGCTATTTGAAATGGCCAAGATGGAAGATGACTTTGGCACCGTCGAAGTCATCGCCGGGGATTACGCCGAGCTGGAAGCCGAAATTGCCAAGCTGGAATTCCGCCGCATGTTCAGCAATCCGATGGACCCGATGCCGTGCTTTATCGATATCCAATCGGGCGCTGGCGGCACCGAGGCGCAGGATTGGGCTGGCATGCTATTGCGGATGTACGTCCGCTACGGCGAGCGCAAAGGCTTTGGCGTTGAAATCATGGAGCAATCGGACGGCGATATCGTCGGCATCAGTCAGGCCACGATCAAGCTCACGGGCGACTACGCCTACGGCTTCCTGCGCACTGAAACCGGCGTTCACCGTCTGGTTCGCTGCTCGCCGTATGACTCGAACAACCGCCGCCACACCTCGTTTGCCTCGGTATTTGTTTACCCGGAAGTGGACGACAGCTTCGAGATTGAAATCAATCCGGCTGATGTGCGGACCGACACCTATCGCGCATCAGGCGCGGGTGGTCAGCACATTAATAAAACCGACTCGGCAGTTCGCTTGACGCACATTCCGACCAACACCGTCGTGCAATGCCAGAACGACCGCTCGCAGCATAAAAACCGCGACGAAGCATGGAAAATGCTGCGTGCCAAATTGTACGAGCTCGAACTGCGCAAACGCATGGAAGCGCAGCAATCACTGGAAGCGACCAAGTCCGACATCGGCTGGGGCCACCAGATTCGCTCGTATGTCTTCGATCAAAGCCGCATTAAAGACCTGCGCACCAGCTACGAGGTGGGCAATATCAAAGGCGTGATGGATGGCGACCTGGATGGCTTTATTGAAGCGAGCTTGAAGCAAGGCGTTTAAGACTTAATAATGTGGCAGATACATGCAGGTGTATCTGCCGCAAGACTATACATACACTAATTTGCAGGGATATACCCCATGTCAAACCCAATTACAGAAGATCAAATCGTTCAGCAGGACGAAAACCAGATTATTGCCGAGCGCCGCGCCAAACTGGCTGCGATTCGCGAGCGCGGCATTGCTTTTCCGAATGACTTCAAGCGCGAACATTTAGCCGCCGATCTGGCTGCACAATACGGCGAGATTGAAAAAGAGCCGCTCGAAGCGCAAAAAGTTGAAGTCGCCGTTGCTGGCCGCATCATGCTCAAACGTGTGATGGGTAAAGCCAGCTTTATCACCATTCAGGACGTTTCTGGCCGCATTCAGTTTTACATCAGCGGTCAAGCCGTTGGTGAAGACGTGTATGCCGACTTCAAAACCTGGGACATGGGCGACATCGTAGCCGCACGCGGCACGCTGATGAAAACCAAAACCGGCGAATTGTCGGTGCACGTGTCTGAATTGCGTCTGCTGACCAAATCGCTGCGTCCATTGCCGGAAAAATTCCACGGCCTGACCGATCAGGAAACCAAATACCGTCAGCGTTATATCGACCTGATTACCAACGAGCAATCGCGTAACACCTTTATCAAGCGCAGCAAAATCGTTCAACGCCTGCGCGAATTCATGGTTGAGCAGCGCTACCTTGAAGTTGAAACGCCGATGATGCACAGCATCCCAGGCGGCGCAACGGCCAAGCCATTTGTAACGCACCACAATGCGCTCGATATGCCGCTCTACCTGCGGATCGCACCTGAGTTGTACCTGAAACGTCTGGTCGTTGGCGGTCTGGAGCGCGTGTTCGAGATCAACCGCTCTTTCCGTAACGAAGGCATGAGCACGCGCCACAATCCGGAATTCACGATGATCGAATTCTACGAAGCGTACGCCGATTACCAACGGATGATGGACATGTCCGAAGGCATTATTCGTGCCTGCGCGATTGAAGCCACCGGCCACGCCGTCGTTGAATATCAAGGCAAAACGGTTGATTTGTCTAAACCGTTCGCGCGCTTCACGATTGCCGGTGCGATCAAGCACTACAACCCAGAGTACACCGACGAACAACTGAACGATCGCGCTTTCCTGAAAGCCGAAATCGCACGTCTGGGCGGCAAACCCGTGTTGACCGACGGCATCGGCGGCCTGCAACTGAGTCTGTTTGAAGAAAACACCGAAGGCAAACTGTGGGAACCAACGTTTATCGTTGATTATCCGGCTGAAGTGTCGCCACTGGCACGCGCCTCAGACACCCAAGCGGGCATTACCGAACGCTTCGAGCTGTTTATCGTTGGCCGCGAACACGCCAACGGCTATTCAGAGTTGAACGATCCGGAAGATCAAGCGGCACGTTTCCAAGCGCAGGTTGATCTGAAAGAAGCTGGCGATGACGAAGCGATGCACTTTGACGCCGACTATATCCGCGCGCTCGAACACGGCATGGCGCCAACGGGTGGCTGCGGCATTGGCATCGACCGTCTGGTGATGTTGCTGACCGACGCGCCAAGTATTCGCGACGTGATTTTGTTCCCGCAAATGCGTCTGGAAGACTAATACATCCAAGGGTATTGCCCTGCAGGGCAATTCTGAATTGATTTTCAAAGCAATACCTAGCAAAAAACCGGCCTTGGCCGGTTTTTTTATTGCCACAACTTCAGCGACATGGAGCTAATCTGTCGCGCCTTGCGCGCCAAAAGAGCCGAAAATTATTCGGCGGCTTGAGCGGTTTCTTGTGAGGCCACCGCGTCTTTCAGTGCTTTGGCGGGCGTGAATTTCAAGACTTTCTTGGCTGGAATTTGCACCGCTTCGCCTGTGCGCGGGTTGCGCCCTACGCGTGCGTCGCGGGCCTTGAGCGCGATCTTGCCAACATTGGGCAAGGTTACATCGCCGCCGCCACTCACCGTGGCCGTGATCACTTCAGACAGCGTATCGATCAATGCCGCAACGGATTTTTTACTCAGCTCCGGGTGCTCGATGCTGGCCAGATTATGCACAATCGCGATCAGCTCTGTTTTTGTCATCTTTGTTCTACCCTTGTGAATTGATATGGGCAATTATGCCGCAGCGCCTCTGGCTTGCGGTAAAGTTTCTAGAATAATTCGCGCCTTTTTTGCTCAAAACCATGTCATTGTAATTTTTACCAAGCATTCTGCTCCTGATGCTGGGAAAATAGCGCTTTGCTTGTTCGAGTGCTTCATGGCAACTGCCTCTACCCCCTCCCATCTGAGCTGGTCTGCGCTGCTGTTTCCGCTGGCGCTGGTCTTGTTCGAATTTGCCACTTATATCTCCAACGACATGATTTTGCCCGGCATGCCCGCCGTGGTACGCGAGTTTGGCGCCAACCCCACGCTAATTCCTTCTGCCATGACGGTTTGCCTACTCGGCGGCGCGAGTCTGCAGTGGCTGTTGGGACCATTGTCAGACCGAATTGGTCGCCGCCCCGTCATGCTCGGCGGCGCGATCTTTTTTACGCTGTCGTGTTTGGGCATTTTGTGGTCACAATCGTTCTCGGTCTTTCTGTTTTTCCGTTTTCTGCAGGGTATGGGGCTGTGCTTCATTGGTGCTGTGGGTTACGCAGCAATACAGGAGAGTTTTTCGGAAGCTATGGCGGTTCGCGTCATGGCGATGATGGCCAATGTGGCCTTGATTGCGCCGCTGATCGGCCCCGTCGCAGGCGCTGCCGTACTGCAGATTGCCGACTGGCGCTGGATTTTTATCGTCGTGGCCATCACCTCGGCGCTTTCGCTAATTGGCTTATGGCTCAGAATGCCGGAAACATCACCCAAGCTGGCCTCGCCGCTGCGGATCGGCACGCTGTGGCAAGACTACAAAATGGTCTATCAGAATCGCCGCTTTGTGTTTGGCGGGCTGGCGCTGGGGCTCAATTGCGTGCCACTGCTGGGCTGGATTGCGCTCGCGCCAGTGATTCTGATGCAAAACGCCGGGCTTTCGACGCTGGATTACGGCCTATGGCAAATCCCCGTTTTTGCCGGGCTGATTGCGGGCAATATTATTCTGGCGAAATTTGTCACGCACATTCCCATTCAACGACTGATCCAGCTAGGCACCTGGCCAATGATGCTAGGGCTTTTTGCCGCACTTTACTTGCTGTACGACGCGCAAAACTGGCTCTGGCTGGTGTTTGCCATGGGTCTGGCCTCGGTGGGCATGGGTATGATCAATGCAGCGCTTTACCGGCTAACCCTGTTTGCCAGCGACCAAAGTAAGGGCACGGTCGCTGCAGCGCTGGGCATGTTCAATATGGTGGTTTTTGCAGCTGGCATCGAGCTGTTAAAATGGAGCTACGCCCACTGGGGTAACGCCAGTTTTACCCTGATTTGTTTTGCTTGCGGACTGATCGCCGTGTACGCCCGGCGTGAATTTCTACGCGATACGCCCGCTCACAGCACCGATTGAACGACACCGATGACCATTACTCCTGCCTCGCTGGAATACGCCTCCGACGGCACCACGCTTTTTTCCAGCCGCTTTGACGATGTCTACCACGCGGCGCACGGCGCAAGCGCGCAAGCGCACGCCGTTTTTCTGGCTGGCAATCAGCTGCCGCAACGCTGGCAAGGCAAAAAATCCTTCACCATTATTGAAACCGGCTTTGGTCAGGGGATCAGCTTTCTGTGCACCTGGCAGGCCTGGCGCAATGATCCGCACCGCTCGGAACGGCTGCACTTTCTATCAATAGAACAATTCCCGTTCCAGCGGGACGATCTGGCCATGCTGCATCAGCAGCACCCCGAGTTTGCCGAGCTATCGGCACAGTTGCTCGCACACTGGCCGCACCTCACGCCCGGCTTTCATCGCATCTGGCTTGACGATGGCCGCGTTAGCCTGACTTTGCTGTTTGGCGAGGCACTCGGCATGCTGCATGAGGTTGTAGCAAAAGTGGATGCCATTTATCTGGATGGCTTTTCACCGAGCAAAAATCCGGATATGTGGTGCCTACCGGTATTCAAAGCGCTATGGCGGCTCTGCAAGGCCGACACCACACTGGCAACTTACAGCGTGGCAGGTGATGTACGTCGAGGCTTAATTGAAGCTGGTTTTAGCGTGAACAAAGTCAGTGGCTTTGCTAATAAGCGGCAAATGCTGATCGGTCAGTGTGCCCGCCTACCTCGTCCGCCGCGCATTGTGGCCCCCAGCAAACCTTATGCACCCAAGACACAGCACGCAATTGTCATCGGCGCTGGCATTGCTGGCTGCTCAATTGCGGCCAGCCTGGCTCAACGCGACTGGAAAGTGCAACTGATCGAGGCCGAATCAGCCATTGCGCAGCATGCCTCAGGCAACCATGTCGGCCTGTGCCATCCGACATTTAGCAAGGACGACAATGCGCTGGCACGACTATCCCGCGCAGGCTTTGCACTGACTCGCCAGCAATTGCTGCGTCTGGGCACACAGGCAAACTCCGTGGTTCACTTTGGCCAGCAAGGGCAATTTCAGGTCGCCAAGGATGACGAGCAGGAAGCGCTGATGCGTGATACAGCAGCCACGCTTAATTTTCCGCCCGAGCTGCTGCAGTATCTGAGCGTTGATGAAGCCAGTAAAAAATTAGGCAGCCGCCCCAGCCGTGGCGGCTGGTGGTTTAGTGATGCAGCATGGGTTAATCCGGTCAGTCTATGCCATGGGTATATTCAGCAATGTCAATCCAGCATTGATCTACAGCTCAATACCCATGTAGAAAATATCGAATACACCGCCGGATTGTGGCGGCTGTTTGATGCCAAGCAGCAGCTGATCGCCCAAACCGAAACGCTCATTCTGGCCAATGCCACTGCGGCAAATGCGTTAATTCCGAGTCATACGCTGCCGCTAAGCCAAAGCTGGCGTGCCGTTACGCAAATCCCCGCGTCGGCGGTGAGCGATGAGCTACCCGGCTGCTCCGGCTCAGCTTATCTAACTCCGGCCTGGCAAGGCTGGCGCAGCTTAGGGGCCGCTGCTTATCAAGTCCCCGATCTAGCGGGCGCCCGCCAGCACAATCTGCACAATGTGCGCCATATCCTGCCCGAGCTGGCAGCGCCCTCACCAGAAAACACCAACACCCGCATCTGCGCGCGCCCCAATTCGCTGGATCGCTTGCCGCTGATTGGCCAGCTGCATGCCGCCGTGGAAGATGTCCAGCAAAGGCAAGCCATTCACCAGCTGTTTCAAATGCCGCGCGAGCCCGGCTTGCTGCTTGCGCTGGGCTTTGGCTCGCGCGGCATGAGCTGGCATGCACTGGCAGCCGAAGTGATTGCCTGTCATCTCAATCAGGAGCCACTACCGCTGGAACGTAGCCTGCTTAACGCTATCGATCCGGCGCGTTTTATGCTGCGGCAACTGCGCAAAAATGGCGCCACGCAGGGCTAAACAGCAAAGCTGTCAAAAATTGTAAAACAGTACTACTGCGATTTCATGGTTACAGTTGCCGATTTCTGCGTAAGTGTTATCGCTGCAGCGATACAGTTTTGCGTCTGATCAGCACGGCCTGATCAGCGTATTCTCTTTACATCGCCACCAAGCTTTGTACGACTCAGAGGAGAACGATCATGCACGCCTTTCAATTACCCCAAGCCAGCCTGTCCACCCTGAATGGCCACGCCCAGCAATGGATTGAATGCGAGCAAGGCATGATCTGGCTGAGCGACGATGGTCATGATGTGGTACTTGAACGTGGCCAGCGCTGGCAAATCCGCAGCGACAATACCGTCGTCATCGAAGCATTTGCCCATAGCCGTATCAAGCTGGAACAAGAAGCAGGCCTGGTTCCCGGCGTTGCACAAGCGGCAAAACGGCAGTTGCAACAGTTTTTGCAACCTTTGCTGCAGCGCCACAACACCAAGACTGCATAAAACCTTGCAAATCAGCACCCTATCACCGCCCTGCCACTGATCGGCACTTTGCCGCCGACCACACAAAAAAGCTTACTTAGCACCAAAAAGCGCCGATAGTGAAATCACTGATCGGCGCTTTTGCATTGATGCCAATCCCCGGCGCAGATCGAAGGAGGCATCATGTCACGTCTTCTCACTCCGCTGCTGGCCCTTGCCTTGCTCAGTCCCGGCGCTACCCGGGCCGAAAGCATGATCGAGCTGTTACTCCATATGAATTCGGTGATTGAAGAGCGCTGCGGCAACCGGCTCGATGTAGTCTGGGTTGACGAGCGCGGCCAGAATCCACCGTGCTATATGGCTTACTCAATGTCCTGCGTTGAATTTCAGACCCCGCACCCGCAAAGTTGCCTGGTCATGATGCAGAACCTGCCTGATTAGGCAATCAGATCAGGCAGTCAGGTCACTCGAGTGCGGCTGAGCCAATTGTAGGCGAGCCAATTCGCCCAGGCGCGCAATGGCTTTTTCGTGCTTGGTCGTCCAGGCTTCAACACAGCAAATTCGCAAGCAGTTGCGGTAGCTGTGGCTGGGTGAGAACAACACGCCAGGCGTAAAACTGATTCCTTCAGCCAGCGCATGCTGCAGGAGGGTAATGGTGTCTATGCCTTTGTTTAGCTCGACCCACAGTACATACCCCCCTTGCGGCATATTCAGCCGCGTATCGCTGGGAAAGTGCCGCTGGATGGCATCGACAGCATGATTCACCTGCTCGGCACAGCTTTTGCGCAGGCGGCGCAAATGGTGATCGTAGCCGCCAGTTTCCAGAAACTTGGCAATCGTTCTTTGCAGCAAAACCGGCGTTGAATAGGTATTAATAAACTTCAGCTGTTCGATTTTCTTCTGCCATTTTCCCGCCAGCACCCAGCCAATCCTAAAACCCGGTGCCACAATCTTGGTAAACGAGGAAATCAGCATGACATTGCCCGTCTGATCAAACGCCTTGGCCGGGATAGGCCGATCGCCGCTATAGCAGAACTCGCCATAGATATCGTCTTCAATCAGCGGAATGCCACGCTCAGCCAGCAGTTGCACCATTCTTTGCTTGTTTTCATCGGGCATCAGACTGCCCAGCGGATTGGCAAAATTGGGCAGCACGACACAGGCTTTGACTTCGCCATTGCGCGTCGCCAGCTCCAGCGCCTCAATCGAAATGCCGGTTTTGGCATGGGTGGGGATTTCCAGCGCTTTTAGCTCAAAGCTTTCCAGAATTTGCAGTAGACCAAAATAAGCAGGTGACTCAATCGCCACCACATCGCCCGGTTTAGTCACCGCGCGCAAGCACAGATTCAGCGCCTCAATCCCGCCTTGGGTAATAATGATCTCATCAGCTTCAACCTGCCCGCCCCAAAGCAGCGAGCGGCGGGAAATTTGGCGACGCAACTCGATGTCGCCTTGCGATTCGCCATAATCGGCGATCAAGTCAGGCTCTTGCCGCCCTACTTGAGATAAAAGACGCTGAATTTGCTGATTGGGGAATAGTTTGGGCGACAGAATGGCCATCCCCAGATCAACCCTGATCTCTTTATTCAAGCGCCACAGCGCTGATGGCGTGAGCAGCGGATCAATAAACACATGCGATGGATTTTTGGGCGGCGCGGTAATTTCGGGAATTGCCATGCTACGTTTTTGCCGCACATAAAACCCAGACTGCGGCCGCGCCTCGATCAGGCCGCGATCTTCCAGTTCGCGATAAGCCTCCATCACGGTTGAGAGGCTGAGCTGCCGTTGTCCCGACAATTTGCGGATCGAAGGCATTTTCTCGCCCACACGCAAAACCCCGGTTTCAATGGCTTGTGCCATTTCTTCAGCAAGCTGGATATAGAGTGTCTTGCGTTGCAAAGGGGCTTGGATTGTCTCGGACATGGTGTACTCCTTAAGTCAGAATACTATAACCGAAGTCCAGCGGGGATAACAGATAGCGAGAGGTGGCAGTTGAATGAAAAATGTTACGGTACAGTTTTACCCTGCTCGGCCACTGCAGCATCACTGCTCTCACTGGCTGCCGATGCCGGTTTTTTTGCAGCGGCGCGATCAAGCACCTGAAAGAACACTTCATCGCCACGAATCATGCCCAGCTCATTGCGTGCACGCTCTTCAATCGCTTCGGTGCCGGTTTTCAGATCTTTCACCTCGGCATCCAGTGCAATATTGCGCTCTTTCAGTTTGGCATTTTCAGCCTGGCGCTGAGTCAGCTGGCTATCGAGCTGCCAGACTCGCATCCAGCTGCCCTTGCCTATCCACAATGGCCATTGCAGGGCAATAATCAAAACTGCAAATACCAGCGCTAAAATTCGCATTGAAATGACAAAATCCGCTTAAATTCTAAAATCATTGATGTAAAAAACCGGAGCACTGGCCCCGGTTTTGATCTTACTACAACTGGCAGCGAGCGTCGAAACGCTCACCGCAGATGCTGATTCACAGCAACAGACCCAAACAACAAGCGCTTTCAAAAAACACGTCACCGCAGCAATACGGCAGCGTCATCCAGCGCAAGTGTTTAGCCCATTAGCCTTTCAGCTGATAAAAAGCGCCGATACCTGGGTAAACCGCTGCATCACCCAATTCTTCTTCGATACGCAAGATTTGGTTGTACTTAGCGATACGGTCAGAACGGCTCAATGAACCTGTTTTGATTTGCATGCAGTTCGTTGCAACGGCCAAGTCAGCAATTGTTGCATCTTCAGTTTCGCCAGAACGGTGGCTCATTACTGAAGTGTAACCGCTGCGTTTAGCCAATTCTACGGCAGCTAATGTCTCAGTCAACGAACCGATTTGGTTTACTTTGATCAAGATTGAGTTACAAATGCCGCGTTTGATACCTTCCGCCAAGATTTTGGTGTTGGTTACAAACAAGTCATCGCCAACCAGCTGAACTTTCTTACCCAAACGGTCGGTCAAGACTTTCCAACCGTCCCAATCGCGCTCGCCCATGCCATCTTCAATCGAGATGATTGGGTATTTGTTCACCAAGCTTTCGAGGTAATCAACCATTTCGATTGAAGTGAAAGTACGGCCGCCCGATTTTTTGAATACGTAGTTGCCAGTGGCTTTGTCGTAGTATTCAGACGCAGCGCAATCCAGAGCAATACGGAAATCGCTGCCTGCTTTGTAACCGGCTTTTTCGATCGCTGCCATGATCAAGTCCAGCGCTTCTTCTGGGCCAGCTACGTCAGGCGCAAAACCGCCTTCATCACCCACCTGTGTTGGCATGTGTTTGTCGTGCAGGATTTTTTTCAGGTTATGGAATACTTCTGCGCCGTAACGCAGTGCTTCACGGAAAGTTGGCGCGCCCACTGGAACAATCATGATTTCCTGGAAGTCCAGGCTGTTCGATGCGTGTTCGCCGCCATTGATCACGTTCATCATCGGCACTGGCAAAGCCATCGGGCCTGAGCCGCCCACGTAACGGTACAGTGGCAAGCCCGCTTCTTCAGCAGCAGCTTTAGCCACAGCCATAGAAACTGCCAAGATCGCGTTTGCACCCATGCGTGCTTTATCTTCAGTACCGTCCAGATCCAGCATGGTCTGGTCGATGAAAGCCTGATCAGCAGCGTCAAGGCCGATGATGGCTTCACAGATTTCGGTATTGATGTTTTCAACGGCTTTCAATACGCCTTTACCCAGGTAACGGGCTTTGTCGCCGTCACGCAGTTCCAGCGCTTCGCGCTCGCCAGTTGACGCGCCAGACGGCACAGCCGCACGGCCCATTACACCAGATTCCAACAGGACATCAGCTTCTACAGTCGGGTTGCCGCGAGAATCCAGAATTTCACGTGCAATAACTTCAACAATTGCGCTCATGGGCGTTACACCTTAAGTTGGTTTGAAGACAAAAAGACTATATACAGGAAAAATGATACTGGCTGTTAATGATTACAAGCAATTAGATTACAACAATTTGCAGCCAAATCATGAAACTTTACTACAGCGTATGCTCAATCAGGGAGTGTGCCTTAACCGCACGGTCGATGTCCTTGAGCGTGATCAGTAATTCCTTGATCCGGCCCAAAGGCATTGAATTAGGGCCATCGGACAGCGCTTCGCACGGATTCGGATGCGTTTCCATGAACACACCGGCAATTCCGGCTGCCATGGCTGCGCGCGCCAGCACAGGCACCATTTCACGCTGCCCGCCTGAGCGATCGCCCTGACCACCTGGCTGTTGCACCGAATGCGTTGCATCAAAGACCACCGGGCAGCCGGTTTCACGCATCGTCATCAGACCACGCATATCGCTAACCAGCGTGTTGTAGCCAAATGATGTGCCACGATCACAGACCATCAGATTATCCAGCCCGCCATTAGCCTGCTTGCCCTTGGCAATCACATGCTTCATATCCCAAGGTGCCATAAACTGGCCCTTTTTGATATTCACCGGCTTGCCCGTTGCACAAACGGCATGGATAAAGTCGGTCTGGCGTGCCAGAAACGCAGGGGTTTGCAACACGTCGACCACTGAGGCCACCACCGGCGCTTCGGCCTCGGTGTGCACATCGGTGAGCACCGGCACGCCCAGCTGCTTTTTGACTTCCGACAAAATGCGCAGGCCTTCATCAATACCTAAACCACGGAACGACGTACCTGAGGAGCGATTGGCTTTATCAAAACTGGATTTATAGATAAACGGGATATTCAAAGCCGCGCAAATTTCTTTCAGCTGACCAGCCGTATCAAGCGCCATTTGCTCGCTCTCGATCACGCAAGGGCCGGCAATCAGAAAAAACGGCTGGTCTATACCAACCTCAAATCCACACAGTTTCATAATATACCCCGAACAGTATTACTTTAGAGACAACAAGGGGCATTGCCTTGCGAGCAATACCCCCGGAGTGCTTAGCAGCTCAAGCCTTCACGACCATTGTCGCGGGCATAGCTGATTGCCGCTTCAATGTAGGATTTGAACAATGGATGACCATCACGTGGCGTCGATGTGAATTCCGGATGGAACTGACATGCAAAGAACCAGCGATGCTCAGGCAGCTCGATGGTCTCGACCAGTTGCTCAGCACCAACTGATTTGCCACTGATTTTCAGGCCAGCCGCTTGCAGACGCGCCAGATAGTAATTATTCACTTCATAACGATGGCGGTGGCGCTCGGTGATGACTTCATCACCATAAATTTTTGCCGCCAGCGAACCCGATTCAAGGCGACATTCCTGCGCGCCAAGGCGCATGGTGCCGCCCATATTCGAGTTCTCATCGCGTTTTTCAACTTTACCGTCGTGATTCACCCACTCGTCGATCAAGGCTACCACCGGATATTCGGTTTCCAGATCAAACTCGGTCGAGTTTGCACCCGTCATGCCAGCCATGTCGCGGGCAAATTCGATCAGCGCAATCTGCATCCCCAGACAGATGCCCATGTACGGGATGTTATTTTCACGCGCAAAACGCACCGCAACAATCTTGCCTTCCACGCCGCGCTTGCCAAAACCGCCCGGCACCAAGATTGCATCCATGTCTTTCAAGCATGACGCGCCTTCGGTTTCCAGCGATTCGGAGTCAACAAAATGAATTTTGACTTCGGAGCGCGTATGAATACCGGCGTGACGCAACGCTTCGATCAGCGATTTGTATGATTCGGTCAGATCAACATACTTGCCAACCATGGCGATATTGACGGTTTGTTTCGGATTCTGGATCGCGTCAACAATGCCATCCCAGACCGACAGATTGGCTTTAGGCAAATCAAGGCCGAATTGCTTGCAGATAATGTCGTCGATACCCTGCTCGGAGAGCACGCGCGGGATTTTGTAAATCGAATCCAGATCTGGGCAGGAAATCACCGCTTTTTCCGATACATTGGTGAACAGCGCAATCTTGCGACGCTCTTCGTCCGGCACCATGCGATCGGCACGGCAGATCAGCACATCAGGCTGGATACCGATTTCGCGCAATTCCTTAACGCTGTGCTGGGTCGGTTTGGTTTTGATCTCGCCCGCTGCGGCAATATAAGGCACGTAAGAGAGATGCACAAAACAGGTACTCTCTTTGCCCAGCAAGACGCCCATCTGGCGAATAGCTTCCAGAAACGGTAACGATTCGATATCGCCAACGGTACCGCCCACTTCGATGACGGCAATGTCGGCACCTTCGGAACCGCGCTCGATAAACAGGCGCATTTCGTCGGTGATATGCGGAATCACCTGTACGGTTTTACCGAGGTAATCGCCGCGACGTTCTTTCTTGATGACCGAATCGTAGATCTGGCCAGTGGTGAAATTATTGCGCTTTTGCATTTTTGCAGTGATAAAGCGCTCGTAGTGCCCCAGATCCAAGTCTGTTTCGGCGCCGTCTTCCGTTACGAATACCTCACCATGCTGCATCGGGCTCATGGTGCCCGGATCCACGTTGATATAAGGATCCAGTTTCATCATGGTCACTTTGAGACCGCGAGATTCGAGGATGGAGGCCAGAGAAGCGGCTGCGATGCCTTTACCGAGAGACGATACAACGCCGCCGGTAACGAAGATATACTTGGTCATGTTGATAGCGCACAAGTTTGAATCCCGCATTCTACCTGAACCACAGCCGCCAGCTCAATTCTGGACAAATTAAAAATATTATGAATGAGGCGATTTTTTACGCTTTTCGGCCTTGCGGCCATAAGAAAATCCGGGCTCATCACCCGATGCAGCCAGTAACAAGCGTTCCAACCAGCGGCTGGGCAACAGGCGCTTGAGATACCAGAAAACCTGGCTGGGCACGGTGACGCGGTAACGCACACGCGGCTTTCTGGCCTCCAGCGCATGCAGTAAAACCTTGAACACCGCCTCTTCGGGCAAAGTAAATGGCACTGCCGCCCCTTTTTTGTTCAACCTGGCCTGCATTTGCTCGTACGCTGGCCGATGAAAACTACCTTCGGGCTTGATCCAGCGAAAAAACTGCTCGGCAGCATTGGCCCGAAAACGGCTAACAATTGGCCCAGGCTCAATCAGGCTGACGTGAATGCCGCTGCCGTATAATTCCTGACGCAATGTATCAGCGAAACCTTCTAGCGCAAATTTGCTGGCATTGTAGGCGCCGCGATAAGGCATGGCCGCAAAACCCAGCACCGAGCTATTGAA
This sequence comes from Chitinibacter sp. FCG-7, assembly GCF_040047665.1. Lineage (NCBI taxonomy): Bacteria > Pseudomonadati > Pseudomonadota > Betaproteobacteria > Neisseriales > Chitinibacteraceae > Chitinibacter > Chitinibacter mangrovi. Next base: position 24,320 of record NZ_CP157355.1, read on the forward strand.
AACCAGTCGGCCAAAGCCCTGCCGACGAAATAACGGCAACACTGCATTACTGAGCTCTATTGCGCCAAAGACATTGGTTTCAAACTGATGACGCATGGCGTCGCGGCTCAAGTCTTCCACCGCACCAGGTACACCGAATCCGGCATTATTAAATACGGCATCGAGCCGCCCGCCGCTGGCCGCCAGCACCTGCGCAAGCCCTTGGGCGATTGATTCACTATCGGCCACGTCCAATTGCACTGCATCAAGCCCCAAGCCCTGTAAACGCACAACATCGTCGGCTTTACGAGCACTGGCAAACACCCGCCAGCCCTGTTTTGATAAGCGTAGCGCGGCATCAAGGCCAATCCCACTTGAGCAGCCGGTAATCAGAATATGTCTTGGTGTGTTCGTCATAAAAGTGTATCCATTCTGTCACTAAGCCCACAATTTACATTTACATCAGGGTTACCCCTTAGCTACGCTCTGCAAGCCTCACAAAGGCTTCGCGCAAGAATCTGCGTATTTAATCGCAATCGTACAGCAACAATTAAAATCAACAAGGATATACAAGAATGGCAAAAGTAGCTCTCGTCACTGGTGGTATGGGCGGCATCGGAACCGCAATCTGTCGCAAACTGGCAGATGATGGCTTTACCGTCGTCACAACCTATTCTCGCCCTGGCAAAGAAGCTGCATGGCTGGCGGACAATGCTGCAGCCGGTTATCAATTTCAGGCTTTCGAGTGCGATGTCACCGATTTTGACGCTTGCGTAGCACTCGGGCAGCAAGTCACTGCGGCGGTCGGCCAGGTTGATGTGCTGGTGAACAACGCCGGCATCACCCGCGACGCCAGCTTTAAAAAACTGGGCAAAACCGACTGGGATGCGGTGATTGGCACCAACCTAGACTCGGTGTTCAACGTCTCGAAACAGTTTGTTGACGGCATGGTTGAGCGCAACTGGGGTCGCGTCATCAATATTTCCTCAATCAATGGCCAGAAAGGCCAGTTTGGTCAGACCAACTACTCGGCAGCCAAAGCGGGTATGCATGGTTTTAGCATGGCTCTGGCGCAGGAAGTGGCGCGCAAAGGCGTGACGGTCAACACCATTTCTCCAGGCTATATCGCCACCGATATGGTGATGGCGGTCCCTGAAGACGTTCGTAACAAGATCGTTGCGCAAATTCCGGTGGCGCGCCTGGGCAAGCCGGAAGAAATCGCCGGTTTGATCAGCTACCTGGTATCAGATCTGGCCGGCTTTATGACTGGCGCCAATCTGGCCATCAATGGCGGTCAGCACACCTGCTAAAACTGCAATATTCCATTCAAAGGCCGTGCTATGCACGGCCTTTTGTTTTTTCTGCGGCAGTTTTATACGCAGACCTTATGAATTTGTGCACAAACACCGGCGACATGGATACTGCATAATTTTTGACTAAACTGAATCCGTAATCTGTCCGCAATACTTTGCAAGAAAAATACATACCCATGTATCGCTCGCTATACCAATGCAGACAACACTCCCAACACAATACCCATCACGGAGAAGGCAATGCCTCAAACCGGCTTACGCACCCCCATCTGGATTAGTTCTGCCATCGTGGTTTCCAGTGTCCTGCTTGGCGCTTGTAGCGAGAAAGCAGCCCCGCCTGCCCCACCCCCTGCTCCGGTCACCGTAATCAAAATCAGCCCTGCTCCGGCTCCGATGTCATTTGAAATGATCGGTGAAACAGCAGGCTACCGCGATGTTGAGGTGCGCTCGCGCGTCAATGGCATTTTGTTAAAACGCACATATATCGAGGGTCAATCAGTCAGTGCTGGCCAAACCCTGTTTGAAATCGACCCCGAACCGTACCAAGCCGCGCTGGATCAGGCCAAAGGCGGGCTTTCAATTGAAGTGGCCAAGCTGGAAAAAGCCCGCGCCGACCGCGACCGGATTATTCCGCTGTTCAAAGAAAACGCAGTCAGCCGCAAGGACTACGACGACGCCATGTCGGCGTACGCGGCAGCCGTCGCCAGCCATCAGGCCTCACAGGCCAAGGAGCGCGAAGCCCAGCTCAACCTCGGTTACACCAAGGTGGTGGCCCCTATTTCGGGCATGACCAGCACTGTTTCGCAATCAGAAGGTAGCCTGGTGAGCACCAGCGGCGACTCAGGCAAGCTCACGACCATTTCGCAGCTGGACCCGCTCTATGTCACATTCTCCTACTCGGAAGAAGATCGTCAGCGCCTTGAAGCCCTGCAGCGCAGCAAAAAATCACGCTCAATGATCAGAAAAACCTCGCTGCCCGCCTGCAGCTCTCGGACGGCTCGATGTATGAGCAAGTCGGGCGGATTGATTTCTCCGACAATCGGGTTGACCCCAAAACCGGGACCATCCGGGCGCGGGCCATTTTCAGCAATCCCAAAGCGCAGTTATTACCTGGCCAGTTTGTCCGCCTGCATCTGGACTTTGGCACGATCAAAGAAGCCATCCTGATTCCCGAGCGCGCGATTGTGCAATCGCAAGCCGACAAAATGGTGATGACCGTCGACAAGGACAATAAAGTCGTCCCGCGCACCATCAAAACCGGCCGCGCCAATGGTGCCGGGCTGGTGCAGATTGAATCGGGGCTGCAAGCGGGTGACACCGTGATTGTTGAAGGGATTATCAAAGCCAAGCCAGGCAGCATCGTCAAGCCCGTGCCAGCCAGCGCGCCACAAGCCGCCCAATAATCAGGCGAGGACACCATGTTTTCAAAATTTTTCATCGAACGGCCCATTTTTGCCAGCGTGATTTCCATCATCATCGTGCTGGCAGGTTTGGCGGCCATGCGCTCGCTCCCGGTCGAGCAATACCCGGGCATCACCCCACCCGTTGTGTCCGTCACCGCGTTTTACCCCGGCGCAACACCCGATGTGATTGCACAAACGGTCGCCGCTCCGTTGGAGCAGCAGATCAATGGCGTAGAAAACATGATCTACGTCCAATCGGGCTCGGCTTCCAATGGGCAGATGTCCTTGAATGTCTATTTCGAAATCGGCACCGACCCTGATCAAGCCACGATCAATGTCAATAACCGTGTTTCTGCGGCGATGGCGCAATTGCCCGAGGAAGTGAAGCGCCAGGGCGTCACCGTCAAGAAAAAATCGACGTCCATTTTGAATGTGGTCGCGCTCAGCTCGCCCTCGGGTGCGTTTGACACGACATATATGTCCAACTACGCGCTGCTCAATATTGTTGATGAAATCAAGCGCATTCAGGGTGTGGGCGATCTCACGCTATTTGGCGGCACCGATTACGCGATGCGGGTCTGGCTCAGGCCCGACCGGATTGCCCAGCTGGGCATCACCACCTCCGACATTCTGGCGGCCATTCGCGAGCAAAACGCGCAGTTTGCCGCAGGTAAAATCGGCGCTCAACCTACCTCGGGGCAAGTGGACTTTACCTTCACCGTGAACACGCAGGGCCGACTGAAAAGCGTTGAAGAATTTGAAAACATCATCGTACGCTCCACGCCGGACGGCGCAAAAACACGACTTAAAGATGTCGCACGCGTTGAAATGGGCGGCAAGGATTACGATCTGCTGGCCAAACTCAATGGCAAACAAGCTGTGGCCATGGGGATTTATCTGCAGCCCGGCGCCAATGCCGTCGCCGTCTCACAAGCCATCCATCAGAAAATGGAAACGCTGAAAACCCGCTTTCCTGATGGGATTGAATATTCCATTCCTTACGACACCACCATCTTTGTCAAAGTCTCGATTGAAAAAGTGGTGCACACGCTATTTGAAGCCATCATTCTGGTGTTTATCGTTGTTTACCTGTTTTTGCAAAACTTCCGTGCCACGCTGATTCCGTGTATTGCAGTCCCCATTTCACTGATCGGCACTTTTGCCGGCATGCTGATTCTGGGCTTTTCAATCAATCTGCTGACGCTGCTGGGTATGGTGCTGGCGATTGGTATTGTGGTTGACGATGCCATTGTGGTGCTGGAAAACGTCGAGCGCATTATGGCCGAGAAAAAATGCTCAGCCAAAGAGGCGGCAATTCAGGCGATGGAAGAAGTAGCCGGCCCGGTGGTGGCCATTGTGCTGGTCTTGTGCGCGGTATTTCTGCCGGTGGCCTTTATGGGTGGCATGACCGGCGTGATGTACAAGCAGTTTGCAATTACCATCGCCGTTTCGGTCGCCATTTCAGGGCTGGTGGCGCTGACGCTCACCCCTGCCTTGTGCGCTCTTTTGCTCAAAGGCGGCCACCATCAGCCAGCCCGCTTTTTTGTCTGGTTCAACCGGCAATTTGACCGGCTGACCCATGGCTATGTTGGTGGCGTGGCCTTTCTGAACCGCCGCGTTGGCGTGGCCTTTGTGCTGTTTGGCGCAATGCTGATCGCCCTAGTGCTGCTATTTCGTGCCGTGCCCGGCGGCTTGGTGCCCGATGAAGACCAAGGCTATCTGTTGAGCGCCGTCATGCTGCCCGACGCAGCTTCGCTCAAGCGCACCGGCGTGGTTTCAGCGCAGTATGATCAGCTGGTAATGAACAATAAAAATGTCGAAAACGTCGTCTCTTTTGTCGGCTTTGATATTTTGTCCGGCGCGGTGATGAGCAATAGCGGCATCACGTTTATCACGCTCAAGGACTGGGATGAGCGTCAGGCGAAGGCCGACAGCTCATTTGCCTTGGTCAAAGCCCTGCAAGGCAGCGCCTATATGGGGCTTAGAGACGGCTTTGCCGCCACATTCAACCCGCCTGCGATCAGCGGCATGTCGACGACGGGCGGGATTGAAGGCTATCTGCAAAACCGGGGCACGGGCGACACCAAGCAATTTGCCGCCGAAGTGCAGCGCTTTGTCGAAGAAGCGAAAAAACGCCCTGAGTTTGCTTCGGTATCGAGCACCTTCCGCGCCAATGTGCCGCAGATCTACCTTGACCTGGACCGGGAAAAAGCCAAAGCACTGGGGGTGAGCATCAACACCGTGTTTGAAACCATGCAAGCAACTTTTGGTCAGGTTTACGTCAATGACTTTAACCAGTTTGGCCGCACCTACCGCGTGCAGATGCAATCGGAAGCCGATTTCCGTGCCCGACCAGAAGACATTGCCAATGTTTATGTTCGCTCAAGCAACGGCACCATGATTCCGCTCACCAGTCTTGTGAAAGTGAAAAACTCGGTTGGCTCGGAGCTGGCAGAGCGGTTCAATATTTTCCAGGCGGCCAAGCTGATGATCCAGCCTGCACCGGGAATCAGCTCGGCCCAAGCGATTGCCGCGATGGAAGCGCTGGAAAAAGACGTGCTGGGCAAAGACTACAAGCTGGAATGGACCGGATCGGCCTATCAGGAAAAAGCCGCGGGTTCTTCAGCCGCATTTGCCTTTCTATTCGGTATCGTGATGGTGTTCCTGATTCTGGCCGCGCAATACGAGCGCTGGAGCTTACCGCTGGCCGTAATTACCGCCGTGCCCTTTGCGCTGTTTGGTGCCCTGCTGGCGGTGTGGCTGGTGGGCTTAACCAATAACGTTTATTTCCAGATTGGTCTGGTTACACTGGTTGCGCTGGCGGCGAAAAATGCCATTCTGATTGTCGAATTTGCGGTGATGAAACACGAAGAAGGCATGAGCTTGCTCGATTCGGCGCTGGAAGCCGCAAGGCTGCGCTTTAGGCCAATTGTCATGACCTCGCTGGCCTTTATTCTGGGCTGCGTCCCGCTGGTCATCTCCAGCGGAGCAGGCGCTGCCAGCCGTATGGCGCTGGGTACACCGGTCATCGGCGGCATGCTGGCGGCGACCTTTATTGCCATCTTTTTTATTCCGCTCTTTTTCCGGCTCATTATGCGCTCCGCAGAAAAAACATCGGCAGAGAAAAAACCAGTACATCCAGCCGAGGCTGCCCATGAATAAAAAAATACTCCCACTATGTATATCGCTACTGATCAGCGCCTGCGCTTTCACTCCCGACTATACCCCCCCTTCCACTCAGCTACCGTCTGGCAGCGCCCAGACTGTCATCGCCAAAGACTGGTGGCTGCAATTTAACGACGACGCTTTAAACCGGTTAATCGCCAGCGCACTGCAACACAACCAGAATCTGGCGCTGATTCAGGCCAAAGTGGATGAAGCACGCGCGGTACTGGGCATCACCTCTGCCGAGCAGCTGCCACGCATCGGGCTCAATGGCAGCGCAGGTAGCGCCACGCAATCCAAAGAGCTGGGCGTACCCGCCTACACCAATGCAGAAAACTACAAGCTGGTCGGTCAGGTCAGTTGGGAGTTGGACATCTGGGGCCGCGTGCGCAACCTCAGCGCCGCTGCGCGCGATGAGCTGTTTGCCGCGCAATACAATCAGGACGCGGCGATCACCAGCTTGTCCGCCGAAGTGGCGCAGGCCTATTTTAATCTGCGCGCACTCGATGCCCGGCTGCAGATCACCGAAAACACCATCAAATCCCGGCAAGCGGCGTACGAGCTGCGCAATAAACGCTTTAAAGGCGGCGTCACCTCCGAGCTGGATGTGCGCCAGGCCGAAGTCGAGCTGGCCAACGCCCAATCCGCGCTGCCGGACATCCAGCGCGCCATTGCCAGCGCCGAGGGTGCATTGAGCATTTTGACCGGCCAAACGCCCAAGGCGCTGCTAGAGGGAGACTGGATTGCGGGCAAACCCGCTGATCGTGGTCAAGCCATCGTACCGCATCACCGTGCCTCCCAATATTCCAGCCGATCTGGGTGCCGATTTGCTGCTGCGCCGCCCCGATATTGCCCAGGCCGAGGCCAGCCTGCGTGCGAATCGTGCCCGCATCGAAGCGGCACGCGCCGCTTACCTGCCCCGCATTTCCTTAACAGGCCTGCTGGGTGTGGAAAGCAATCAGCTGAGCAATCTATTCAATAGCGGCGCGCGCACCTGGAGCTTTGCCGGTAATTTGGCGCTGCCGCTGTTTGATAACGGCCTAACCGCCGCGCAGATTGATCAAGCCAAAGCGCGCGAGCGCCAGGCCGCTGCGGCCTACCAGCTGGCGATTCAAAATGCCTTTGCCGAAACGCGCACTGCGCTGACCGCCAATCAGGTGATCGGCAATAAAGTGAGCGCCGTTCAGGTGCAGGTTGACGCCTTGAATCGCCAGCTTAAACTGGCCACCCTGCGCTACGACAATGGTTTTTCAAGCTATCTGGAAGTGCTCGACGCCGAGCGTAATTTGTTCGACGCGCAAATTGCGCTGATCAATACTCAGCGCGATCAGCTCAACTATCGCGTAGAGCTATTCAAAGTGCTCGGCGGTGGCTGGCAGCAATCTACGCCAGGCCTGGCCCGGCAAGAGCGCTAAACTTGGATCAGACAATAAAAAATCCGCCAAGGCGGATTTTTTATTGGGGTATGGCCATCAAAGGCAATCTGTAAAAGCTCTGTGGCTATATACTCAAGCCAGCATTAGTTCCAGCAAATCAGTGCGTAGTTTTTCTTGCCACGACGAATCAGCGTATAAGCGCCAAACAGGCGATCAGCATCGCCAAACGTGTAGTCAAGCGCTTCGACTTTGCCGCCATTCACAATCACTGCGCCGCTCTGAATAAACGTGCGCGCTTCAGAGTTCGATTTCGCCAAACCCGCCGCCACCAGCGTCGCGATCAGTTGATTATCCGCTGCGGGCAGCTGCACGCTAGGCATGCCGTCCTGCGCCAATTGCTCAAAGTCGTTTTGCGTCAACGCCGCCAAGCTATCACTAAACAAGTTCTGGCTGATGCGCTGCGCCGCTTCAACTGCTGAATCACCATGCACAATCGCGGTGACTTGTTCGGCCAGAATGCGCTGCGCTTCGGGCTTTTTGCCGCTGCTTTTGTCCGCTTCTTCAATCGCGTCAATCTCTGCCACCGACAGAAAGCTGAAGTATTTCAGGAATTTATACACGTCTGCGTCGGCAGTATTGAGCCAGAATTGGTAGAAAGCGTAAGGCGAGGTTTTCTTCGCATCGAGCCAAATGGTGCCGGTTTCGGTTTTACCAAATTTGGTGCCGTCCGATTTGGTCACCAGTGGCAAAGTCAGGCCGTACACTTGCTCCTGATTCAGGCGGCGCGTCAGATCAGTACCCGCCGTGATATTGCCCCATTGATCCGAGCCACCGATTTGCAGCTTGCAATCGTAGCGCTTATTGAGCTCGGTAAAGTCATAACCTTGCAGCAGGCTGTATGAGAATTCGGTGTACGAAATGCCCTGGTCTTCGCGCGCGATGCGCTGCTGCACCGCTTCTTTCTTGATCATTTGGTTAACGGAGAAATACTTGCCGATGTCGCGCAAGAATTCCAGCGCGCCCATGCCGCCAAACCAGTCGTAGTTATTCGACATAATCGCCGCGTTATCACCTTCGAAGCTCAGAAATGGTGACACTTGCGCGCGGATTTTTTCCACCCAGGTTGCAATCACGTCGGTGGTATTGAGCTTGCGCTCGGTGGCTTTAAAGCTTGGATCGCCAATCATGCCGGTCGCACCGCCGACCAAGGCAATTGGCTTGTGACCGTATTGCTGAAAACGCTTGAGCACCAGAATCGGCACCAATGAACCAATGTGCAAGCTATCGGCAGTCGGATCAAAGCCGCAATACAAGGTCACAGACTCTTTGGCCAATAGTTCAGACAAGGCAGCTTGATCGGTACATTGGGCGATCAGACCACGTGCTTGTAGGTCCTGGATGAGACTGATAGACGACATTTGAGGCTCCGAAGCTTTGCTGTGCAGCGCAATCGCGCGCACAAAATCATAAGGAAAGTCGCCTATTCTAGCCCAAATGCGCAATCAGCCCAATGGCAGCCCGGCTATCCATCGCTCATTCCACCCTGCTTGGCCGCAAAACCTGCTCTGGCTCGATCGTAAACTCAACGTCAACAGACCCTAGAGTCAAAATCGGATTTGATACAAGAAATTTAACCAGCCAACCAATTCAATTGCTTTGAAATTGAGTTGGGATTGATTCGACACGCAGTTTAATCTCCCCAGTATAAAGTGGGCGAAAACGACACATCAGCAAGCACTCCTTTTGACGCTATCGTTATTTGCACCTATTCTCCACCCATTAACACCTATATAACACTCATTAAATAGGTGTTAGCTACTTGATATCTGGACGAGAAACGCCCAATACGATTGGATCTAAAACTTGTTGAGAGGTGGATGATGAATATGATGCATCAATTAATCGGTCTGGCGGCCTTGCTTGCCAGCACCTGGGTAGTCGCAGGTGAAACAGCTGGGCCAAATGGTGAAAAGCCGACTTCCTACACACAAGTGACGCTTAAACCAGATCAAACCAAGGCACTACAAAGCAAAAAGTATAAAGCGGCGATTTTGATGCACACCACATCAGACTTTTCATCGGCGCTGATCAAGGGAGCCAAAGAAGTCTTTGCCGAGCAAGGCATTGCGGTGGTGGCCGTCACCGATGCTGAGATGGATTCAAAAAAGCAGCGCACCGATCTGGAAACCGTGTTGGCGCTCAAACCCGACGTGATTATTTCGCTAGTGATCGATCCGGTTTCTGGCGCGGCGGCATTTCGGCAGGCCAGTAGTAAAGGCGTCAAACTGGTGTTTATTAGCAATGCGCCGCAAGGCCTTAAAGCCGGCAAAGACTACGCAGGCATCGTGACGGATGATTTATACAGCATGGGCAAGTCGGCGGCTGAGCTAATGGCAGCCAGTATCGGCGGCAAAGGCGATGTTGCCCTGCTCTATCATGCCGCGAATTATTATGTGACCAATCAGCGCGATGCAGCGGTAAAGTCTGAGCTGGCCAAATATCCCGGCATCAAAATTATCACCAATAAGGGCATCGCCAATCCAAATGACGGCGAAGTGATTGCGGGGGCGATTTTGACACAAAACCCCAGCGTAAAAGCGATTTATGCGCCGTGGGATGCGATTGCCGAAGGGGTGACAGCGGCGGCGCGTGCCGCAGGACGTAAGGATGTCAAAGTGGTGACAATGGATTTGGGGGCCGCCACCGCGCTCGATATGGTGAAGGGCGGCAATGTCGCCGGCATTGTGTCTGATTTGCCGTATGACATGGGCAAAACACTGGCGCGGATGGGCGCGCTGGCCCTGCTGAATCAGCCCACCCCACCGTTTGTGACCGTGGATGCGATCAAAGTCACGCCTACCAATCTGGCTACGCAATGGCAAAAAGCCTTGTCACGCACGCCACCGGATGCCATTCAGAAAGCACTGGCTAATCGTAAATAAGGCTGGGTATATCCATCAATGCATTTTGTAGATTGATGTTGATGGATATACCTCCTTTGGAGGTCGCTATGTCACAGCAAGCAGCCATTGTTGCCAAAGGTATATTCAAGCAATTTGACGGCAATGCCGTATTAAAAGGGGTGGATTTTGAACTGGCGCGCGGCGAGATTCATGCGCTCGTTGGGCAAAATGGCGCAGGCAAATCCACCTTGATGAAGGTGCTCAACGGCACGCATCAACCCGATCAGGGCAGCCTGAGTGTTTTTGGCCACGCCGCGAGTTTTAATTCAACCAGTGCAGCGCGCTCGCGCGGCATTGCGATGGTGTATCAGGAGCTAAGCCTCGTGCCGACGATGTCGGTGGCCGACAATATATTCATGAATAACTGGATTATGGTCGGTGGCTTGCTCGACGCCGCTGCAATGCGCGCAGCGGCGCTGCGTCTGCTCGATAAAGTCGGCATAGCTAACGAAATTTCGCCAGATCAATTGGTTGAGTCGCTCAGCATGGGGCAGCGGCAATTGGTTGAAATCGCCAAGGCGCTCTCGAGTAATGCCCAAATCATTATTCTGGACGAACCAACCGCATCGCTATCCGATCAGGAAATCGAGCGCCTGTTTGTGGCGATTCGTCGCCTGCAAAATGAAGGTGTGTCGCTGATCTATATCACGCATTATTTGCGCGATATTTTCAAAATCTGCCAGCGCGTGAGCGTGCTGCGCGATGGCCGTTGTGTACAGCAATGGTCAGTAAACGAGACCTCCGTGCCGCAACTGGTGGCCGCAATGCTGGGTGAAGCGGTGTCGCAGCAAAACAATTGGCAACGCGCAACGGCCGATTGCTCACCAGCTGCGACTCCCTTGCTGGAAGTGGAAAATCTAGCGACATCGCATCTGGACGAAGTGTCGTTCAAAGTGTTTCCGGGGCAAATTGTTGGGCTGGCGGGGCTCTTGGGGAGCGGGCGCACCGAAATCCTGAACGCGATTTTTGGCCTTGACCCACTCGATAGCGGGCAGATCCGCGTTAATGGCCAAGCGGTGCAAATACAATCACCCGCACAGGCCATTGCGCATGGCATTAACCTGGTGCCGGAAGATCGGCGCAGCCAGGGTTTGATTCTGGATTTCAGCGTGATGGACAATCTCTGGCTGTGTGCTTTACGCAAGCTGGCAAATCCTGTCTTTATCGATCAGAATCGGGCGGCGGAGATGGCGCAAGAATTGGTCAAACGCTTGCAGGTGAAAACCACCAGCATCGATCAGGCGGTGCGCTACCTATCCGGCGGCAATCAGCAAAAAGTCGTAATCGGCAAATGCCTGCATACCCAAGCCAAGGTCTTATTGCTTGATGACCCAACGTTTGGTATTGATCTGGCGGCCAAGCACGAGATCATGCACCTTGTGAACGACTATGTGCAGCAGGGTAATGCCGTGGTGTTTGTGTCGAGTGAATACAGCGAAATCGCCAGTTTTTGTGACACGACTTACATCGTAAAAAAAGGCCGTATCGCCGGCCAATTGGCGGCCACAACCGAAGAGCGGCTGCTGGCCGCCGTACAGTGAGGATGCATCATGGATATCGCCCTTAAACGCGCCGCTTTTCCATTCGCCTTCGGGCAATGGCAACGCTTTATTATTTATTTTGTCTTTGTTGGCCTGTTTTTATTTTTCTCGATTTTCCTGCACGACAAAGGCTTTCTTGAAGCCGGTAATCTGATGAATATCGCACGGCAAACGGCGATGATTTCAATTATGGCGGTCGGGATGACCTTTGTGCTCTCTACCGCCGAGATTGATTTATCGTTTGGCGCGGTGGTGGCGCTCTCAGCGGTGACCGTCGCGCTGCTACTGCCTTACGGAATGTGGCTGGCCGTGCCTGCCGCGCTCTCGGTGGGCGCTTTATGTGGCTTGATTAATGGCCTGTTTGTCGCAAAAGTCGGCATTCCTTCGTTTCTGGTCACGCTGGGGATGACTGGCATTATCACCGGCATTACGCGCTGGGTGACCGAGTTGCAGACGATCCCAGTTGATAACGAAACCTTTGTCTTTATTTTTGGCTCGGGCGATATCGGGCCGATTTCGGTGCTGTTTATCTGGATGATGGTGATTGCGGTGGGCGGCCATATCCTGCTGCGCAAAACCAGCTTTGGCAAAGAAGTGCTCGCCAGCGGGGGCAATAAAATCTCGGCTATGTATTCAGGCATCAATGTCAACCGAGTGAAACTCTATGTGTTGGTACTCAATTCCAGCCTGGCCGCGCTGGCGGGCATTTTGTACGCAGGCCGCTTGCAAAGCGCACGCTACACCTTGGGCGAAAGCGATTTGATGATGGTAATTGCAGCGGTGATTATCGGCGGCACCAGCTTGTTTGGCGGCAAAGGCACCGTAATTGGCGCACTGATCGGCGCGCTGATTATGGGCATGGTCAACAATGGCCTGGTGTTGATGGGCTTGAATGTCGATCAGCAATTGATCTTGCGCGGCATGATTATTATTTTCGCCGTCACGATCACCATGGGGACTTTGCGCAAGAAAAAAGCCAAAGCCTAACCCCCTCCGAAGTACCCCCTCCTCGTATATCCGTAAACCCCTTTGGGTATCTATCTATTTGATAGATACCCCAGGCGAAGCTATGCCTGTTTTTTGCTCAGAGGTCTTTATCATGTCGAATTTATTTGAAACTTACCGTGTTCAAGCTGCGGAAATCGTTGCGAGCTGGTCGATTGCGGAAAAAGTAGGTCAGTTATTTATTCTGGCGTTTCCGGGCAAAGACGCCGAAGCCGCCCGCATTCTGGTCGAGCAATATAATCTGGGCGGTTGTTACCTGAGCCAGGACAATGCCGAGACTTTTTCCGAGGCGCGACAATTAACACAGGCGCTGGCGACGATCGTCGCGCAGCGTGCCCGGCATGTGCCGCTCTTGCTGGGCGTCGATCAAGAAGGCGCATGGAGTGTACTGACGCCCGAATCAACAACTGGGCCGGGCAATTTGGCTTTGGGTGCGGCCAATCAAACAACGCTCACGTCGGCGATGTACACCGTGTTTGGCGAGCAAATGCGCTCGGCGGGCTTTAACTGCGTGCTTGGGCCGTGTTCAGATGTCAATCTCAAGCCCAATTCACCCATCATCGACACGCGCGCTTTTGGCGAAATACCTGAGCACGTCGCGCAACATGTCGCGGCGGTACGTACAGGGCGGGCATCGCGGCGGCATTACCGTGTGCGCCAAACATTTTCCGGGCCACGGCGATACCACCGGGGATACGCACCGCGAGATTCCGGTGGTTGATAAATCATTCGCGCAATTAATGCAGGAAGACTTATGGCCATTCAAAGCCGCAGTCGATGCAGGCGTTGATCTGGTGATGACCTCGCACATCCGCTATCCGCAAATCGACGCCGCGCACCCTGCAACCTTGTCAGCGCCAATTTTGCGCGGTGTGCTGCGCGAGCAGCTGGGCTTTGGCGGGATTGTAATTTCCGACAGCATGAATATGGGCGCAATCCGCCGCAATTACGCGCCGGTTGAGGCGGCGCTGCTGGCGTTTAAAGCGGGCATTGACATGATGATGCTGTCTGAAGAGCATTACGATCACGATACCGCGTATCTGGATAATCAATTGGCGATGCTGGACGCGATTGTGGCCGATGCAAGTGCGGGGCGCTTCCCGGAGCTCGATAGCATCGTCAGCCGCGTGGTTGCGTTCAAACTCGCGCGTCTGCAACCGATGGCCTTGTATCAGGATTTTAATCTGCCAGCGCATCTGGAAATCGAACAACAGGCGGCGCAGGCCGCGGTGAAAATATTGCGTGATCCCGCGCGCTTATTGCCGATTCAGGCTGGTCAGCAGGTGGTAGTCATTCAAACCACACCGCTGGCCGACTATGCCAATTTGATGAATCCGCGCGGCATCGGCCCCAATCAGGCGATTAGTGCCTTTGATTACTTTGCCGCAGAAATGAGCCTGCATCTGGAGGCGGATCGTTTGCTGATCCTAGATCATGACGCGGCGCAGGCCTGGCTGCTTGATCAGGCGTCATCATCCACCGCACTGGTGCTGGCGGTAACGGAAAATTACCCGCTACCTGGCGAAGACTTTCAACAAGCGGCGTCACGCGAGATGGTAGATGGCTTGAGCCGCGCAATGGGGCCGCGGCTGCTGGTCGTGGGCTTGCGCAGCGGCTACGAGGCGATCAATAGCGATGTACCGTATCTGTGCGCCTATTCCAGCCGCGAATGCAGTGCCCGTGCGGCTGCAAGGGTATGTATTGGCAGGGCTTAACCAGGCTTAATTTTCAGGCTATACCCCTGGGTGAGAGCCCAGGGCGATCAGATAATTGCGCAGGTTGATGCCTTTATTGGTAATGCCCAATTTGGCGCGCAGGCTGTTGCGATGGTTTTCAACCGTCTTCGACGCCACGCTCAGGCTGGTCGCAATCTCCTTGGTCGACATACCCAGCTTGATAAACTTGGCCACCTGTACTTCGGACGGCGTCAACAGCGCATACAAGCTGGCATCAATGTCGGCGTCGTCGTTCAGTGTAGACACCACCATGCCTTCAATTAAATCAAGGCACATGCTCAAAATCGGATCTGTGATCGACGCTTTGATCTGGCGGATTTTGGGGAGATGCACACTACGAATCCGTTCAAGCAATTCGTCCATTTCCCCGCCATCCTGCCATTCGCGCACATCGCTCAGCGTTTCGGTCAGGCTATAAAACTTCTCAAAATCCGGGTTGCTCAAATGCGCATCGTTTTCTTCCTCTTGCGAGCCTACTTCCAGATTCCACAATTGCGCATTGACGCGAAATAAATGCAGTTGCAGATTGCGATTATAAAATTTCCAACCGTCAGCGCCGGTAACCGAGGTTTTGCTCAGCGCACTAATGGCAAGCAGATTGTCTTTGCCAATCAAAAAAGCAAAGTCTTCCAAGCGCTTGGCATTGTCGTGCGAGGGGTAATTGTGCGACAGAATTTCGCCCGAACTAAAAAAGCTGATTACAAATATATTTCGATAAGACAGCACGTGTTGCAGCGCAGTCAGCTTGAGCTGTAAGGTCTCATTGGGTAAATCGGCTTCACTGGGCAAATCAGCATTCAAGTTATTCATTGATTCACATGTTTTAAGTGCGTTGAGCAAATAGTATCTCAGGGTTCGGCATGAAACACGGTGGCGTGCTCAATTCATGGCCTTGCTTTTCAATCTTCCGCTGGCCGAAAAACCGGAGCCTGCCCCCTATTATGACTGACTTGCCTGAGTTTTTTGCGCTGCACGCACCGCCACTGCCCAAGCTGCGGCACCAAAGCGCGGCCAGCCTGCGTTTTGCTGGACGCATTGGCGGCAACGCGCCATAATTTACCCGCATCAACGATGCCGTCTGCACCGACACCACGCCCGGCATCAGCCACGGGAATCAAAGCGGGGATCATTTGGCGGCGCAATACGACGCACTACACACCAGCGAACGAAAAACCGTGTAATAAACCGTGTAACAGTTCAACATTAACAAAGGCAAGCCCAACAAAATCAAGGGCTGGAGACTACAAATGCTCTTGATGATCGATAACTATGACTCGTTCACCTACAATCTGGTGCAATATTTTGGCGAACTAGGTCAGGACGTTCATGTCCACCGCAACGATGAAATTACGCTTGAACAGATCGAAGCGCTTAAGCCGAAATATCTGGTGATTTCCCCAGGCCCCTGCTCGCCGCTGGAAGCCGGCATTTCTGTTCCGGCGATCAAGCATTTTGCTGGCAAGCTGCCGATCATGGGCGTCTGCCTGGGCCATCAGTCAATTGGCGAAGCCTTTGGCGGCACGGTATTGCACGCCAAAACCCTGATGCATGGCAAGGTATCGCCCGTTATCCATAACAATACCGGCATGTTCAAAGACATACCCTCCCCGGTAACGGTGACGCGCTATCACTCGCTGGCGATTGAACGTGAATCTTTGCCCGATTGCCTAGAAGTGACCGCCTGGACTGAAGATGGCGAGATCATGGGCGTACGCCACAAAACACTGGCGATCGAGGGCGTGCAGTTTCACCCCGAATCGATCCTGACCGAGCATGGGCATAAAATGCTCAATAACTTCCTCATCGAATTTGCGTAAAAGCCCAAGGCCGCGGACTGCGGCCTTTTGCATGCTAAAAATGAAATCAATCCACGCCAGCGTCATTGTTTTGTGTTTATCTCTGTCTTTGGCCAGCACAGCCGCACACGCCCAGACGCCCTCCACGCGCACGCACATTCAAACCCTGTTACTCGCTGAGCCAGGCGCCGAACAGGACTGTGCGGCAAGCAAAGGCAAACTGGACGGCTGCGCAGCCAGGCTGTTTGCGCAAGCAGAGCAAGACCTTAAAAATGCCGAAACCGCTGCGATGGCCGCCATGAAGCGATTAGACTCAGCCGCGAAGTCGGATCAGGCCAGCAAGACGCTTAGCCAAGAGATCAAAGCTTATGCACTCTATAAAGTGGCGCATTGCAACTGGATCGCAGCATCGCAAGCGGGGTCAAGACTAAGCTGCGAAACCGATTTGAATCGGGCTCGTGCGCATGCCTTATCAATCTATTACACCCGCTAATCCATTAGCGCCGACTGACAGAGACTCACCATGATCACCATCCAAGCTGCCCTGAACCGCCTAATCGACAATAACGAGCTGTTTTACGACGAAATGCTGCACCTGATGCGCCAGATCATGTCGGGCGAAATGACACAAGCGCAAACCGCCGCACTATTGATTGGCCTGCGCACCAAGGTGGAAAGCGTATCCGAAATCGCCGCAGCCGCCACGGTAATGCGCGAATTTTCGACCAAAGTCGCCGTACAGGACCGCAGCCATCTGGTGGATACCTGTGGCACCGGCGGCGATGGCGCACATACCTTCAATATTTCGACCTGCTCGGCCTTTGTTGCCGCTGCTGCAGGTGCCAAAGTCGCTAAACATGGCGGGCGCTCGGTGTCATCGAGTTCGGGCTCAGCGGATGTGCTTGAGGCATTTGGCGTTAATTTAAATCTGACCGCCGAACAAGTTGGCCAGTGCATCGACGAAGTGGGTCTGGGCTTTATGTTTGCGCCTAACCATCACAGCGCGATGAAATACGTCGCGCCGGTGCGCAAAGAGCTGGGCGTGCGCACGATCTTCAATATCCTTGGGCCATTGACCAATCCAGCCGGTGCCGACAATCAGGTGATGGGTGTTTTCCATCCCGATCTGGTGGGTATACAGGCGCGAGTCTTGAAGCAATTGGGCTCCAAGCACATACTCATCGTGCATGGCAAAGACGGCATGGATGAAATCTCGATCAGCACACCGACGATGATTGCCGAACTCAAAGACGGCGACATTATCGAATACGAGCTAGACCCGCGCGATCTGGGCTTTGAGCTGGCTGACATCAAAGCGCTGCACGCGGGCAACGCGGCTGAATCCAAAGCGATTATCGAAGGCATTCTGGACGGCACAAAGACTGGCCCTTGCCGCGACATCGTACTGCTTAACGCCGGTGCAGCCATTTACGCCGCCAATCTGGCCGTGACACTGGAAGACGGCATTAACGCCGCGAATGAAATGCTGGTGAGCGGCGCAGCCAAAGCCAAGCTGGACGCGCTGGTTAAATTCACCCAAGGCCTCGCCCAGTAATGCAAAGCACACGCCTTTATCGCGGCAGTTGCCATTGCGGCGCAGTGAAATTTCGCATCAGCTCACCCGAAATCACCTCGGGCGTGCGCTGCAACTGCTCGCTCTGCCAACGCAAAGGCGCGCTGATGACACCGCATATTTATTCGCCGGAAGAACTGGTAATTGAATCTGGCGAGGAGCAATTGAGCATTTACCAATTTGGCTCTGGTGTTGCCAAGCATTACTTCTGCAAAGTGTGCGGGATTTATCCATTTCATCAAACAATGCGAAAAGCGGGCTACTACCGCGTCAATGTGGGCTGCTTAGAGGACCTTAATCCACTGACACTGCCGCAAGATGTCTTTGATGGGAAAAGCCTATAGCTGAACAGAATTAGCAAAAGAGATTGGATATCTAGAGAAACCATCATGCCAAGCCTGCATCGAAGTGCCTTTGCAATATTGCTGGTTGTAACCTTAACGTCCTTTGTATTTTTATGGGAAGCACTGACAGCTTGGCAAACCAACTCCATGGATGGACGATGCCTGCAGAAGCACCCTGGGGCGATTTGCACCCATGCACAACGGGTTGGCGAATACTTATTTCAAAATGGCACTGCCGCACAAGGCTATGCCACCTTATTAGCCACAATCGCCTTCGCAATGCTGCTTTGCACGTTCTGGTGCTGGCGAAGATTAAAAGAAAAACACTGATAAATTGTCCCGCACCAATAAATTTTAATTAAGCCATGCTGTTTGCATCCCCTTTACGAGTGAAATACAAATGTCTGACATCCTGAAAAAAATCTGGGCGACGAAGTTTGAAGAAGTCGCTGCAGCAAAAAAACTGATTCCGCTTACTGAGATCCGCGCACAAGCCGAAGCGAACAAGGATCACCGTGATTTTGTCGGCGCAATTCGCGCCAAGCATGCCATCAAACAGGCCGCGGTGATTTCCGAGATAAAAAAGGCGAGCCCGTCCAAAGGCGTGATGCGCGATCCGTTTGATCCAGCTGAAATTGCGCCCGATTACGAAGCGAATGGCGCGGCCTGCCTGTCGGTACTGACTGATGTGCAGTATTTCCAGGGCCATGCCGATTACCTCAAAGCCGCTCGTGCAGCATGTAGCATTCCGGCGCTGCGCAAAGACTTTATGGTCGATGAATATCAGTTTTATGAGGCCCGCGCCTGGGGTGCGGACTGCATTTTATTGATCGCCGCCGAGCTGGATGTGAAGCAGATGCAGGATTTTGAAGCGATTGCACATGGTCTAGGCATGGGCGTGCTAGTTGAAGTGCATAATGCTGCAGAGCTCGACGCTGCGCTGCATCTAAAAACGCCGCTCTTGGGCGTGAACAACCGCAATCTGCGCACTTTTGAAGTCAGCCTGCAAACGACGATTGACCTGCTGCCGCGTATCGTTGCCGATGGCCGCATTGCCGTGTGCGAAAGCGGCATTCACACTGCTGCCGATGTGCAACTGATGCGCGATCACAATGTACACACCTATCTGGTCGGCGAGGCATTTATGCGCCAGCCATCACCTGGCCAGGGCTTGCGCGACCTGTTTCAACCCGTGTACGGCTAACCAAGCAGCTCAGGGCATCAACCTGAGTTGCATATCACCACAAGCTATGTGACCACAATGGTGCAAGCCAATCGCAAAGCAAGCGTCGGGTGGCACTGGTAGGGCCGCGGATTGCTCACTATGCTGAACCATTCGTTTCGGTGAGGGTATCCGCATGCTCAATTGGCTATTGAACAAAATTCTGCCAGAGGCATCGCCGGCCCCCGCTACTGCCGCCTCTGCCGCTACGCCAGCCGTTCCGCGATCGCAAATGCCACCAACCCTGCCCGGCCTGCTGCGCCGGCGGGCGGTTTACAACGCGCATTGGCAAATTGCCGCCTACAGCTTCACCTTGCGCGAGCTCTCTCATCACGAACATCAGGGCGAAGAATACAGCCACGATGAAGTGCTGTTGTGCGAAATAGAGCGGCTACTGGAAGCGCAAACGATGAGCAGCGGCATCTGGCTGGGTGTGCACTGGAAAAATCTGCCACTACTGAGCCAGCATCATTTCAACGGCAGCACGGCCATCACGATTATTGCGCACGGCGAACCGGATTGGACGTCACTCGATATCAACGCTGTACTGGGCGATTTGTCAGCCAGCTACAGCATCGGTGCTACCGCCAAACGCTGGCATCTGAGTCAGCCCCAGCTTGGTGAACGCCTGGCCCTGATTGAACTCAACGTGCAATCGCCTGATTTTGCTGTACTCAGCCAGCAGGTGAACGAGTGCCGGAAAATTGCGCCGAATGCCCAACTCTGGGTCAACGACATCGACAGCCGTGAAGCGGCTGAGGCCTGCTTTCAGCTGGGTGCCGACTACGTCAGCGGACGTGTTTTCAATTGGCCCCAGGCCCAGCAGCTGAGCTTTCCGGACAGCTTTTTGCGGCTAAATCAGGTGCTCAATCTGGTCCGCCAAAACACCGATGCAAAAATCATTGCTGCCGAGCTGAAAAGTGATCCGGCACTGAGCGCACGCCTGCTGCGCTACGTCAATTCTGCGGCGCTGGGTTTGGCGCAGCCGATCAGCAATCTGGATCAGGCTATTGTCGTGGTTGGCAATCAGCGCCTGTACCGCTGGCTGTCTTTACTGCTGTTTTCCTGCAAAGGCGATCAGGAGCTGGACCAGACGCTACTGGAAACCGCTCTGACGCGCGCACGGCTGATGGAGCTGGCAGCGGCCACGCGATTTAGTGCGAGTGAATGTGAATTATTGTTTCTGACTGGGCTATTTTCGCTGCTGGATTTTTTGCTGCGTGTACCACGCTCACTACTGCTGGCAGAGCTAAATCCACCCGCGACCATCAGCGATACACTGCAAGATAAAGCCACTGCATTCACCCCCTACCTGCAGCTGGCTGAATGCAGCGAGCTGGGCTGGCCGCCCGAAGATTTGCTGGCTCAATGCCAGCTCGACAGTGCAGAATTTAACCGGATCCAGATTGATGCCAGCCTGTGGGCGCTATCTGCACTAGCGAGCTAGCGGCGTTTTCTACACGCCAAGATGAGCCTAGATACGATCAGGAGCGGCCACCGCCATTGCCGTTCCCTCCTCCGTTCCCACCACCATTTCCACCGCCGTTTCCTCCACCATTCCCGCCGCCGTTACCATTGCCATTTCCGCGTCCACCACCTTGACCGCCACCTTTTCCGTTATCGGAGCCTGACCCTGGTGATTTCCCGCTGTTCGCCGTGTCTTTGCTGCTGTGATGCTGGCTGGATTTTTTATTCTGCGACTGATTTTTGACCACTTCGCTCCGGCGGTTTTGCTGCGATAAAGCGCGCTCATTGGCACGGCTTTTAGAGACGACACTACCCAGATTAAGCCCCATTGAATTGGCAATCGCTCCCCAGCCCATCCCTGATGCACGTAAAGAAGTAATATTCGACATGGCTTGCGCCAGCTCGGCAGAAGTCGGGTTGCTGATATTGCTCTTTTGCAAGCTGGTTTGCGCCAGCGACAAAGCAATATTCACCTCACCCCAGCCCATGCCTTTTCCTGTTCCGGTGATCGTGCTGGTGGTGCCGGAAGTGCTTGTCAGCGTGATGTTTTGCCCCGAGCGTAATCCGCTCACCAGCGCTGTAGCATTTTGTGTCGAGCCTGCCAACTGCGAGTAATTAGCCGCCAGACGCTCGCCCACTTGCTGGCTATTTTGCTTGGCCGCAATGGTATTGGTACGTTGTGCGCTGTCGTCGAGCACATCGGCCTGCGCAGTTGTCGCACACAACATGGCGACAGAAATCAGCAAGATATTGCGCATGATGGCATCTCCTTTCAAACATGCTGATTCAAGCTATGCTGTCGCCGACGAAATACACGCTTTAAAGCCGCGCCCTGCTGACCAATGGAATGAATTACTCCGAGAGCAAGCGCTCCTTCAGTGCCGCCTGTAGATTAGCAGTCAGCCCCAAGACATCGGCAAGATAATGGGGCATCGAACCGGCCTGCTTTTTCACTTCGTGCATGGCGGCTTTCAAGTATTGCGCCTGCACGCCAAAAATAGCGTGCAGAATACGAATGTCGCCACCAGCCGCCACACAGCGCTCGATCAGCGGCTGGTATTTGGCAATCACTTTGTCGTGGCTGCTCAGATAATCACGCAAAATGGCCTCGTGCGGCACACCCAGAAGACTGAGCAGCAAAACGGATGCCCAGCCGGTACGGTCTTTGCCTGCCGTGCAGTGAATCAGCAAGGGGTATTGCTCTGTAGAGCAGATAGTATTTAGCCAGTGAGCATATACCTGCTGCGCTGTCGGGCTAGCCACCAGATCGCGGTACAGCGCTAGCATCATCTGCTCAGCACCGCCATTGCCCAGATGCCGCTGCAGCAAATCGGGGCGCTCGAGCATTTGGGCGACATCGAAGGCCAAGGTTTGCTCGGTATCGGCGAGCACATCCAGCCAGTAGTTTTCCGCGCCCGGCAGGTGCGGATCTGGATGGCGCACTTGCTCACCATAGGAGCGAAAATCCCACACGCTGCGCAGCTGCAATGCCTGCGCGGCTTTCAAGCTTGACTCAGGTAAGCCAAACCATTGCTCGGAGCGAAACACCATTCCCGTTTTCACCGTGCGGCCATCGGCAGTTTTTAGTCCGCCCAGATCTCGCAGATTATTCAATCCTGCAATCTCAATATCCCGGCTGGTTTTTTTCTGCGCGGCTCGGCGCTGGGCAAAAAAATCGCCCAACAAGGCACTGGCTTCATGCTGGCACAAGCCAGATTCGATGTGCGTCTGGTGATTGAGTTTGGGTTCGGCGAATGGGTTGATTACGCTGCCCGCCGCACCGGTTTTGGCATCATTTGTGGCGTAAACCACCCGCTTGAGGCGTGAGTGCAAAATCGCGCCAGCGCACATGATGCAAGGCTCGAGCGTTACATACAGCTCGCAATCGCTAAGGCGGTAATTGCCCAGCTGCTGGGCAGCGGCGCGGATCGCCAGCATTTCGGCGTGCGCACTCGGGTCGTGCGTCGCAATCGGTTGATTATGCGCGCGGGCGATGATTTGCCCCTGATGCACCACCACCGCACCAACAGGCACCTCGCCCTGCGCCGCCGCTTTAGCGGCCTCGGCCAGAGCGGCCTGCATAAACTCAAGATCACTCATCGGGTATCAAACGCCTTCATCAAGCCGACTATGATACCGCCAAGCTACCTACCTAAGCCAACATCTCGGCCGCGTGCTGACGCGTCGTATCGGTGATTTCGAGCCCACCGAGCATGCGCGCAATTTCTTCAATGCGCTCTTCATGGCTTAATTGCGCAATACTGCTGCGCACGCCGTCTTTGGCTTGCGCTTTGGCCACTTGCAAATGCTGCGCGCCGCAGGCGGCCACTTGCGGCAAATGTGTGATGCACAGCACCTGACGGCTTTGGCCAAGCTCAGACAACAGCCGCCCAACAATTTCGGCCACACGCCCGCCGATACCAACATCGACCTCGTCAAAAATCAGCGTTGGCACATTCGCCACCTGGCTGGTCACCACTTGCAGCGCCAAGCTAATGCGCGACAATTCGCCGCCTGAGGCCACTTTGGCCATTGGCCGCAACGGAGAGGCGGGGTGATTCGCCGTTTGCAGCTCGATTTGCTCTAGGCCAAATGCGGCAGGCTGCGTTTGTTCAATTAATACCACTTCGCAACGGCTACCCGACAGTGCTAGCGTTTGCATTTGTTCAGTCACGAGCTTGGATAAGGTCTTAGCCGCTTTGGCGCGTTGCTTGGATAAGTTTTCCGCGTGTTTGCGGAACTGGCTTTCGGCTTGCGCGACCTGTTTACGCAAGGCATCGAGCCCTTCTGCGCCGCCCAACTCGGCCAAACGCGCCTGCCACTCGGCCAATTGCTCAACCAACATGGAAGGATCAACGCGGTATTTACGCCCGGCGCGATATAGCGAATCCATCCGCGCTTCAACATCGGCCAAGCGGCTCGGGTCGAGCTCCAGTCGATCAGCATAATGGCGCAAGCTTGATACTGATTCGGATAGCTGTGCCTCTGCGCCAGCCAGCAATTCCAGCGTTTCATTAATCGCCGGATCGAACTCGGCGAGCTGACTCAGGCGATGGGCAACGGTAGCCAGCCAGCTTTGGCAATTGTCATCGCCATCGGCCAATGCATCCAGGCCGCTTTGTACACCTTCAATCAGGCTAGCGGCGTGGTGCAGGCGTTTATGTTCGGCCTGTAATTCCGGCCATTCATCTGCGGCAATCGCCAAGCCGCCAATTTCATCAATTTGCCATTGCAGCCGCTCGCGCTCCGCCTCGAAACGATCGGCATTTTGCTCAGCCGATTGCAGCTCGTTCGCCAGGCTATGCCAGTGTTGGTAATGCTTGGCGACCTCACGCGCCAGATTTGTCGCGCCAGCATAGGCATCGACCAATTCGCGCTGCGCGTCGTGTCGCAATAGCGATTGATGCGCGTGCTGACCATGAATATCGACCAGCCACTCGCCCACTGCTTTGAGCTGATTTAAGGTTGCTGGGCTGCCATTAATGAACGAGCGCGATTTGCCGCTGGCGTCGATAATGCGGCGAATCAGCAACTGATCGCCCTCATCACTAAAGCCTTGCTCCGCGAGCCACGCAGCCACTTGCGGCAGATTGCTGGTGGCAAACTCCGCAGACAACTCGGCACGCTCGCAACCATGACGCACCACACCCGCATCGGCGCGCTCGCCCAGCAACAAGCCGAGTGCATCGATAATGATCGATTTGCCCGCGCCGGTTTCGCCGGTGAGCACCGTTAGGCCGTTGGCAAAATCCAGATCAAGTTCACGAACAATAACAAAATCGCGTAAATGCAGAGCAGACAGCATGGAGCGGCGCGCCTCAATAAGAACGAACGTTCACTTTAAGGAAAGTTTGGATTTTGGGCAAGAGGGAAAAACAGGATGTGGGCGATTAACTGCAAAATCAGTTTTATCGACCGACTAGAAAAGAATAAAAAGCGAGCTGGAAACGTAGCGAGAAACTTGAGTACAAGGCAAAAATCGACGAAAAACCGGAATTTACCGAGGTAAATGAGGATTTTGAGGAGATTTTTAACGCAGTAATCAAGCTTCGCAGTAGTTTCCAGCGGTGATTACAATAACTTCTCACCCCAGCGCAACTTAGCCCGCAACATATCGTAGTAGCTATACCCATGCGGATGCAGAATGCGCAGCGAGTTGGTATAGCGGCGGATCAGGACTTTATCCATTTCCTGTAGTTCAAAATCGGATTGATTGTCGAAATACACCCGAGCGTCTTGGCCGCGGGTGAGCAGAAATTCGACTTGGGCGTTTTCAGACACCACAATCGGGCGATTCGACAGTGATTGCGGGCAGATCGGCACCAAGGTAATCGCCGGTAGCGATGGGTGCAAAATCGGGCCGCCGGAGGCCAGCGCATACGCGGTCGAGCCGGTTGGTGTTGAAACGACTAAGCCATCCGAGCGCTGACTGTAGACAAACTGGCTATCAACAAAAATCTCGAATTCAATCATCGAACCTATCGAGCCACGGCTAAATACCACATCGTTAAACGCCAGCGAGGTATTAATGGTTTTGCCCTCGCGCAAAATGCTCGCTTCGAGCAAGATGCGCTCTTCAGGGACAAATTGCCCGGCCAGAATATTGGGGACCGATTTTTCCATCTCATGCAATGGAATATCAGTCATAAAGCCCAGCCGCCCCTGATTAATACCCATCAGAGGTATACGGTACGGTGCCAATAACCGTGCGACTGACAGCATGGTACCATCCCCCCCTAGCACAATCACCAGATCGGCCAGCTTACCGATGTGATCGCGATCAACGCATTGGTAAGCGCTAATTTCATGCTCTTGCGCAATTTTGCCTTCGATCAGGACTTTGACATCGCACGATTCGAGCAGGGCCGCGAGGCGGCGGATCGGGTCGCCCAGCGATGGCGTATTGAGGCGCCCCACAAGGGCGATGGTTTTGAATAGGCTGTGCATGGCGTTGAAGGCTTGAATTTATCGGGGAGCAGCCGCATTAATATACCAAAGAGCAGGTAAAATCCAGCGAAAAACGGCTGCAAAGCATGAATTGCTGCTAGCTCTGCACTCGCTACGCATCGAAAAAATGGCTCAAAATCCTCATTTACTCGAGTAAACTCCGGTTTTCGCCATTTTCTGCCTTGCACTTCATACTTTTCGCTCGTTTTTGACTTAGGTAATCCCATGCATCTGAACGACCGATCTCAAATTCTGCTCAAAACGCTGGTCGAGCGCTATATCGCCGACGGCCAGCCGGTGGGCTCGAAAGCCTTGTCGCAATTTTCGGGGCTGGATGTCAGCAGTGCGACGATCCGCAATGTGATGGCCGATCTGGAGCATCTGGGTCTGGTGGCCAGCCCGCATACTTCGGCGGGGCGGATTCCCACCGCGCAAGGCTATCGGCTGTTTGTCGATACGCTGCTGGCAGTGCAGCCGCTGGAGCAAATCCAGATCACCACCACGCATGCGCTACCCAATGATAATCCGCAGCACAGCATTGTGGCGGCGTCGCAATTATTGTCACAGCTGACGCAATTTGCTGGCGTGGTGATGACGCCCAAGCGCAGCGAGCTGCATTTAAAGCAAATCGAATTTTTGCCACTCGGTGATAAGCGCGTGTTGCTGATTTTGGTGACCAATGATGGCGATGTGCAAAACCGCATCGTGCAAACCGAGCGCCATTTTGCGCCCAACGAGCTCATCAACGCTGCTAACTTTTTAAATGAGCATTGCGCCGGAAAAACGCTGAGCAATCTACTGGGCTGGCTGCAAAGCGATGTCATTCGCGTCAAACAAGACCTGACCAGCCTGATGAATGCCGCTGTGGCAGTCAGCAGCAATCTCAATAGCGAACATATGGTGATTGCTGGCGAGCACCAATTATTAGGCCTGCATGATTTTTCCGGCGATATGCAGCGCATGCGTCAGCTATTTGAACTTTTTGAACAAAAAACCGCCCTATTGCAATTACTTGAGCAAGGCCACCACGCCGAAGGCGTACAGATTTATATTGGTGGCGAGTCGGGCCTAGCGCCGCTCGATGAATGCTCGGTAATTACTGCGCCCTATCAAGTCAATGGCGAAGTCGTTGGCACGCTGGGCGTGATTGGCCCAACGCGAATGGCGTACGAGCGCGTGATACCGATTGTGGACATCACCGCCAAGCTGCTGAGCTCGGCCCTCTCTAATTAAGTACTCATTAAGCGAACTAACCCAATTAATCCGGCGCAGGTGAATCACCGACCTACGCCCCGTTCAGCGCCAGCGCGCCGAATCCGACCCCAAAACTGAGCGAACCATGAATTTCAAAACCCTAGCCGCGACCCTCCTCCTCACCCTCAGCAGCACCGCCGTCTTGGCCGACGACGAATTAATCAGCCGCCCTGAAGTGCAGCAATACATCAACAAAACTGCACTGGATCATGGCTTTGCCCCCGAGGAAATCGCGGGCTGGCTGCAACAGGCCGAATTCAAAGGCAATATCATCACGATCTTGGACAAGCCCTCCACCAGCCGCCCATGGCATGAATTTGAAGCCAATTTCGTTAACAAAACCCGCATTAACAATGGCGCCAAATTCTGGCGCGAAAATGCGATTTTGCTTGGCGACATCACGCGCAAATACCAAGTTGCCCCCGAGGTATTGCTCGCCATCCTAGGCGCAGAAACGAATTACGGCCGATACACCGGCTCATTCCGGATTGTCGATGCGCTATCAACCATTGCATTTAATTACCCGCGCCGCGCTGAATATTTCCAGGGAGAGCTCACCCAACTATTCCTACTGGCGCGCGAAGAGAAGAAAGACCCACTGAGCTTTAAAGGCAGCTACGCCGGCGCGATGGGCTGGCCCCAATTTATGCCCACCTCGTTTCGCAAATGGGCGCAAGACTGGGACAAAGACGGCTTTCACGACATCTGGAGCAACCCCGGCGACGCGATGGCCTCGGTGGCCTACTACCTGAATCAGCACGGCTGGCAAGACGGCGGCGACACCTACACCGCGGTCAACTTCAATGGCGATCCGACTCAATTGGTGGCCGATAAATTCAAGCTGCACTACACCGTGGACGAGCTGATCGCCAAAGGCGTGGCACCGATTAATGAAGTCAACACCAAGCAGCAAGCAGTGCTCTACACACTGGAAACCGAGCCGGGCTTTATCCAGCACTTTTTGGGCTTTAACAATTTCTACGTGATCACCCGCTACAACAAGAGCACGCTGTACGCGACTGCGGTGTTGCAATTGGCCGATGAAATCAAGAAAGCCTATGTCAATGGCGACGATCTGCCCAAACCGGCAGCAGCCAAAAAGCTTGCCAAGCAAGTGGACAAGGCCAGAAAATAAGCCATGGGTATATGCCTACAGCGGAATATAGACAAGACCTGCAGACAGATACCCATTAAAGCCAATTCAATCTAGCGCAGAAAAACCGCAAGTCCCTGAAAGCAAATTGACAGACTGCGCAAATAAACCCAAAGTAAGCAGCATTCACTCCACGCAGCAATAAGGACAAGTCGATGAATGCTTGGTTTTTCAGTTTTGGATTGCCGTTTCTGATTCTGGGTGCGCTGCTCGGTGGCGGGCTGTATGCCCTGTTTGCGTCAATGATGTATAGCTACCTCAAAGACAACTACAGCGACGCCCTGCCGCCACGGATTGACGTTTTTCTGAATGATTACGAAGCCATGGGCGGTTTTATGGCCGGGATCTGGTACGCGCAAAGAACCGGGGGCTGGAAAAGAATAGAAAGCCGTGTATGGCGCTATTTCTTTGTCGCCACACAATCGCTAGGCTTGTTTGCCATGTTGTGTTGCGTTGCCTTTTGCGCGGCGTTTTTATTTATGCCGCGCTAAATGGCGCATTTCGGATACCAGAGGCCTGAAACTCAGGCTTCGAGCTGAGCCAGTAGTGCGGCAATATCCACCTCATCGACCTGGCTTTGATTCAAAAAGCGCGTGGCATAGTCAAACCAGACCCGCTCACGCAGAAAGATTTTGAGTAGTTCCTTGTCGACGTGCTGCTCGCACGCCATGCGCGTCAGTATTTTTAGCGCCACCGAGAGCTTCATCCCGTCTTTATACGGTCGATCACGCGCGGTCAGGGCTTCAAATACATCGGCAATACCCATAATCCGTGCCTGAACACTCATTTGCTCGCGCCTCAGACCGCGCGGATAGCCCTTGCCGTCCATGCGCTCATGATGCCCGCCTGCGTATTCGGGGACGTTTTTCAGGTGCGCGGGCCAAGGCAGCGCTTCGAGCATCTGGATGGTGATTTCAATATGCCGGTTGATAATGTCGCGCTCGGCAGCCGTCAGGGTGCCTTTGCGGATTGACAGATTTTCCTGCTCGTTAGCCGATAAAAAATTCTGCGCCGTGCTCGCCAGAGCAGGCTGCCAGCTGCGCGTGGCAATCGCCGCAATCCGCGCAATATCTTCATCGGGCAGCATTTCACCACCCTTGTTCACCGCACGGATAAAATCGCGATCAGCTAGCAGATCCTGGCGCTCCTGCTCGTAGCGCTCGGCGGTGATCACTCCGCGCAGCAAGGCGATTTCCAGATCGCGCAGCAGCACTTCAAAGCGCGTATCGATCAGCTCGATCCGGTCAAAAATGGTTTGTAATTTGGTGGCTTTATCGACCACATGCACCGGCGTGGTGATTTTGCCGCAGTCGTGGAGCAAGCCTGCAATTTTCAACTCATAACGATCGCGTTCGGTCATTGAAAATGAGGCCAATTCGCCCGTTGTACAGCGGTTGACTGCATCAGCGAGCATCATGGTCAGCTCGGGCACGCGCTGACAGTGGCCGCCGGTGTAGGGCGATTTGTCGTCAATCGCCAGATTGATCAGATTGATAAACCCTTCAAAGAGTTTCTGCAGCGATAAAATCAGCCGCCGATTGGTGAGCGCAATCGCCGCTTGCGACGCCAGCGACTCGACCAGATGCTGATCATTGAGGGTAAAAGCCTCAATTTCATGCTGATCATTCAGGGCATTGATCAGCTGCAACACGCCAATAATGCGCCCTTCATGGTCGCGCATCGGCACCGACAGGAACGATTTGGAATGATAGCCCGAGTGCTGATCAAAACGGCGAGTGCCCGAAAAATCATAGTCCGCACTGGTATAGGCATCGACAATATTGATCGTGCAATTTTGATTAACAGCGCACGCCACCACATTAGCCAGATTGGGGCGACCGTCTGCCAGCGTCAACGGCACTGGAGGCAGCGTGACAGGTATGCCGCTGGTGCCGCCTTGCGCCAGCCCCAGTGTGGTATTGAGCAAAATCTCAAAATGCAGCGCATTGTCTTTAAGCAGATACAAGGTGCCCGCATCAGCGCGTACCAGATCGGTCGCGGCCACCAGAATGCTCTCGACCAGACGCTTGATCTGCGTTTCACCCGATAAGGCCACACCAATCGCATTAAGTTTGTTCAGGCGCTGCTGTAATTCTTGTTCGTTCATTTAATACCCCCATGGGGTCACTTGATGCAGACCTTCCTGATCTGGGCCATGTCGGTCATACCCTGCATGACTTTTTCAATGCCATCCTGTTTCAAGGTGCGCATGCCTTCGTCCAGCGCGCAAGACAATAGCTCGGCCACACGGGCGTGCTCCTGAATCAGCTTTTTAGCCGCATCCGTGCCCACCATCAACTCGTGCAAACCGACACGCCCTTTATAGCCCGTGCCGCCACATTCGTCACAACCTTTGGCTTTATAAAGCTGATACCGGCCTTTGGGTGCATAGGCTTGCTGCCATTCGGCGTTCAACTTTTGACTCGCCGCCTCCGGGTCGGCCTGCCACTGCGGTGTACCGAGCAAATCACTGCTGTATTCAGCCAGCATTTGCTCAATTTCCTTTGCGTCTGGCTCATAAGCCGTTTTGCAATGCGGGCACAAACGCCGCGCCAGCCTTTGCGCCAGAATGCCCAGCAGGGCATCGGCAAAATTGAAAGGGTCCATCCCCATATCCAGCAGGCGGATAATCGATTCCGGTGCGCTATTGGTATGCAGCGTAGCCAGCACCAAATGCCCGGTCAGCGATGCCTCAATACCCACACTGGTGGTTTCGGCATCGCGCATCTCGCCCACCATAATGACATCGGGGTCGGCGCGCAGGAAAGAGCGCATGATGGAAGCGAAACTCAAACCAGCCTTGCTATTGACCTGCACTTGCCGCAGGCCTTGCTGGGTAATTTCCACCGGATCTTCTGCAGTCCAGATTTTGGTCTCTGGCGTGTTGAGGTATTTCAATACCGAATGCAAGGTGGTGGTTTTACCCGAGCCCGTAGGGCCGCAGACAAAAAACAGGCCGTATGGCTTGTCTATCACCGACTTCAGACGCTGCAGATTGCGCTCGGATAAAGCCAGCTTTTCCAAAGGCAATGGCTCACCAGCGGCCAGAATACGCATTACCACGTCTTCAAGACCACCAGCCGTTGGCACTGTCGCAACGCGCAGCTCAATATCCAGCGTAGGGACGTATTTTTTGAGCTTGATTTTGCCATCCTGCGGTTTGCGCCGCTCGCTAATATCCAGATCGCACATGATCTTGATCCGGGTCACCAGCGGATTGCGGTAAGCCGAAGGCACCTCGCGATAATGCACCAACTGCCCGTCACGCCGGAAGCGGATTTGCGTTTTGGCCGCGCCAGGATAGGGCTCGATATGAATATCCGATGCGCCCTGCTTGTGCGCGTCGACAATAATCTGGTTTACCAAGCGAACCACCTCATTATCCTGTGCTGCGCTGACTTCATCGACCGTCAGCGGGGTAGATTCGTCCTCGGCATTCATGTCATCGAGCAGCGTGTCGATACTGCTGGCATCAAGCACGCCAAAAAACTGCTCCAGCGTTTGCAAAAATTCCTGCCGGGTTGTGACACGAATCTGCAGTTTGCGCGTACCGAAAAACTGCAAGGCACCGCCGCGCACGCGCTCCGGATCGGTCGTCATGACTACAACGCCCTCAGCCGATTCATCAATCGGTATCCATTGCTGCTCGGCCAGATATTCGCGTTTGAGGTTTTTCAGAATGTCGAGCGGCTTGATGCGCTCGCGCCGGAATGGCTCGTAAGGCTGGCCAAAAAACAGGGCTAGCGAGGCGCCGATCTGGGCGTTACTGACGCTATACCCCTCCTGCAGCACTTTTTCGATGTCCTGCTGTTTTTTTTGCGCCTCACGCAAAGCCACCTGCCAGGCCGCCGGAGATAGCGCCCCCGAAACGACCAGCTGCTGATATTTATGCTGCGGAACAAAAGGATAAGCCGTACTCTGCCGCTGCCTGAAAGCCACCGCCAAGGTCTTGGCGAGCAAGCCAACACCTTGCAGCATGGGCTCAACAAATGGCTGTTGAGTCCGGTTATTGATCAGCTGAACCACGCCCAGCAGCACGCCATCGCCGTCATTCAGAATCGGGGCAACCAGCATTTCCCGGGTATGAAAACCGGTTTTCTGATCGACCAGCTGCAAAAATTGCAAGCTGCTCGAATAGGATTGCAGCTCGGCCTCGTCATACACATTGGCAATATTGAGTTGCTGCTTATGATTGGCGACAAAACCGGCAATGCTGCGATCATTAATCGGGATGCGCAGCTCCTTGACGCCTTCCAGACCCGTTTTCACCTTGGCTAGCAAATCCTTGCCATCATCACTGACGGTGTAGAGCGTAATCCGCTCACACGCGAATACCTGACACATCGGTGCGCTGATCTCGATCAGAATTTCGTCCAGATGGCTCGTTGCATGTATTTTGGTGGTCAAACTTTGCAACGCTTGCATAAAGTCGAGCGTCAACGCGGAAGGTGAAGTGGTCATAATCAGAACTCGATAATTTCGCCCTGCAATAAACGACGAATGGGGTGGAGGTGATCCAGTTGCAGCACTTCACGGATTGTCAGCTCGCTGTCTGCGGGCTTTAAATGAGTGATCAGCACTTCCGCACCGCCCCGCCATTGCTGCAACTGCTCGGCCAGCGTACTGGAGCAAAGGTGTTTGGCGGCATCGGCAATCGCGTGCTCTTTATCGGCAAATGCAGTTTCAATAATTAGCGCCTGCAAATTGTCGATTTGATTGACGGCGCACCAGAATTCATCACCCCCAATCGTATCGCCACTAAATACAATAGACGCAGAATCGGAGCTCAGCAAAAACGCGACGGCCGGGATGGTATGAATTGCAGGCAAAGGCGTAATGCACAACTCGCCCACTTGACAGGGCTGGCCTAATTCATGTTCGACAAAAATCAGGCTGGGCTGCTCAACGCTGGGGATGGTAGAGAAATCAGGCCAAATCAGCCAGTTGAAAACATGCTTGCGCAGCAAGTCGATGGTTTGCGCGCTGGCATGGACATAAATCGGCTCAGTGCGCGAGCCAACCACCGAATCGAGCAGCAAAGGCAGGCAGGCAATATGGTCAAGATGAGCATGAGTGAGGAAAACATGGTCAATCGCCAATAGCTCAGCGTGTTGTAGATCGCCCACGCCGGTGCCTGCATCGATCAGCACATGCTGATTGAGCAGAAACGCGGTGGTGCGATTGTCGCCACCGATACCACCACTGCAACCGAGAACGCGTAATTGACAGCTCATGGTTTACCTAAAGAAAAATGCCATCCTGATTCCCATCACTTCGATGAGATCTTCTTCAACGAGTAATTGCGGCTTTTCCGAAATTTCGCGTGAATTAACCAAGGGGCGGTGCTCGCCTTCGATATGCGTAATATAGTAATCATTACCGCGTTTGCTCAAAGCCACCACTTGCAATCCTGCCTTGCCCAAAGAAGTGACTTCCTTGCTCAGAACCAGCTCTCGCCCGGCGTTGGCCCCGGTCAGCACCCTGATCACCGCTTGCTGGCCTGCGCGCGCTGGTTCTGGCGCTCTGGCCGGTTTGGCTTTCTGGATCGGTGCAACACCTGCAACTGGCGCTGACATAACCATGGTTTTTTCAAATTCTTCCTGGCGCGCGGCGGCTACCGGATCACGAAAGAAGGCAATTGTGTACTTGCCCAGCAGCAGTTCATCACCACTTTTCAGCGGATGGCGGCTGATTTTTTCGCCATTGAGTACCACACCATTGGTGCTTTGCATGTCTTCGACAAAATAGAGCTGCCCCACCACTTCCACCACGGCATGCAGACCGGAAATAGCCAGATTATCAATCTGGATATCATTATTCGGCCTGCGCCCTATCGTGGTGCGTGGGCGGGTCAGGCGAAACTCCTGAATAATCTGTCCATCCAGACTTAATACCAATTTTGCCATTAGCGACGATTCCATTTCATGCAGTTAGTCACCGGGATCGCTTGAGTATTGATGGCAGCGCTTGCTGGCACTTCATACGCAATCCCGGCGGAATTTGATCCATTCAACCTGGTCAGGCATTTCCACCAAACCAGCCAGTAACCTTGTTCCAGATTTTGCTTTCCACCTGAAAATCGCGAACGATTTTGATCAGGATAACCGAGATATTGTCACGCCCGCCTTCTGCGTTGGCATGCTCGATCAGGACATTACTGGCTTGGGGTAACTGGTCTTTAAAGATGCCGATCAATTGCGCTATTGAGTCGTCTTCGAGCATATCGCTTAAGCCATCAGAGCAAAAGAGATACACATCACCGACTTCAACCTCGTATTCGCGCAACTCGGTTTGCACCACTTCATTCACGCCCACCGCCCGGGTGACCAGATTTTTATACGGGGCGTGCCGTGCCTCTTCCAGACTCAGCAGACCGGCATCGATCTGCTCTTGCAAAAAAGAATGATCCTTGCTCAGCTGCACCAGCTGCTCGTTGCGCCAGCGGTAAGCACGCGAGTCACCCACGTGGGCCAGCGCCAGATGGTTATTATAAAACAGGCCCGCCACCACCGTTGTCCCCATCCCGGCGCACTGGGGATGCTCATGTGCGGTCTGGTAAATCAGGTTGTTGGCTCTGTCTATCGCCAGCAAGAGCATTTCATGCGCAATAGGCAACAAGCTACCAGCGGTCTTGATATGCGGCGGCGTGGCGGAGATTTGCGCGCGCATCAGCTCGGCAATCACTTCAATGGTAATGCCGCTGGCCACTTCGCCCGCGTTATAACCGCCCATGCCATCGGCCAGCACAACCAGCCCTAGGTCGGGGTCAAAGAAAATGGCGTCTTCGTTGTGCTCGCGCACCCTGCCCGTATCGGTGCGACCGGCAATCTCAAGGGCGCTCGACAGATTTCGCATTCGCGGCTCCTTTGATTGCTTCTTCTAGTTTGAGTAATACACTCGCCATATTGGCCCCTGTCTGAAAGCGTGCATCGGCATTTTTTTCCAAGGCTTTCATGATGATTTTAATAACGACCGCCGGGATTTTCGGATTGTAATTGCGCGGATCGGTTGGCGGCTGCTGGGTAATCCGGAACATCAACTCGGCCATCGACTCCCCGACAAACGGCAGATAACCCGTTAGCAGCTGATACAGCATCACGCCCAGTGAAAACAGATCCGAACGTCCGTCGATGTGTTTACCAGCCAGCTGCTCAGGCGACATAAACGACGGTGTGCCCAGCACCATACCGGTTTTGGTTTTGGACGAATCGGTAATGCGAGCAATACCAAAGTCGGTCACCTTGACCGTCCGGGTTTTCCGGTCGTACATCACATTGGCAGGCTTGATGTCGCGATGCACCACGCCAGCCTGATGCGCATAATCAAGCGCTTGCGCGATTTGCCGCACAATGGTGACCGCCTCCAGCAAAGGCAATAAATGGCCTGGCTTGGTATACGGGGTCAGGTCTTCACCGGCCAGAAATTCCATCGCGATATACGCCAGATCATGCTCTTCGCCAGCGTCAAAAATCGTCACGATATTCGGATGATTCAAGCGCCCGGCAGTTTCGGCCTCGCGAAAAAAACGCTCGCGCGCTTCGGCGAGCAAATCGGCTTCAAACTCCAGCGACAAGGCCATGGTTTTGATTGCAACGCTGCGGGAAATTTTGGGGTCTTTCCCCAGATAAACCGTCCCCATCGCGCCCTTGCCCAGCTCTTTTTCCAGCTGGTAGCGCCCCAGCATCGGCTTGACGACATCGCCATCGAGCAAAATCTGTGTTCCGCCTTGTGCGCCCGCGCCCAGAATCACCGTTTCGGACATCTGCCTTGCGGTTTTCATTTTTTCTGCCAGATCACGATACTGCGGATCATGTGCATGCATCAGACGGTAAACCGACTCAGCCTTATTAAACTGGCGTTTGCGCTCAAAATCGAGCGCCAGATTGTACATGACTTCCATCATGCCCTCGTCGAGCGGCACCCGGCGCAGCTTGTCAAACGCCATATCGAGCTGCCCCTGATTTTGCAGCGCCAGACCCAGCATGCGGTTTGATTCGGCCGATTCAGCCGACGACTTTTCCTCGCGCGCTTCGGTGAGCAGAAAATGCTTGGTCGTCAGCGCCAGATGCCCGATCAGCAGCAAGCAGGCCGGTGCCATCATTGGCAGCCAGAGCATGGCCGAATACATCATCAGGTATTGCCCCGCAAGCAAGGCCAGCAAAGCGCCAGCGGTCGATACTGCCCCGGCTTGCGCACGAAGCCGCGGCAATACCATTACCAGATACAAGGCCACCAGCAAGACCAGCGCCACAGAAAACCAGACCGCCCACGCCGGAGTACGATACACCTGCTGTTCAAGCAAGGCCGAAATCGCTTGCGCCGTCATCACCACCGGGCTACTGCTGGCCTCCACTGGCGTGCTCAAGGTGTCACCCAGGCCAGGCGCGGTAACGCCGATCAGTACAATTTTGTCGCGATATTTGCTGGCCGCAATTTTGCCCGCCAGCACGTCGTAAAACGAATCCACCACAAACACTGGCTGGCCCTGCTGATCAGCATAAAAATGTGGGAAGACCTGCGCTTCAGGCGTAGTAGGCCAGCGCAAGGAGCCCAGCTGCAGGCCACGCCCGAAATCGAGCCGGATTTGCCGCTGCGGCACATTCAACGCCTGGGCGCTGGCTTGCGTGAAAAAGCTGGGAAATAGCGCATCGTAATACACCAGCGCCAGCGGCAAGGCGCGCACAACGCCATCGGCATCCTGATCAAACACCAGCGGTGCCACCGCTTTGGCGGCTTCACCGATTTCCGGCACCGGCACCACCGGCATAATCACCGAGCGCGGCTGGCCGCGAGCGGGGTCGCCCTCGGCATCGATTTCCTGGCGCAAAATAAAATCGGGCAGCTCGGCGTCCGGGCTGCCGCTTTGTGCGCCCAGCGAATACAACATCGGCAGCATCACATTGCCTGCCTTGCCAATGCTGGCGGCCAGCTGCTGATCGACATTCAGTTTTTCAATGTTTTGCGCCAGCTCGGCGGGCAACTCGGGAGGGTAATAGTCGGGCTGGGCGGCCACTTTTTCGGCCAGTTGCTGCAGATAATCGAGGCCACGATCACGCTGCGGTTCGGTAAAAAACACTGTGGATAATATTTGCGACGCGCCAGCGGCGTGCAGCTGATCAATCAGTCGGGCATGAATATCGCGCGACCACGGCCAGCGCCCCAGATTATCCAGGCTGGTCTGATCAATACCGATGATGGCAATGCGGGTTGACGGTGCGCGGCTAATCCAGCGCATGCTCTGATCATAGGCCTTGCTTTCCAGATCACGGATCAGCGGCGTGGTTTGCCACAGCAAGGCAAACAGCACGACGACAATCAGCCCCACCGCCCAGTCACTGCGCCAACCTTTCAAAGTCATGCTCATCCTCGTTTTCTCGTGTGGCGTTTGCAGTAGGCCAGTTCCAGCAGGCCAGTCATTGCGGTACGGATCAATTACGGTATATCGGCGTAAGCCATCCGGCGCTGAATGATGGCGCTTTTTCGCAGCAAGCGGCGATCATTGCGGTGCGTATCGTAGTAACGCGGATTGGTCACCATCGCCGCCATTTTGGCCGCTTGCGCGCGGCCAAGCCGCTGGGCGCTGGTTTTATAGTAGTGACGCGCCGCAGCTTCTGCACCAAAAACGCCGTCACCCCATTCGATGACATTTAAGTACACCTCAAAAATCCGGCGCTTATCCCATGCGGTCTCGATCATCACGGTAAGGATCGCCTCTTCCACCTTGCGTAAGGGGTTGCGGCTGCCGGATAGAAACAGATTTTTGGCCAATTGCTGACTGATCGTCGAGCCACCGGCGACAATTCGCCCTTTCTTGATGTTTTTTTCCCACGCCGTTTGCATGCCTTCCCAGTCAAAGCCTTCGTGATCGAGAAATTTGGCGTCTTCAGAGGCGACCAGCGCGCGTTTCAAATTGGGCGAAATTTTGTCGTAATCGACCCACTCGAATTTCAATTGCGCTTCGGGATTGGTCTCTTGCAAACGTTCAAGCTGGACATTCATAAATGCGGTGTCGCTCGGATTAATCCAGCGCCACGCAATAATATGCAGCAACATCCACAGATTCCAGGCCAGAAACAGCGCCAGCAGCAGCAAGACGCCGCGCCCTATCCAGCCAGCCATACTGATATTTTTCATCTTAAACCAACAGGGGTATTACCCCAAAAAGCAATTAATACAAGACCTACAGAGCAATACCCATTGTAGCCATGGAGTTACAGCTGGGTGCGCATCCAGTCCAGCACGGGCGCGACATCAGGGCGCAGGCCAGTCCACACATGAAACGCCTCGGCTGCCTGCCCCACCAGCATGCCCAGACCATCAACGCGCTGCGTCACGCCCGCCTCGCGCACCTGAGCCAGAAACGGCGTTTCATCCTTGCCATACATCATGTCGTAAGCGAGGGCACCCGGCGCAAAGACTGAATCGGCAATCGGCAAGCGCTCGCCGCCAAGACTGGCGGAGGTGGCGTTGATGATCAGATCAAACTGGCCGGAAATCGCGGTGTATTCACAAGCTTGCAAAGGAATCGGCGTATTGCGTTGAAAATGCTCAATCAGATTTTGCGCCTTACTCAAGGTACGGTTCGCCAGCGTCAGACTTGCGGGGGGTTGCGCCAGCAAGGGGAGTATCACGCCACGCGCCGCGCCGCCTGCGCCCAGCAGCAAGATACGCCTACCCCGTATATCGGTATGGCGCAGGACATCGGCCACCAGACCTGCTCCGTCGGTATTGTCACCCAGCCAGCTACCATCGCTTTGCAGTTGCAAGGTATTGACCGCTCCTGCGGCTTGGGCTCGTTCGCTCAAAGTGCTTGCCAGACGAAAAGCTTCTTCTTTAAAAGGCACCGTTACATTCGCGCCACGCCCGCCTGCGGCGGCAAAGTCATTCACACTGACCGCAAAGCCATCCAGCGGCGCGAGCAGTCGCTCGTATGAAAAGCCCTCAACGACAGGATGACCCGCAAACTGCGCTGCAAATGCAGCGTGAATCTGGGGCGATTTGGAATGGGCAATCGGGTTGCCGATCACAACATAAGTTGCTTGGGTCATGGGTTAGATCGCGGCACAAATAAAAAGTGAGGCGTAGTTTACACTGCACGCCTCACGCCTTACACCTTTGCCGTCACAAATTAGCCTTGTTTCCATGGCAAGCCAGCGGCTTGCCAGCCGTTTTTGTGGCCGCGCTGCTCGTTTTCGTCCTTGTCGCCCTCAAAGCCTTCCAGAATATTCATCGCCGCGGCATAGCCATGCTGCGTGGCCAGAATGGCGGCATCGTGCGAGCGCGCACCAGAGCGGCACAAAAACATCACTACCGCTTCCGGGTCGACCTTGGTTTTAAGCTGCGTCAGGAAATTGGGATTACTGGCCATGCCCGGATACGATTTCCACTCAATCAGCTCGGCCTGCGGCACCACGCCCACCCATTGCCATTCCGCATGCGTGCGCACATCAACAATATGCACGGCAGGCAAAGACTGCACTAAAGCCCAGGCCTCGGCGGGCGTAACGGCACCGGCATAGGGCAAACCGGCGCTCTGGGCGCGGGCACGGGCGGTTTGGAGAATTTCATTGGCTTGACTCATACATCACCTTTCTATGGATTGACTCGCAAGCAGGGCTTGATCGGCCTCCATTCTATGGCGCGAGCAGCTGATGCGCCAAGCAATCAACACCACCCTGCAAGGACAAATGTGCCGACAAGGGCTACCAAGAGCACCGTGCAATTAAAATGCACCATAACAGTGCAAAAATCAGCTCAATGCACCACGATTTATCACCAACAAGAAGCATGCGCGAACGCAAATACTTGTGGCACAATAGCTGGTAGCTGTTTTACCGCTTGGCACGGTTTGTGCTTGTAGTAACGCCGTCCAGTGCGCAGCAGCGCACACGCAGCAAAATGACGCGCAACAGCGCACATGCAATATCCCATTTCCTGTTTTCACTTGTCCCAACTAGGAGCGACAACATGGCTGTAGCCGACGTTCTCAAGCTTATTAAAGATAACGACATCCGTTTCGTTGATCTGCGCTTCACCGACACCATCGGTAAAGAGCAACACGTAACTGTTCCTTCACACGTCGTTGATGAAGAATGGTTCGAAACTGGCCACGCATTCGATGGTTCATCGATCGCCGGCTGGAAAGGTATTCAAGCTTCAGACATGTTGCTGATGCCAGATGCATCAACTGCTAAAATCGACCCGTTCTTTGACGAACCAACTGTGTTCATCACTTGTGACGTTCTCGAGCCAGCAACTGGTAAAGGTTACGATCGTGACCCACGCTCTTTGGCTAAACGCGCTGAAGCCTACCTGAAAACTTCAGGCATTGGTGATACTGCATTCTTCGGTCCAGAGCCAGAATTCTTCATTTTCGACAACATCCGTTGGAACACTGACTTGTCAGGTACTTTCGTTAAGATCGGCTCTGACGAAGGCGCTTGGGCTACTGCTGACGAACCAGCAGGCGGCAACCTGGGTCACCGTCCACGCGTTAAAGGCGGCTACTTCCCAGTTCCTCCAGTAGACAGCCACCAAGACATCCGCGCAACGATGGTGATCGTGCTGGAAGAATTGGGCGTGCCAGTTGAAGTATTCCACCATGAAGTAGCGAATGCCGGTCAAAATGAGATCGGTACTAAATTCTCTACTTTGACTCAACGTGCTGACTGGACTCAGATCCTGAAATACGTTGTGCATAACGTGGCTCACCAGTACGGCAAAACTGCAACGTTCATGCCAAAACCAGTCGTTGGCGACAATGGCTCAGGCATGCACGTTCACCAGTCTATCTGGAAAGACGGCAAAAACTTGTTCGCAGGTAACGGCTACGCTGGCCTGTCTGAAACTGCCCTGTTCTACATCGGCGGTATCATCAAGCACGCTAAAGCACTGAACGCGATCACCAACCCAGGTACTAACTCGTACCGTCGTTTGGTTCCTCACTTCGAAGCGCCAGTTAAATTGGCTTACTCTGCGAAGAACCGTTCTGCTTCAATCCGTATTCCTCACGTTTCTAGCGACAAAGGTCGTCGTATCGAAGCGCGTTTCCCAGATCCATTGGCTAACCCATACCTGTGCTTCGCAGCATTGCTGATGGCCGGTTTGGATGGTATCCAGAACAAGATCCATCCAGGCGATCCAGCTGACAAGAACTTGTACGACTTGCCACCAGAAGAAGACAAACTGATCCCTACCGTTTGCGCGTCTCTGGACGAAGCACTGGCAGCACTCGATGCAGACCGCGAGTTCTTGACTCGTGGCGGCGTATTCACTGATGAGTGGATCGATAGCTACATCGAACTGAAAATGAACGACGTAACTCGTTCACGTATGAACGTGCACCCAGTTGAGTTCGATATGTACTATTCTCTGTAATCAACTTCAGCCTGCGCTTGCGCAGGCTGATTGATACACAAAACCCGCATCCAGCCTGGCTGGTGCGGGTTTTTTATTGCTCAGTGTTTCAGTTATTTATGGCCATTGGTGCACCATTCACCACCCGCCATGGCAGTGCGGGGTCGGGGGTACGGGTCATTAGTTGCAGGTGATGCTCAACGACGCTTTTCAGTATTTCCAGTTGCGCCTCCTCCTGCGCACAGAGGCGGAAACACAGCTGGTTTTCGCTGGCGGCCAGCTGCAACTCGCCAAAGTCAAAATAGGCCACGCCATGCTCGGCATCAAAATCGACGCGGATTTTGCGGGCAAAGTGTTTGCACAGCTTAAAGAGGTATTGCTTTGCAAGGCTTGTATCTACTTGGGTTTCAACCATTACCATATCTGGGTATCTCATTATTAAGCCCGAACCAATTGGTCGAGCACGAAAATCGGGCGGCCTTGCGAGCATTGCTCGACCCGGCCACTAATGTCATACACTTGCGCGAGCAAATCCGGCGTCAGCACTGCCAGCGGCGCACCATCGGCGGCGCATTGGCCGTGGTGCAGCACGATGATCCGGTCGCAGCAGCGCAGCGCCAGATTCAGGTCGTGCAGCGCCAGCAGTGCAATACTGTTGCGCTCGCGCACATCGCGGCGGATGGCTTCCACCAGCGCCAGCTGCCAGTGCAGATCGAGCGCGCTATTGGGCTCATCCAGCAGCATGAGCTCGGGCTGGCGAGCCAGCAATTGCGCCAGCGCCACCATCTGCCGCTGCCCGCCTGACAAGGTAGCGAGCGGGCGCATTGCCAGCGTACTGAGCTGCAATTGCGCCAGATAGCTGGCAATCCGCGCTTCAGCCTCGCGCCGGGGCAAACCCAAGGTCAGCAAGCCGCCCAGCAGCAGCTCGTACACCGTGAGTCCAGCTGCCTGCGGCAAGCTCTGTGGCAGCAAGGCGATACGGCGGCAGCGCTCGTCGTGTGATAGCGCGGCTATGGCCTGCCCGTGCAAGCTGATCTGCCCTTGCGCACGCAATAGCCCAGCAATGGCATGAATCAGCGTCGATTTGCCCGCGCCATTAGGGCCGATCAGCGCCGTCACGCTGCCGGGCGCTAAAGGCGCAAGACTCAAGCCGGGAATAACAGGGGTATTACCTCGCAATACCTTGATACTATTGATGTGCAGACTCATACTCTAGGCTCTCCGTTTCAAAATCAGCGCAATCAGCACCGGCACACCCACCAACGCGGTGACAATGCCAATCGGGATCAGCAGCCCCGGCACCAGCGTTTTGCTGGCAATCGACGCTAGCGAGAGCATCAGCGCGCCACATAGCATGCTGGCAGGCAGGAAAAAACGATGTTGCTCGCCCACCAGCAGGCGCGCGATATGTGGGCCAACCAGTCCGACAAAACCAATCGTGCCGACAAAAGCCAGCGCTACCGCGGTGAGCAGGCTCACTTCGATCAGCACCCGCCAGCTAAGCCGCTCCACCTGCACGCCCAGACTGGCGGCGTGCATAGCGCCTCCGCGCAATAAGGTGAGCGCCCAGGCGCGGCGCATCGCCAGCACAAAGCACAGCAGCAGCACTGCCGACACAATCGCCACATGCAGCAAAGTGGCACGCCCCAGATTGCCCATCGACCAGAACACAATCTGCTCCAGCGCATTGGCGTCGGCCAGAAATTGCAGCAGCCAGACCAGCGCCTCCAGCGCAAACAGCAAGGCGATACCAAACAGCACCAGCGTATCGCTGCCGCCGCCGTGGGCGCGGCTCAGCAGCAAAATCAGCCCGGTAGCGGCCAAAGCCAGCGCAAAGGCCCCCAAGGGCAGCAAGATTTCGTGCGGCAATGCAAAGCTCAGGTGATGCTCAAACACAATCACCAGCGAAGCGCCCAAAGTTGCAGCGGCGGCGACGCCCAGCGTAAACGGGCTGGCCAGCGGATTATTCAGCACCGT
This sequence comes from Chitinibacter sp. FCG-7, assembly GCF_040047665.1. Classification (NCBI taxonomy): domain Bacteria; kingdom Pseudomonadati; phylum Pseudomonadota; class Betaproteobacteria; order Neisseriales; family Chitinibacteraceae; genus Chitinibacter; species Chitinibacter mangrovi. The sequence continues at coordinate 67,890 of NZ_CP157355.1, forward strand.
TTGCAGCTGCGCGCCACCCAGCCCCAGCGCACCGCCGACCACCAGCGCCATTAGCGCGTACGGCAAACGCACGTCAAAAATCACCACGCGCAAGCTATCGTCCATCGACGCCGGATTAAGCACCCCCGCCAGCACGACAGACAATGGAAAACTCGCGCTACCGCTGGCCAGATCGGCGGCCAGACTCAGCACCAGCAGCAAGAGCAAACCCAGCAGGCACAGCACCCGCCAGCGATTTTGCTGGCGGTATTGCCGCGCCAACACGCCCTGCTCTGCATCAACGTGTGCATCCAGCACTGTGGCATGTATCGCACTCATAAGCCTGCCTCAACCCAGAAGGTGCCAGCCAGCGGTACCGGCTGAAAGCGTTGGTAAAACTGCTGCAGGCTGGCTTGCGGGTTTAAATGGGCAAATTGCTGCGGGTACAGCCATTTGGCCATCACCTGCACGGCAATCACATTGGCGGCACTGTAATTAAACTGATGCGACAGCGCGTAGGCGCGGCCACTTTGCACAGCCTTGAGCTGGGCAAACCCCGTGCGGCTCAGGGCGCGCCGCAAGCTGGCCTGCGCAGTAGCGCGATCAATGCCCGCGCCCAGCGCAATGCGCGGACTGCGCGGGTCGCGCGCAGTGTTCGGATTGCCAATGCCGGTGCCGATATACACTTCGGGCTGTTGCTGCAGCAAAAACTCCAGGCTCACCGTGCCATGCGCACCGGGGACGATGGCGTTGGCGATATTGTCGCCGCCCGCCGCGACAACAAAAGTGCCGAGCATGCCGTGCGTCAGCGTTTCGCAGCAGCTATTACCCAGCCCGACGCGGCTTTCCAGAAACACCGTGGTTTTGCGCGGCAGCTTGGTCAGCCCTGCGGTGACCTTGGCCATTTCGCCACGATAAAATGCGAGGTATTGCTCTGCAGCCTTCTGCCTACCTAGCACCTGGCCTAATACCTCGATGCTTTTTTCTGTATTGCGCAGCGGGTCTTTATTAAAATCCACATACACCACCGCAATACCTGCTTTGGACAAACGCTGCATCGTGGCTTGATCGTTCAGATCCGGCCCATGCCCGCCCAGACTGAAAATTGCCAGTTGCGGCTTGAGCGCAATCGCTTCTTCAACGCTAAAGCTCTGGCTACTGCGCCCCAGCCGGGTAATCTGATCCAGATTCGGATAGGCCTTGCGGTATTGCGCATAGCTGCCAGGATCAAGCTGCTCAAAATCACCCAGCATGCCAACCACCCGCTTGGCGGGTAATTCCCGATCCAGAATCGCCAGACTCGACAGCATGCGCCCTTCGCCCAGAATAATCCGCTCGACCTTGGCCGGAATCGGCACCGTGCGCCCCGCCAGATCGACCACCGTGGCGGCCTGCGCAATCGTCGCAGTGAGTAATAGGCTGGCCAATGCCAGCCAGCTTTCTAGTTTTAATTTCATTTTCTTTAGATCCCCAAATAGGTCAATGCCACAAACAGGAAAGCCACCGGCGCACCGGTGGCATTTGCTCAGTTTTAAACCTTCATTTAGAACTGCCAGCTCGCTTCAAGACGTACATCACGCCCCGGCTCGGCGTAGCCCAGCACCTTGCCCTGCCAGCCGTTGTAGGCGTAAGTGGCCTGATCGTAGTAATGCTGATCAAACAGATTTTTTACCGTCAGATTCAGGCGCAATGTGTCCTTGGCCAGCGGTTTCCAGCTAACAAAGACATCGTGCACGCCGTAACCAGCCTTGGTTTGCTCGCGCTGAGCGCCCACCGGCAGGTAAGGCATAGACTCGACGAATCGCCCCAGCCAGCCTAGCTCGACGCGCTGCGCGGGCAGCTGATACGCCACTTTGCTCACCCAGGTACGCCCGGTGCGTGTACCCAAGCCCAGATCGGCGTCGCTGAATTTGCGGCCATCAAGCTCGGGGCGGCTATCGGCCACGCTTAATCCCAGCGTGAGATCGCCCCACTGGTAGCCCGCCGCCAGCTCATAGCCATCAATCGTGGCTTGCCCCAGATTGCCGCGGCAGCCGCCGCGTGCGCTGGCGCAACTAAACGTTGTAATAAAGTTGTCGATCACCTGGCGGTACACATTCCCGCTCACACTCAGGCCACCCTGCCGGTAGGCAAAGCCCAGCTCGGCGTTATCGGCTTCTTCGGCCTTGATATTGGGCAGATTTTTCCACTGCGCAATATCGAGCATAAAGGCCTCCTTCAAACCCACACCACGCAAGGCTTTGGCGTAGCCTGCCCGCAATTGCAGCGCATCGCTCGCCTGCCAGCGCAAGCCTACGCTGGGGCTCAGGCCATCACTGGCAAATTGCTGCAGATGATTGTCGGTGTACTGGTAATCGTCGTAGCGCACGCCACCGGTGAGCGTGAGCGTATTGAAATTGAGCTCACCTTCGACATAGCCACCCCAGACGCGCATGTTTTCGCGTCCGTTTCCAGTCAGGCCATACGGATTGGCGATACGCTGTGCGGCCGATTTTTCCTCGCGCCAGTTCACGCCGTATTTGAGCAGATGCTCGCCCAAGGCTTGCTTGAGCTGCAGATCGGCGCCGGTGGTGGTGAGCGTTTCGCCCCAGTTGCGGCCTTTTTTATTGGTGCGCTCGCTATCGACTTGCGAGCGATACACGGTGGCATTGAGCGCATCAATCCAGCCCAGCTGCTGCGCCTGATAATTGAGCGTGGCGGTATCGCGATCCAGACTTTGCGGGATGGCGTCATTGGGCAGCACCGGATGCGCAAAGCCGACCATATTGGCACGCGCCGTGCGTACACCTTCGTCGCTGCTGCGCTGGAAACTGGCGACCAGACGCTGCTGCTCGCTCAATTGCAGCCCCAGTTTGGCCAGATAATTGGCTTGCTCGGTGGCCGAGTTGGCGACAGTCTGGCCATTGCCAGCCTGATAGTCTTGCGTGCGCATCGTGGTGGCTGCCAAAAGCGCATCGACCTTGCCCACTTTGCCATACACATTGGCGCTACTGCGCCAGCCTTCATTGCTAAACACACTGGCAGTGACGCTGCCGCCCACTTGCTGACCGGGGCGCAGCATATCGAGTGCCGAGACAGTTTCGTAGCGGATGGCGCCACCCAAAGCACCGGGCCCGGCGCTGGCCGAGGCTGTGCCTTTTTCGACTTCAACACGCTTGATCAACTGCGGATCCAGAATCAGTGCAGTCTGGTGGTGATACACCTTGCTATTGATCTGCGCGCCATCAACGCTCAGATTGAGCAAAGATTCTTCCATGCTGCGGATATACATTTTCTGCGCAATCGGATTGCCACCGCCACCGACGCTGATTTCGGCATCAGCCTTAAACACATCGCTCAGATTTTGCGCCTGCTGTTCAATCAGTGCCTGCCGAAGCAGCGTGTCATCTTGCGTCGGCGTGCTGGCACTCACCTCCACCGGAGCCAGCTGGGCTTCATCCTGCGCCCAGCCCGGTGCGGCCAAACCCAGTGCAATGGCCAGAGTCAGCAAATGGCGGGGGAACGGCGGTTTTTGCGGCATATCAAGTCTTCCTAAAAAAACGGGGTATTACGGCTAACCCGACTATCAGTTGAGAATAATTATCAATACAATGGCGTCATTGTCGCAATTCCGAAAACCGCGCGCTTTTGCGAACGACAATTTTTTGTTTGCAAATTGTTTAGATAAAGATCAAGCAGCTCATGGGAAAACGAGAAGACGTATTGGATGCCGCCAATCTGCGCTGGCATCAACAGGAGCACCGCTATTCGGTGTGGCATGAGAAAGAAGCCGTAATGGAAGGCACTATCATTGAGCAGGAATTGCGGCCCGGCTTATGGCTGCACGGCACCGAAGTGGATTTTCATCGCAAAATGAGCGGTGGCGGCCAGATCAACCCGGGCTTGAAGCTGATCATCATGTTGCAAGGCCAGGTCGAGGCGCATTTCGACCGGCGAGCGGTGCAGCTGGGTGGCGCGCAGAGTAATTGCGTTTTGCTCAATACCGGCCACTCAGCCCTACCCTACGAGCGTGTAACAACAAATACCGGACTGCACCGGCAACTGGTGCTCACGTTCAGCCCGCAGTGGCTGGCTCAGTCCGGGCTGGACAATATTGCCGACGCGACTGATTTACAAGCCTGGCCGCACAGCATGCTGGCTAGCCGCAGCACGGCCGCATCTCCGCAAATGCTGGCTTTGGCCGCGCAACTGATCGACTCGGGCGCAGAAAAACAGCCTTTACTGCAACTAGAGCGGGAAAATCAGGCGCTGTCGCTGTTGCTGGCGGTATTGCACAATAATACTGGCGCACAGCGAAAACTGGCGCCGCGCGCCCAGCACAGGATCACCCAGTTGCTGGAGCTGCTGCACGCCGATCTGGCGCAGGAATGGAGTCTGTCGCAGCTGGCGCAAACGCTGGGCAGCAATCCGACCACATTGCAGCAACAGTTTCGTCTGGTCACCGGGCACAGCATTGCCAGCTATATCCGGCGTCAGCGCATGGAGCAAGCCTGCGAGCAGTTGCGCGCTGGGATGTCGGTGACCGATGCGGCGCTGAACGCGGGCTATAATTCACCCGCCAATTTTGCCACTGCGTTCAAGCGCCAGTTTGGCTTTAATCCCAGCCAGATTCGTAAAGGCTGAGTGCCACTCTCCGCCATGTCTTGCCAAATCAGGCTTGCGCTGGGGCAAAAAACCAACAATCGCCACAGCCGCCACAAGACAAAGCGGACTCTCCCTTCTAGTATGACAATGAAGAGCCACCCCAATACCATCCAAACGGGCGCTCCATCTTGCGACAAGCCCGGACCGATAGTGACACCTACCCGGCAAAACACTGGCCAACCATGAACTTCATTCACTCCATTCGCACTGCGCTCATCCTGATGCTGATGTACATCGGCGCAGGCTTGTGGAGCATTCAGCTGGGCAGCCTGAACGGCGGCAATCTGGCCGTGATGTGGCTGGCCTCGGGAATTGGCCTGATTATCATGATACATATGGGGCGTATTGCTCCCTACCTCGTATTTTTATCCAGCTTTGCAGTCAATACCCCATTTTATATTGGCAAGGCCGGATTGGATGCCCACGCGGTATTGCTGATCGGGCTGGCAACGGCGCTGATCGATATGTCGCAATCGCTGATCGCCCGCAACTATTACCAGCAATTTGCCCAGAGTTACCCGCAAGAAAACGCCATCCCGGCCACCGTACTGCCGCGCTACTGGCTGCAGATCAGCCTGATTCCAGCGGCGTTCACTTCGCCGCTGCTGGTGCTACTACAGCATCACACCGGCTTGATGCACCACGCAGGGGTGCTGGAGCTAGGGCAAAGCATGCTCTCGCTAACGCTGAGCGACACAGCGGGCATTCTGCTGCTGGTGCCGGTGTACCAAAGCTGGCTGGCAAAACGCCTCATCAGCACCCTCAAACAGGCCTGGCTACCCCTACTGGGGCTCACCCTGTTTCTGCTGCTGGCCTTGTGGCTGCGCGCTTTAATGATTTTGGTACTACCCATCATGCTGTATATCGCCGTGCGCTATCTGCAAGCGGGCGTAGGTCTGGCGCTATTGCTGATGTCGCAGCTGTGCGTCATTGGCACCGCACAAGGCTACGGGCAGTTTGCGAGCGGCTCTACCAGCTGGGCTTTTTTCAATTTGCAGATTTTCATCTTTGCCACAATGCTGACGCTGCAATACCTGGCCAGCATGCAACTGGAACTCAAGCAGCGCTATCAGGCGCTGGAATATGAAATTGCCCTGCGCACCGAAGCGCTGACCGAAGCGAATGGCCGCCTGCTGGAGCAAGCCACCACCGACGAGCTGACGCAAGTACCCAACCGGCGCGAATGGCAACGGCGCTGCGCGGAAGCGATTGTGCGCAGTCGGCGCTACAAGGACCCGCTCTCGATCATCATGCTCGATATTGATCACTTCAAGCGCATCAACGACGAGCATGGCCATTTGGCCGGCGATCTGCTGCTGAAATGCCTTAGCCAGCGCTGCAGCAAAAATTTGCGGGAAATCGATACCTTCGCCCGCTGGGGCGGTGAAGAATTTGTCATTCTGTTACCGGAAACCGACGAAGCGCACGCGCTGATCGTGGCCGAAAAACTGCGCCATGCCGTCGGCACCGAGCCGATACTGAGCGAGGGGCAAACGCCAATCTCGATTACGATCAGCCTAGGCGTCACCTCGCTGAGCATGATTGATCTGACACTGGACGATCTGCTGCGCCGCGCCGATGAAGCGCTGTATGCGGCCAAATCGGCCGGTCGCAATTGCGCCATCAGCTACGCCCAGCTGCGCACGCATTTTCTGCACGCCGACCCGGACGCAGACCCAAATCCAGAGGCATAAAATCGATAAGAATCGCTTCCGTCGGCAAGCGTTTTAGCAGCACCCAGCCCGCGACGCAAAGCCTCAGGCCACACCCATTACACCAGCGCCGCAAGGCATGAAAACGAAGTGTGAAAACTTTTGCCTTTGCACTTAGAATCGTGGTTTTCATTTGCCTAGGCTCAGAGCATGCAAGCGATTATTGTGTTCGATTTTGGCGGTGTACTGTTTGACTGGAACCCGGATTACCTTTATCAAAGCCTGATACCCGACGAGGCCGAGCGCGCAAGGTTTCTGGAGCATGTGTGCAATCCGGCGTGGAATATCGAGCAGGATAGAGGCCGCCCGATTGCCGAGGCGATTGCGATCAAGGCTACCGAATATCCACACTACGCCGAGCAGATCGCCGCTTTTTACCAGCGCTGGCCCGAAACATTACGCGGCCTGCTGCCCGAGGGCATGGCGCTGTATCAGGCACTTAAACAGGCGGGCTATCCGATTTTCGGCCTGACCAACTGGTCCGATGAAACGTTTCCCTACGCCTGGGAGAATTATCCATTTCTGCATGAGATCACCGACATCGTGGTATCTGGCCGTATCGGTTTAATCAAGCCGGATCCAGCGATATACCACACCATGTATCAACGTATCCTACAGCACTACCCGGAGGCCAAACCCGAGCAGCTGATTTTTATCGACGATGCCGCGCACAATGCGCAAGGCGCACGCAATGTGGGCTGGCAGGCCATTCACCACACCAGCGCAGGCGAAACGGCCGCACGTCTTCGCGAACTGGGTTTGGCGTTTTAATCAACACAGGAGCTGGAGTTTTAGAATGTCGAGCGAACACATCAACAAAGCACGCATCACCATTCACTACTGCACACAGTGCAACTGGATGCTGCGCAGCGCCTGGCTGGCACAGGAACTTTTGCACACCTTTGCCTTCGAAATCGGTGAAGTGGCTCTGCAACCGGGCACTGGCGGCATTTTTGTCATCCATTGCGACGGGCAACTGATCTGGGACAGAAAAATCGACGGTGGCTTTCCCGAGGCCAAGATACTAAAACAACGTGTGCGAGATCACATTGCCCCTGATAAACCATTGGGTCATTCAGACAGTGTGCCGCAGTAATTTCAAACTCCCCTCCAGACTGTGATACCTTACGGGCATGTACGCAAAATCGCTTTTTACCCTGTTGATCGCCTGTGCCAGCCTGCCAAGCTGGGCCGACATATACAAATATGTCGATGAAAACGGCCATGTCACCTTTACCAATACACCGATCAAAGGTGCGGTGCGCATCATGTCCGAGCCCAGCGCACCACGTCGCAGCAGTAGCGAAACCACGGTGCGCTCAAGCCAGCCGCGATCACCGTCGGTGTCAGTGCCCTCACCTGTTAATTTCCCCCGCGTAGACGCGGCCACTCAAAGAAGCCGCGACAGCAACCGCAAACAGATTCTGAACGACGAGCTGGCCAGCGAGCAGGCTTCGCTCAATGCCGCGCGCAAGGCGCTGCAGGAAGCCGATAGCAATCGCAGCGCAGAAGAAAAAAGCAATCCCAAACTCTATCTGGAACGAATTGGCCGCCTGCGCGAAACCATCGTCATGCACGAAAAAAATACCGCAGCCTTGCAGGCAGAGCTATCGCGAATGCGCTAAAGCAACACAAGCCAAAACAAAACGCACCTTTATGGTGCGTTTTTTGTATGCTTAAGTGCTGTCGCCGTGCATTTGAAGCATCAAGTGGTAGCGAATTTTGCACTCAATGCAATTGCAAGCAGCGCCACGCAAAACTGCACAGCACGTTCATACAGAAATTCGCTATCAAAGCAGTAACTTAAGGGCCAATCGCCATAACAAAGCCAAGCCGGCTCATTCGCGTGCAAAATAGTTGGCCTGACTTTTGCTAATAAAAATCAACTGCACACTCACCCCCATTCTGCCGTGGAGCCTCCCATGAGCCACCCTGCTTTTGCCGGCCTGGATTTTATCGATGCTGCCGTGATCGCGATTGATCAGGATTGCCTCGTTTGCTACGCCAATTCAAGCGCGAAAAGCCTGTTCAATCTACGCAGCGTTGAAGGCAATCACCTAGTGCACTATTTTGGCCACGACAGCGCAATCAGCACCGCGGCGCAAGCTGCGCTGCAACAGAATATCTCGATTATCGAGCACGAACTGATCGTCTTTGGTGCCGAGGGTGAAATGTATGTCACGCTCGAGGCCAGCCCGATCGAGTCACCCGCAGCCGCCTTGCTGCTGGAAATCCGCCGCATTGATCAGCAGCGCCGCATTGTGAACGAAGAGCGGCTGCAAGCGCAGCAACAAGCTAACCGCGAGCTGATTCGCAATCTGGCCCATGAAATCAAAAATCCGCTTGGCGGCATACGCGGCGCGGCGCAATTGCTGGCGCACGAGCTGCCTGACCCGCAGCTCAAGGAATACACGCAAGTGATCGTCGATGAAGCCGTGCGCCTGCAAAGCCTGCTTGATCGCCTGCTCACGCCGCATCGCTTGCCGCAGCTTAACCCGCTCAATATTCATGAAGTGCTCGAGCGCGTACGCAGCCTGGTGCTGGCAGAAACACCCAACGGCCTGGCCGTGCGGCGTGATTACGACACCAGCCTGCCCGATCTGATTGCCGATAAAGAGCAGCTGATCCAGTCGGTGCTCAATATCACCCGCAACGCCATTCAGGCCATGAGCGGAATTGGCGAAATCATCCTGCGCACCCGAATTGCCCGGCAGGTGACACTCAATCGCCGTCGCTACCCATTGGCGCTGCGCGTTGAAATTGTCGATAACGGGCCGGGCATTCCCGATCATTTGAAAGAAACGCTGTTTTATCCGCTGGTTTCCGGCCGTCCGGGTGGCACCGGCATCGGGCTACATCTGGCCCACACCTATGTCGCGCAACACCACGGCACGATTGAATTTGACAGCCGAGCCGGCCAGACCACTTTTACGATTATTCTGCCGCTTAACGCCTGGCAAAAACACGATTAAGAACGGAATACACCACCATGAATACAGTCTGGGTTATTGACGACGACCGCTCGATTCGCTGGGTTTTTGAAAAAGCCTTAAGCCGCGAGCAAATTGCGCACGCCACCTTCCCTTCAGCGACCGAAGCGCTAAACCGCCTATCGGTAGAACAACCGCAAGTGATTGTCAGCGATATCCGCATGCCGGGCGAATCCGGCTTGGCCTTGCTGGAGATGGTTAAACGCGACTGGCCACAGATTCCGGTCATTATCATGACTGCGCACTCGGATCTGGATAGCGCCGTATCGGCTTTTCAAGGCGGTGCTTTTGAATACCTGCCCAAGCCTTTTGACGTCGATCAGGCCATTGCACTGATCCGCCGCGCGCTGCAGGAGAGCGAACAGCTGAGCGAGCAGAGCGAACCCACGGCCAATGTGCCTGAGATGCTGGGGCAGGCTCCAGCGATGCAGGAGGTATTTCGCGCCATTGGCCGCCTGAGCCAATCAGCGGCCACGGTGATGATTACTGGCGAATCAGGCAGCGGCAAGGAGCTGGTTGCCCGCGCCCTGCATCGCCATAGCCAGCGCGCCAACAAGCCCTTTGTTGCAATCAATAGCGCGGCCATTCCGAAAGACCTGCTGGAATCCGAGCTCTTTGGTCACGAGCGCGGCGCATTTACCGGCGCCGATGCGCGCCGCGTCGGGCGTTTCGAGCAGGCCGAGGGCGGCACGCTGTTTCTGGATGAAATTGGCGATATGCCGCTTGATCTGCAAACGCGGCTGCTGCGCGTACTGTCCGACGGCTTTTTCTACCGGGTTGGCGGCCACCAACCAATCAAGGCCAATGTGCGCGTCATCGCCGCCACGCACCAGAACCTGGAAGACCGCGTCAAAGCCGGGCAGTTTCGCGAAGACCTATTTCACCGCCTCAATGTCATCCGCCTGCGCCTGCCTGCACTGCGCGAGCGCAGCCAGGACATTCCCTTGCTCGCCAAACATTTTTTGCAAAAATCGGCGCAGGAGCTGGGTGTGGAGAGCAAACGGCTTTCGGATGCTGCGATGGCCTGGCTGGCGAGCTTCCCTTTTCCGGGCAATGTGCGCCAACTGGAAAACGTCTGCCACTGGATTACCGTGATGGCGCCGGGGCAAGTGGTCGAAGCGGCCGATTTGCCACCCGAGCTAATCCAGACCGAAGGACACATTAATCTGCCGCTGGGCGATTGGCGACAAGCACTGAGTCAAGAGCTGACGTTACGCCTTACGCGAGGCGACGCGCGCATTCTGGATGAAATCATGCCTGCTTTTGAACGAACCGTGATCGAAGCAGCCCTGATACATACCGGGGGTAAACGTATAGAGGCCGCAGAGCTATTGGGCTGGGGTCGCAATACCCTTACTCGAAAAATTCAGGAGCTGGGCATGGATGAGGTGTGAGGTGTGAGGTGTGAGGTGTGAGGTGTGAGGTGTGAGGTGTGAGGTGTGAGGTGTGCAGGATTTTACACCTAACGCCTCACCCCTCTCGTCTTACCATTAACTCAGCGAATCTCGAAGATCTTGCCAAAGTTGGCAATATCGAGCACCGATTTCACCGTACCCTTGCAATTGATCAAGGTGACTTTGCGGCCACTGGCGCGCTCGTTCAGCAGCAGCAACATACCCAATGCAGCCGAGTCCATGTATTCAACGGCGTCGAAGTCGAGTTCAACCTCGGCCACACCTTCGTGCTCCAGCACGGTCGTCGTCGCCTGTTTGAATTCGCGATGAGACTCAAAAGTAAAATTACCAATCATCGCAATCCGGCCACGACCCTGGTCAAAACTGATTTCTGTTTGCATTGCTTGCCCCACTGACCCAAATATTCCGCAGAGTGAAAGTCTAGACACGCCCGCTTGCAAGCGCAAACTCTATTGCATTGCGGGCACAAGCGTACAACAGAGCTGCGCTTGAGCGAGCGATCTCTGGGGTCTATTTCTCGACAAAAGCGCGTTCGATCACATAATCACCTGGCTCACCAATCCGTTTGGAGACCTGAAAGCCGCGGGCGTCGAGCATCTTGCACGTGTCTTCCAGCATCGCCGGGCTGCCGCACAGCATGGCGCGGTCGGTTTCCGGGTTCAGCGGCGGCAAGCCGATGTCGTCGGTGAGCTTGCCCGACTCAAACAAATCGGTCAGTCGACCCTGATTGCGAAACGGCTCGCGCGTCACGGTGGGGTAATAAATCAGTTTTTCGCGCACCATATCACCGAAAAACTCATTATTCGGCAATTCGTGCTCGATGTAGTGCGAGTAAGCCAGCTCGCTCACCGTGCGCACGCCGTGCACCAGAATGATCTTGTCAAAACGCTCGTACGCTTCCGGGTCTTTGATCAGGCTCATAAATGGCGCCAAACCGGTACCCGTGCTGAGGTAATACAGATTTTTACCCGGCTTTAAATCCGACAGCACCAACGTGCCGGTAGGCTTGCGGCTCACCAGCAGTTTATCGCCCTCCTGCAAATGCTGCAGGCGAGAGGTTAGCGGGCCATTGGGCACTTTAATACTGAAAAACTCCAGGTTTTCTTCGTAATTGGCGCTGGCAATCGAGTAAGCACGCACCAGCGGCTTGTCGTCAACTTCGAGGCCAATCATGACAAACTGACCATTTTCAAAGCGCAGCGATTCATCGCGCGTAGTGGTGAAGCTAAATAGCGAGTCATTCCAGTGACGCACACTCAGAATGGTTTCATGGGCAAATTTGGACATGGTCTTAACCTTGGGTAATTTATTGTTTTAAGGCGGCACTGAGTTCGGGTACAACGTCAAACAGATCGGCCACCAGACCGTAATCGGCCACTTTGAAAATCGGCGCTTCAGCATCATGATTCACCGCCACAATCACTTTGGCGTCCTTGATCCCGCCAACGTGCTGGGCTGCGCCCGAGACGCCAAAAGCAATATACAAATCAGGCGCAATCACCGTGCCGGTCTGCCCGACTTGCGCGTCATTCGGCGCCATGCCGCTGTCCACGGCCGCGCGCGTTGCGCCGATGGCCGCGCCCAATTGCGCCGCCAGTGGCTCTAAGGTGTCGTGGAATATTTCCTTGCTACCCAGTGAGCGACCACCTGAGATCACCACTTTGGCGCTCGCTAGCTCGGGGCGATCTGAAACGGCCAGTTCACGGGAAATAAATTGCGCTTTACCCGCGTCACCCGTCGCTGCGATCGACTCCACTGCCCCATCACCGCCCGTTTCCGCCACGGCTTCAAATACCGTCTGGCGAATGGTGATCAGCGCCAGCCCGGCGGGCGCGGTCACCGTCGCGTTCAGGTTGCCGGCATAAATCGGGCGGACAAAAGTGCGCTCGCCGATGATTTGGGTGACTTCCGACACCATCGCTGCGTCAAGCAAGGCCGCTGCGCGTGGCAGCAGGTTTTTGCCAAAGCTCGTTGCTGCCGCCAGCACCGTGCTGTAGCCGGGCGCCAGTTTGACCAGCAGCGGGGTGAGATTTTCGGCGATGCCGTTGGCGTACTCGGCCGCATCAGCGACTAGTATCTTGCTCAAGCCCTTGATAGATTTGGCTTGCAGAGCAATACCTTCAAGATCACTTCCTGCCAACAATAAATGTACGTCGCCCCCCAGTTGGCCCGCCGCCGTAATGGCAGAACGCGTTGCGGCCTTGATGCCGTGGCTATCGATTTCAGCAATCACAAGAATACTCATGGCAGCACCTTCTCTGCGCGCAAGGCAGCAACTAATTCAGCAACATTATTCAAAATCCGTCCGGCTTTGCGCGGTGGCGGCTCAGCCACATTCAGCAAGGTCAGACTTGGCGCGGCGGTATCACCCAGCTCGGCCAGGGCGATATTTTCCAGCAGTTTTTTCTTGGCCATCATCAGCGCGGGCAACTTAATAAAGCGTGGCTCGTTTAGACGCAAATCGGCGCTGATCACCGCAGGCAAAGCCAGTTGCAAGGTTTCCTGACCACCGTCGATTTCGCGCACTACTGTCGCTTTGCCATCGCTAATCTGCACGCTCGAAGCAAATGTCGCTTGTGGCCAGGCCAGCAAGGCGGCCAGCATTTGCGCGGTTTCTGCCGCATCATCATCAATCGCCTGTTTGCCAGTCATCACCAGCTGTGGCGCTTCGCGTTCAACCAGTGCGCGGTAGATTTTGGCCGTTTGCAAAGGCTGCACCACAGCATCGGTTTCCACCAGCAGCGCCCGATCTGCGCCCATCGCCAGCGCGTGACGCAGTACATCCTGATTAGCCGCGCTGCCAATGGCCACCGCCAGCACTTCTGTCGCTACGCCAGCTTCTTTCAAACGCACCGCCGCTTCCAACGCATTTTCATCAAAAGGGTTGATACTCATTTTGACGCCTGCAGTTTCAACGCCCTTGCCATCGGCAGCGGGTCTGACCGTGACCTGATAATCCACAACCCGTTTAATACCGACCAATATTTTCATTTTCGCCTCTCAGGCTGTCCTAGGCTGGCTGAATCAAGCAGCCGCAGCAGAACAGTGTGTTTAAACTTTGCAAGGATTCTATATAGGCGTAGAATATCTGTAAATCAGATTAATTAAATTAAATATATCCATTAAATCTATATAGGATCAATCATGAGCAATCGCGATCAAATGCAATACGATGTCGTCATTGTTGGTGCAGGGCCAGCCGGTTTGTCGGCCGCCATCCGGCTCAAGCAGCTCAATAGCGAACTGAGCGTCTGCATTCTGGAAAAAGGCGCGCAAGTTGGCGCGCACATTATGTCGGGCGCGGTGATTGACCCTATTGGTTTAAATCAATTACTCCCCGACTGGCAAAACCGCCAACCGCAACTGGCAACACCCGTGAGCGCTGATGAATTTCTGGTGCTCGACGAAGATGCCAGCTACCGCCTGCCGCATGCCTTACTGCCACCACCACTACGCAATGACGGCTGTTTCATCGTGCGCCTAGGCGAAGTGTGCGCCTTTCTGGCGCAAGAGGCGGAAAAGCTCGGCGTTGAAATCTACCCCGGCTTTGCCGCCAGCGAGGTTTTATACAATGAGCTAGGCGCGGTATGCGGCATAGCCAGCGGCGATATGGGCATTGCCAAGGACGGCAGCTACAAAGCCGACTACACGCGTGGCATTGAAATTCTGGCCAAATACACCCTGATCGGCGAAGGTGCGCGCGGCTCGCTGACCGGCGAGCTGGAAACGCATTTCGGCCTGCGCAGCCAAAGCGATCCGCAACACTACGGGCTGGGCATTAAAGAAGTCTGGCAGATCGCGCCCGAGCAGCACCAGCTGGGCAAAGTGCAGCACGCGCTGGGCTGGCCACTCGATAGCGACGCGCAAGGCGGCGCATTTATCTATCATTTGCCCAATAATCTGGTCGCAGTCGGTTATGTGGTCCACCTCAATTACCGCAACCCAACGCTATCGCCATTTGATGAATTGCAGCGTTTTAAAACTCATCCCAGCATTCGCCCGTTATTCAAAGGCGGCAAACGCATCGCCTATGGCGCACGCGCAATTGCCGAGGGCGGCTGGCAATCACTACCGCAGCTCTCCTTCCCCGGCGGCCTACTGATGGGCTGTGCGGCGGGCCTGCTGAATTTTCCGCGCATCAAGGGCGTGCACAACGCCATGCTATCGGGCATGGCGGCTGCGCAGGCGGTGAACGCAGCAATCAGCGCCGGGCGCGAAAACGACAAACTGGCCGACTACCAGACGCAGCTCGACAGCAGCGGCGTGCTGCCCGAGCTGCACAGCGTGCGCAACATCAAGCCTGCGCTGGCCAAACTGGGCACACTGACTGGCACGATGTACGCTGGTACCGAGCTGTGGCTAGCCCGTTTCGGCGTAAAACTGCCATGGACGCTGCGCAGCAAACTACCCGATCATGCCTATCTCAAAGCGGACTGTACCCCGATCAAATACCCCAAACCGGATGGCATACTGACCTTTGGCAAGCTGGACTCGCTCACCCTCGCAAATGTCTCGCACGAGCACGATCAGCCCGTACATATGCAGCTACGCAACGCAGAGCTAATTACACCGGTGCATTTAAGCCATGAAATCAAGGCCGAATGCCATTATTGCCCGGCAGGCGTGTATGAAATTGTCGAGTTGGCCGGACAGAAAAAATACCAGATCAACGCGCAAAACTGCCTACACTGCAAAACCTGTGACATCAAGGACAGCGCGCAAAATATCCACTGGGTCACCCCCGAAGGCGGTGGCGGCCCCATGTATACAGGCATGTAGTATCTGCTTGTAGACTTTATTAAATATGCCCTACAAGGCTATACTCTATAGCTCGTCATGATTGACGAGCGCAGGCTGCTGACAAAGTGGAAAATCACGATTTTTAAGTCTCGGTAAAACCGAGCCTTAGAAACAAGGCACTGAATCTGCAGCCTTGATGTTTTATTCCCGCCCCTCCCGTCCCCTCATTGAGGGGAGCCTCGCTTCGCGAGTAGGGTTGGTCATCAATCTGAGCTCGTCATGATTGACGAGCTTTTTCTTGCCTCGGAAAAATGCTGTCTGTTTTTGCCACCCCGTCTTGCAAGGTGGCATTGAGGCGCAACTTTTGCTCAGTGACTTGTGTAATTTCAGTCAATAATGGGTTTACAAACCGTCATGCCGGGAACATGCCATGATTAGCGAAAAACAAACGGTGAAAATCCGCCGCGACCGGATGCAAATTTATCCTGCCGCCACTGGCAGGCTACTCGATGGCCGCAAAGGCCGCGTTCTTGAAGTGTATGTGCCGCTGGGTGCCAAAGAAGCCGTGGTAAAAGTGCGCTGGTTTGCCCGTCGCCCCAGCGAAACCGACGTCACCATGGAACACCCGATGAGCGATCTGGAAGTCATCCCCAACCCGTAAACCACACTGAGTCCACCATGAAAACCCAGCTTGAGCCTCACGCAGTACGCCTTGAATTTGATGAAGAATTGCTAGTCCACGCCAATCTGTCCGGCGCGGCCTTTGTCGGGAATGAGCTCTGGGTCGCTGGCGATGAAGCCTGCGGTCTTGATCGCCTGCAAGCACTACCCCAGCTGGGTGCAGAACAATTGCGCTTTGGTCAGGGCATTCACTTTCCGCTGGCTGACTATCTGGATTTACCCGACGCCGCCGACATCGAAGCGGACATTGAAGGGCTGGATTTTCACGGCGGCTATCTGTGGCTGGTTGGCTCGCACGGACTGAAGCGGAAAGCGCCGCGTGCGGGCTATAGCGAGAAGAAAAATCTGGAGCGCTTAGCCACGGTCAGCAGCGACGGCAATCGCTGCCTGCTGGCGCGCATTCCGGTGATTGCAGTGCAAGATGGAAATACCCTCAGCAAGCATACGCCTGAAGGGCTCTCTGCGGCTAGGCTACGCGGCAATACCCTTGAGAATGACTTAAGCAAACTACTAAAAAAAGATCGCCACTACGGCGCTTATCTGGCCATTCCGGGCAAAGACAATGGTTTTGATATTGAAGGGCTGGCGGTGTGCGACGAGCGGATTTTGCTCGGTTTGCGCGGCCCTGTGTTGCGCGGCTGGGCCGGACTGCTGGAAATCCGCAGCAGGGAACAAAAGGGTGAATTACGGCTGGACGACATTGCGCAGTCGGACGAAAAACTGCGCAAGCATTTTCTGAATCTGGCCGGGCTGGGCATCCGCGATTTGCACTGGTCGGGCGATGATTTGATCATTCTGGCTGGCCCAACAATGGCGCTGGACGGAGCGATTCGGGTGTTTCGTTGGCCGGACGCAGCGCAAGCGATGGCCAATGTCGACCCCAGCGCGAGTGAAGTACTCTGGGAGACAGGCCCGATCGAAATGCTGAGCCTGCCTTATGGTGCCGGGCAAGATCGGGCCGAGGCCATCACCGCCCTACCCTCAGGCCAAGAGCAGCAATGGCTGGTGCTGTACGACGCGCCATCAGCACAGCGCAAGCTGAGCGAGCAAACCGTGCTGGGTGATCTGATTACATTCAAACAGGATTGATTAATCAGCCACTCGCCCCCCATTCATTTGCCTTAGCGATCTCGCGCCAGCCACGGTGGTGGCAAGCCCCGGCTGGCCCAGTGCTGCTCCAGCCGCTGCCAGATGATTTCTTTTTGCTCGGCGGGCAAAGCCACCCACATCGCCACTTCCTGCATGCTGCGTCCGCAGCCACGACAAACCTCATCACCCAGCGCCGTTGAGCACACGGCGATGCAGGGTGAATCCGGACGATTACCCGGATTGCTTTGATTACTTGTTATCGCCATTGTTGTTCCGCCAATTAAAAATCAAGGGTTGTCATATTTCATTCATTTTTCAGTCGCACTACTGTCATGTGACAGCGGCAAGATGGTTTTACACCCTCGACGG
Organism: Chitinibacter sp. FCG-7; assembly: GCF_040047665.1. Classification (NCBI taxonomy): domain Bacteria; kingdom Pseudomonadati; phylum Pseudomonadota; class Betaproteobacteria; order Neisseriales; family Chitinibacteraceae; genus Chitinibacter; species Chitinibacter mangrovi. The sequence goes on from NZ_CP157355.1 coordinate 85,509, forward strand.
AGTGCGATTATGGCTAATGAATTACGCTTTCGCAGCATCTGGATTTCCGATGTCCACTTGGGCACTTCGGGCTGCCAGGCCGAGTATTTGCTGGATTTTCTCAAGCACACCGAATGTGATCATCTGTATCTGGTCGGCGACATTATCGACGGCTGGGCTTTAAAAAGAAACTGGTACTGGCACCAGAGCCATAACGATGTGATCCAGAAAGTGTTGCGTAAAGCACGCAAAGGCACCCAGGTTACGTTTATTCCCGGCAACCACGATGAAGCCGCCCGTCAGTTTATTGGCCTGATGTTTGGCGAAATCAAAATCGAAGACGAAGTCATCCACACCACGGCCAATGGCAAGCGCTATCTGGTGCTGCATGGCGATCAATTCGACGCAGTGGTGCAGTGCGCCAAGTGGCTGGCCATTGTCGGTGATCGGGCGTATGGCATCACACTCAAGCTAAATCATTGGTTTAACCGCGCCCGCGCCCGCATGGGGCTGGGCTACTGGTCGCTGTCGCAATACCTGAAACACAAAGTCAAAAAAGCCGTCAATTTTGTCACCGACTTCGAAGAAGCCGTCGCCGCCGAGGCCAAAAACCGCGGGCTTGATGGCGTGATCTGCGGCCATATCCACAAAGCCGAAATGCGCGAAATCAACGGCGTGATGTATTGCAACGACGGCGACTGGGTGGAGAGCCTGACCGCACTGATTGAGCTGCCCAATGGCGAACTCAAAATTATTAACTGGCAAAAGCTTTACGGTGAGCAAGCTGAACAATTAGCAGCTTTATTGCCGAGCCCATCTTTAACTCCTGTCCTTCAATTGAACAAAGGAAATGCGGCATGAAGATTTTGATCGTTACCGACGCTTGGGAACCCCAAGTCAATGGTGTGGTACGCACTCTCAAACAAACGCGCGCCGAACTACAAAAAATGGGCCACACCGTGGACTTGCTCACGCCACTGGAATTCAAGACCGTCCCTTGCCCGACCTACCCTGATATTCGCCTGTCCATTCTGCCGGGCAGCAAGGTCAAGCAGCGCATCAGCGAATTTGCCCCCGATGCAATCCACATCGCCACCGAAGGCCCGCTGGGCTTGGCTGCACGCAAATATTGCCTGAAACACAAACTGCCCTACACCACGGCCTACCACTCGCGCTTCCCGGAGTATGTGCAGCTGCGCTTTGGTATTCCTTTATCGTGGACCTATGCCTGGCTGGCGCGTTTTCACAACTCCGCACAAGCCGTCATGGCGCCGACACGCGTGGTGGTGGAAGACCTGGAAAAACGCGGCATCAAGAATGTTGTACTGTGGTCGCGTGGCGTTGACCTGGAAGTGTTCAAACCCGGACGGCGCGACAAACTGGCCTCGCGCTCACCGATTTTTGTGTATGTCGGCCGCGTGGCGGTGGAAAAAAACGTGCAGGCATTTCTGGAGCTCGATTTGCCCGGCAGCAAATGGATCGTCGGCGATGGCCCGGCCGCAGCGGGGCTCAAAGCACAATACAAGGATATGCCCAATATTCACTGGCTGGGCGTGCTCAATCAAACCGAGCTGGCCGAAGTGTATAGCAGCGCTGATGTGTTTGTTTTCCCGAGCAAGACCGATACTTTTGGCCTGGTATTGCTCGAAGCAATGGCCTGCGGTTGCCCTGTAGCGGCATACCCTGTCACCGGCCCGATTGATGTCATCGGTCAGGATGGTCCGGGCTCGCTCAATGAAGACCTGCGCGAAGCGTGTATTGGTGCGCTGCATATTGATCGCGACGAAGTACGCCGCTTTGCCGAGCGCTACTCATGGGCCGCTGCCAGCCGCCAGTTTGCCTCACACCTGCATCCATTCACCCCGCACGCACAGCAAGAATTGCGTCTGGCCGAGCAAGGTGCGGGCGGCGAATAATCTGGCCCTGTCTTTATCCGGGCCTGTCGCTACCAAGCGCAAGGCCACACCCGCCACGATTTTGTGGCGGCGTGTGGCCTTATTCGATTGTTAGATCAAACGGGCGATCAGCGCTCCGGCAGCTGCGCCAGCGGATTGGTCGGCTGGCCTTTGAAGCGCAATTCAAAATGCAGCTTCACCGCATCAGTACCGCTTTTGCCCATTCTGGCAATCGGCTGCCCTTGGCGCACTTGCGCGCCCTCAGCCACCAGCAGCGCCTGATTATGCGCATACGTTGTCAGATACTCGCCGGCATGGCGCACAATCACCATATTGCCGTAGGCGCGGATGCCATCGCCCGCGTACACCACCTTGCCGTCGGCGGCAGCCAACACCGGGTCGCCCTCTTTACCGGCAATATCAATCCCTTTATTGCGCGGTGGCGCATATTTGCCGACCAGATTGCCTGCGTGCGGCCAGACCAGCGACAAGCTGACCTTGGGTACGGGGGTTGCACTCGCGGCGGGTTTGCTCGCAGGCGACTTGGTGCTTGCTGGGGCTGGCGGCTTGCTTGCGCCATCGGCGCGGACACGCAAAAGCTGACCAACCGCAATATGGTTATCGCTCAACTGATTCCAGCTTTTAATATTGGCAACAGACTGATTGTGGGCCTTGGCAATCCGGTACAGCGTATCACCGGTCTGCACCCGGTAAAAACCCGGCGCAACGCGGGTATTTCCAGCCACCGAGCCAGAATTCGTGCTGCTACAGCCCGACAAGCCGAAACCCAGCAATATCAAGGCCATAAAACAGCTGAGAAGTCGGGCAGACATCAGCACGCTCAAGCCTTGCCTTGCGACAAGCCCAGCGCCAGCCAGCCACTTAGGCCGATTTTTTCCAGTGTGGCGATATTGCGCTCGAAAATGCTTTCCGGATTGGGAAAGGCCGCAACCGCCTTGGCGATACTGTCTTCGCGCAGCAAGTGCAAAATCGGAAACGGTGCCCGATTGGTGTAATTGCCGATGTCACCCGGCTCGGTATCGGCAAACTGAAAATCTGGATGAAAGCTAGCAATTTGCAGTATGCCTTCCAGCTCGTGTTCGGCCACCACTTCGTCGGCAATGGTCAGAAAATCGTTGAAGACGTCAAAGTCAGGAAACAGCGTTGGATGAATCAGCAGCGTGGTATCGACTTCATCAGCGCTAACGCCAGCCAGAAAATCCAGCTCGCGATCCAGATCGTCCAGAAAACCATCCAGATGCCGGGCGTGCGAGACGACAAAACGGATCTGGTTTTTCACATACACCGCTTTGGCAAACGGACACAAATTAAGCCCGATGACTGCCTGCTCCAGCCAGTGCCGCGTTTTTTCGATGACCAGTTCGTCCGACATGCCTTTTACCTTGTTGATATTGCCAATAGCGCGATTTTACCGGGCTTTGGGCGCAAGGCGCAGCGTCAAGACAAGAAATAACGCGCATACCGGGTGGTAAAACTGCCACTGCGACGCAGAAATTAACGTGCGGGCAGTTTTTCCAGCTCAGCCACCACCAGCTTGGCCATGTCTTGCAGCATTTCAACTTCAAATGGCGCAAGGCTTCTGGGCTGACGATCTATCAGGCACAGCGTACCGACGTTGCAGCCATTGGCAGCCTGCAGCGGCGCGCCCGCATAAAAGCGGATTTGCGGCTCACCAGTGACCAGCGGATTGTCGGCAAAGCGACTATCCAGCAAGGCATTTTCAACAATCATGACGTCGTTTTGCAAAATAGCATGCCCGCAAAACGAAATATCGCGCGCGGTCTCGCTGGCATCAAGACCGCAGGCCGATTTAAACCACTGCCGGTTCACGTCCACCAAGCTGATCAGCGCTATCGGCACGCGAAAAAAACTTGCCGCAACGCGGGTTAAATTATCAAAACGCTCCTCGGGTGGCGTATCAAGGATTAAAAAATTGCGCAAGGTGGCAATGCGTAGCGCTTCATCACTGGCGACTGCGGGTGCTTTCATTCTGGGTCAGCCCTCTCTTTGAGTTCTGATTATAGATAGAGATAGCCCCGCAGTGCAGCAACTAGTTGCAGGCGCAGCTGCCAGTGTGCGCTGGAGTGAATACGCGTGTGGCATCAATCACAATGCGCTGCCCCTGGGCAAGTGCCGCGCGTGCTGCATGCGTGGCGGTCAGCATATTGGCCAGCGCCGCTTCGGTTTCCGGCCAACCGCGTGTTTTCAGGCCGCAATCGGGATTGATCCACAGTTGCTCAGCCGGAACGACTTCGAGCGCTTTGGCGATCAGCCGCAACATCTCATTCACCTGCGGCACGCGCGGGCTGTGAATATCGTAAACGCCGGGGCCGATTTCATTTGGATAGCTGAAATGGCCGAAAGCTTCGAGCAATTCCATATCCGAACGGCTGGTTTCAATCGTGATCACATCGGCGTCCATCGCCGCAATCGCGGGCAGAATGTCGTTAAATTCCGAATAGCACATATGCGTGTGAATCTGCGTGTCATTGGCAACGCCCGAGGCCGAAATCCGGAAAGCACGCCCAGCCCAAGCCAGATAGTCTGCCCAATCGGCTTGTTTCAATGGCAAACCTTCGCGGAAAGCTGGTTCGTCAATCTGGATAATGCCGATGCCAGCGGCCTCCAGATCACACACCTCATCACGAATCGCCAGCGCGATCTGATCGCAAGTGGTCGAGCGCGGCTGATCGTCACGTACGAATGACCATTGCAAAATCGTCACCGGCCCGGTCAGCATGCCTTTCATCGGCTTTGTAGTCAGGCTTTGCGCGTAGCTCGACCAAGCCACGGTCATTGGCTTATTTCGTGACACGTCACCGAACAAGATCGGCGGTTTAACGCAGCGACTGCCATAGCTTTGCACCCAGCCAAATTGCGTAAATGCAAAGCCCGCCAGCTGCTCGCCAAAATACTCAACCATATCGTTGCGCTCGGCTTCGCCGTGCACCGGCACATCAATGCCTAATTGGTCCTGCTTTTGCACCACCAGCGCGATCTCGGCCTTCATTGCTGCTTCGTACTGCTCAACCGAAATTTCACCGCGTTTAAATGCCGCCCGCGCAGCGCGAATTTCCTTGGTTTGCGGGAACGAGCCTATCGTCGTCGTTGGCAGCACTGGCAGATTAAAGCGTGCGCGCTGCGCTGCCTGACGCGTCACAAACGGTGCCAGACGCTGATCGATCTGCCCATCCAGATTGGCCAGCCTTACCGCCACCGCCGGATTATGAATCCGCTGGGAGGTGCGACGTGCATGCTGCGCGGCCTGGTTTGTTGCCAGCTCGGCGCTGACATCCTGCCCGTTGAGCGCTTGTTTCAGAATGCTCAATTCAGCCAGTTTTTGCTTGGCAAATGCCAGCCACGATTTCAACTCGCTATCAAGCTGCGCCTCCTTCGTTTCTTGTTCCAGATCAACCGGCGTATGCAGCAATGAGCAGCTAGGCGCAATCCACAGCGCAGCTCCCAGGCTGGCGTGCACAGCTTGCAATTTTCTCAGTGCCTGCCCCAGATCTGCAGCCCAGATATTGCGGCCATCAATGATGCCAACCGACAGTATTTTTGGCGTTTTTTGCGCAGCCCAGACATCGGCAAACGGCGAGAGCTGGTCTGGCGCACGCACTGCATCAATATGCACGCCAGCCAGCGGCAAATCGGCCAGCAATTGAGCGTGCTCGGCAACCGAATCAAAATACGTCGCCAGCAAGATGGGCACGCCCGCACAAGCCAGCGTGCGATAAACTGGCTCAAATGCACTCACCCACTCAGCAGGTAGCGACAAAGCCAGAATCGGCTCGTCAAGCTGCAGATGCGCCACGCCCAGACTCGCCAGCTGACCAACAACACGGGTATAGGCTGCAACAATAGCGGGAATAAGCTCTAGCTTGCTATACCCATCCTGCTTGCATTTGGACAACCACAAGAAAGTCAAAGGCCCCGGCAGCACCACTTTAGCCTGATGGCCTTGCGCCAGCGCGTCTGCTACCTCGTCAAACAACCAGTTCACCCCCCCGTCAAAGCGGGTTTGGCGACTGAGCTCGGGCACCAGATAGTGGTAGTTGGTATCGAAATACTTGGTCATTTCCATCGCAAACTGCTCGGTATTACCGCGAGCGAGTTCGAAATATTGCGGCAGGCTCAGGGCCTGGGCGTCAAAGCCGAAACGCGGTGGAATCGCGCCAAGTAGTGCCGCCGTATTCAGTATCTGGTCGTACCAGGCAAAATCGCCCACGGTGACAAAATCCAGCCCTGCTGCGGCCTGCCAATCCCAGTGACGACGGCGCAGCGTCTGGCCGGTTTGCGCTAACTCGGCCTCACCGATTTCGCCACGCCAGAATTTTTCCAGCGCAAATTTGAGCTCGCGCTGCGCACCGATGCGCGGAAAGCCCAGAATATGCGCCTTCACGCCCAGATCATTCACGCCACTTAATGCATTAATCGTACTCATTACAAAACACCTCATCCATGAAAGTGATTTGCATAGTACGCCGCACAGCGATATGATTACAGCTCATTATTTTTGCAATCAACGTGAAAATAACTAATCAATCGGAATAAGCATGCAATCCCTACTCGAACTTCGCCACCTGAAAACCATTACCGCCATTAGCGAAGCAGGCAGCCTGACGCGCGCCGCAGAACGCCTGCACCTAACGCAATCGGCGCTCTCGCATCAGGTACGCCTACTAGAAGATCACTACGGGCTGCCACTGTTTGCACGCAAATCCAGCCCGCTCAAGCTCACCGCAGCAGGCGAAAAACTCGCGGCACTGGCACAGGAAGTACTGCCCGCGATTGCCGCCACCGAACGCGATATTGCGCGGCTGCGCGAGGGGCAAGCAGGCCAGCTGCGCATTGCGGTGGAATGCCACACCTGTTTTGACTGGCTGATGCCGGCGATGGATCAGTTTCGCCATCACTGGCCGGAAGTGGAGCTGGATATTGTGTCGGGCTTTCACGCCGACCCAGTGCAGCTGCTGTACGAAGATCGCGCCGATATTGCAATTGTGTCCGAAGTCGAGGCACAGCCCGAGCTGACGCATCTGCCACTCTTTAGCTACGATATGGTCGCGCTGCTGGCACTTGACCACACGCTGGCGGCCAAGCCATATCTGGAAGCTGCCGATTTTGCCAGCGACACGCTGATTACCTATCCGGTGCCCGACGAGATGCTTGATCTGCTGCGCAAAGTACTGAAACCCGCTGGCATCAACCCCAAACGCCGCCCCACCGAGCTAACAGTCGCCATGCTGCAACTGGTCGCCAGCCGCCGTGGCATCGCCGCGCTACCGCGCTGGAGTGTGCAATCGTATCTGGATCGCGGCTATGTACTGGCCAAACCGATTACCGCGCAAGGACTGAAAAGCGAGCTGCACGCCGCGCTACACAGCGAACGCAAACAGGCCGCCTATCTGCTGGATTTTGTGGAAACCATGCGCCAGGTCAGCGTACAGAATCTGCCGGATGTGGTGTTGCTATGAGTGATGCGGCAGGTTAGCGATCATGACAGCTCACACAGAATCCGCCATGCATTTTTCCATGAAAACTTCTGCGACGGGATTGTCATTGTATTTGGGAATTTCATAAAAGCCATGCTTCCTAAATATGGCCAATGCAGCCGTTGACTGCTTCATGCTGTCCAGTCTGATCTTTTTGAGGCCGGATAATTTTGCAAAACCAATCGCATGAGCTATCAATGCACCACCAAGCCCTTGGCGCTGGTGCGATGGCAAGACGAAATAGCGTTTTATCTCACCAACACATGCGTTCTGGTCAATAATCCTGACAGCAATACAACCAATGATGGATGCATTTTCCAGTAGCAGCCAGAAATCCCCGCCGTCATGCTGATAGCTTGCCTGAATATGCTTAATATCTGCGGGTAAATTAGCCCGATCAAGCGTGCACCCTCGATGAGCCTGCACAAATTGCAGGAATTCTTCTACCTTATTCTGCAATTCAGGCCGAAATGAGATCAAATTCATCGAGACTCCGAAAGCGGTTCAGGCTGAGTAATTCCAGCCGATTGCGGAGACTGCTGTCGTAAAAACTCGCGCAAGACGGCCTGCTCGACTTTGGCGCGCTGGCCTAGCGGTACTGGCAATTGCAACTGGAAGGCAATCGAGTCGAGCTCTTCCAGATCGATTCTGACGCGGGGCTCAAGCACTAGGGCATTGAGCACCTGCATGTTTTGCTGCTCTTGCGCGTGCAAGGCCAGCTCCTGCTCGTAGCTCACAATGGCCTGCTGGCCAGCTGCAAGCAAAACGGATTCGGCTGCCTGCCAGTCGTCATCGCGGGCAATACGCACATGGACGGTGTGCATCACAAACTGCCCCAACCGCGTTTCATTAAACACCGGATTGGCCAGCAACAGACTATTGGGGATCGTCACCACGCGCCCCACAGTACCCTGCTGGGCGCTGGCATAGCTTGATTCGGCCACCGTAAACGACAGCACATTGGTATCGACCACCTGCCCCTTGAGTTTATTAAACTCGATGCGATCGCCCACGCTAAACGCGTGCGTGCTGGTGCGGTAGATCGAGCCCATCAGACACATAATCATTTCTTTGGTGGCCAGCACCAGCGCGGCGGCAATGGCGACCAGCGACACGGCTAGCGTTTGCAGCTCGCGCCCCCAGATAAACAGCAAACCGGCCAGAAACAGCAGCAGCCACATATTGCGCAAAGTCACCAGCCAGCGGCGTTTAACCTCAACGCTCAGATCGGTACGTCTCAGTACCGAGCGCTTGACCAGGGCTCGCGCAATCACCAGCAAGACCATAAAAATCAGCGTGGCGGCCACATCGTGCTGCGTGGGTTTATCCACCGCCGAGGGCAATAAATCATTCAACCATTGTGGCGGAAAGTACATCGATTTTTCTCCCGAATCAGCTCAGAAAGCAGTCTCGCCGATAAAAAAGCCCTGCAGTGCAGGGCTTGGGCGGGCACCAATCTGGATTGCCGACGGATTATGACTTGATCAGAATCTCGTTGTAACGCACCGACACCGCTTGCTCCAACTGCTCGGCGCTAGGCAGAGATTTATTGGCAATCAGCAGATTTTGCAAGACTTTTTCGGCTTCGCGCAGCAGGTAACGTTTTTGCTGACGTTTGCTCAGGCGTTTGATTTTAGCGTTCATGGTAAACCTCGGTGGACTGTGTAGCTGCGATTATACATTGATCTCTTGTGATTCAGCCTGCTTGTGCTGGGGCACCATCACCGGCTGGCCCTGCGCCATTTTCGCCAGATTCGGCGGTGGCGTAATGCCCATCGAAACATAAATGCTGGTCAGCTTATCGACGCCAATATTGGCCGGGCGTATCCATTCCTTGGGCACATAGAGCAAACCACCGCCAATCGGTACGGGCGCGGTGGGCACCAGTATCACCTGATATTCACGCCCTTCAATATCCACCGGCTCGGGGTTGGGCATCAGCGCCAGCACGGCAATACCGTCGCCACCAAAGACACACCACACCGGGCTCATCGCACCAATATCGGCATCCTGCTTTTGATCGAGCAGGCCGACAAAGCGATCCGCCAGATTATACAAACTGCCAATCACCGGGATGCGGCGCACCGTGCGATCAACCAATCCGGCCAGCGGCTTTTTGAGCCTGGATTGCACCACAATGCCCAGCAGATAAATCGCGCCAATCAGCAGCAAAGTCCCCGCCAGATATTGCAAGACCGGGTTTTTGACAAACGATTGACCAAAAAATGCAAACAAGCGCCCCACCAGACTACTCGGGCCGATATAGCTATTGAGCAGATTCAGCGCCCAGGCCAGTAGCGACACGGTCACCATTAACGGTAACAGCGCCAATAATCCGGCCAGCCAGGTACTCAATACACTTTTCAAACTGCGTTTAACCATACATCCCCTTTATATATATACCACGGTATAGCGCTACAGAGCAGACCAACATTACTCCTGAAAGCAATACCCATTAGGTGAAATTCGCTACGCTCAGTGCACCCTACACAACTTTCAATCGGGCTCCAATTGCGCAGCGCAGATTAAATCGCATCTCGATATTTGCTCATCAGCCGCACATAATGCGCTGCTGAGTAATTAAAGTGTGCGATTTCTTCTGCCGTCAGTGCGCGCACTTCCTTGGCCGGACGCCCCATATACAGATGGCCGGATTTAAGTACTTTACCGGGAGGCACCAGCGATCCGGCACCGATCATCACATGATCTTCAATCACGACACGATCGAGCACAATCGTTCCCATCCCGATCAGGCATTCATTGCCAATCGTACAGCCGTGCAGCATCACGCCATGACCAATCGTGACGCGCTCGCCAATCACCAGCGGCGCACCTAGCGGATCGTCGGCGCGTTTGTGCGTGGTGTGCAGCACGCTGCAATCCTGCACATTCGAATCGGCGCCGATATGGATATGATTCACGTCGCCACGCAGCACCGCACCCGGCCAGATCGACACATTGCTGCCGAGTTTCACTTCGCCAATCACACTCGCCTGTGCGTGCACCCAGGCACCATCGCCGATTTGTGGCGCAATGCCGTCGAATTGTTCAATTGCCATAATCTGTCTCGCTACCTTGAAATTAGTCGCGCAAGCGCCCATTTAAATTGCATCTGATCAATGCGATTCTACCTGAGAGCAACCATGACCACGACCACAGAAAACAATCCGCTGCTCGACTTTTCTACCCTACCCCAGTATGCGGCAGTAAAGCCCGAGCACATTAACCCAGCGCTCGATACCCTACTGGAAAACGCCGCGGCCGCGATTGCAGCGGCCGAGCAGATCAGCGAACCAAGCTGGGATGCGCTTGCCGTACTCGAAGAGCCGCTCGAACATCTGGGCCGCGCCTGGGGCGTGATTGGTCATCTGGAGTCGGTGGTGAATACGCCTGAGTTGCGTGATGCATATAACAGCAACATCCCGCGCATTTCCAACTTCTTTACCGAGCTGGGGCAGAACGAGAAACTGTATGCGCTGTACAAAGCGGTGAAAGAGCGCGAATACGCGCAGCTCAATCCAACGCGCAAAGTGATTATCGACGACGCGATTCGCGGCTTTGTGCTCTCGGGTGCCGAATTACCAGCGGAGCAGAAACAGCGCTTCAAGGAAATTGAAGAAAAATTGTCCGAGTTAACGACGCGGTTCTCACAGAACGTTCTGGATGCCACCGATGATTTCGCGCTGTATGTGAGCGGCGATGAGTTGGCAGGGCTGCCCGACGACAATCTGGCCGCCGCAGCGGCGCAAGCGGCCGCTGATGGTGAAGAAGGCCAATATAAAATCACGCTTAAAATGCCAAGTTATTTGCCGGTGATGCAATACGTACAAAACCGCGCGCTGCGCGAGCAATTGTATAAAGCCTATTCAACGCGAGCGTCCGAGTTTGGCAAAACCGAGTGGGACAACGGCGTGCTGATTCCCGAAATCCTCGCCTTGCGCCAGGAAAGCGCCACGCTGCTTGGCCATGCAAATTTTGGTGAAACGTCATTGATCACCAAAATGGCCGATAGCCCCGAGCAAGTGATCACCTTTCTCAAAGATCTGGCCGAGCGCGCCAAGCCGTTTATGTTGGAAGACCGTGCCGAGCTGGCAAGCTTTGCCAAGGCCGAATTTGGCATTGAAAAGCTTGAAGCGTGGGACGTTGCACTGGTGTCGGAGCGCCTGCGCGAGCAGAAATACTCGTTTAGCGAGCAGGAAGTGAAGCAATATTTCACCGAGCCGACGGTACTCAAAGGCCTGTTCAAGCTGATTTCCGAGCTGTATGGTCTGCAATTTGTCCCTGCGCAAGCGCCAGTCTGGCACGATGATGTGCAATATTTCGAGCTAAAAAATAATGACGGTTCGCTGGTTGGCGGCCTGTATATGGACTTGCACGCGCGCGAAGGCAAGCAAGGCGGTGCATGGATGAACGATGTGCGCGGCCGCAAGCTGCGCGCCGATGGTTCTGTACAAACGCCGGTGGCGCTGATTGTGTGCAACTTCGCCAGCGGCGTCGATGGCAAAGACGCCATGCTGCCGCACGACGATGTGATTACCTTGTTCCATGAAATAGGCCACGCGCTGCATCACTTGCTGACCGAAGTCGATGAATTGGAAGTTTCTGGCATCAGCGGCGTCGAGTGGGATGCAGTTGAATTGCCTAGCCAGTTTATGGAGAACTTCTGCTGGGAATGGCAGGTATTGCCCGCTTTGACTAAGCACATCGAGACCTCCTTGTCCTTACCCCGTAGTCTGTTCGACAAAATGCTGGCAGCGAAAAACTTCCACAGCGGCTCGGGCCTGCAACGCCAGCTGTATTTCTCGATTTTCGACATGGCGCTGCATCAGAAATCCGAAGCGATTTCTGCAGGCGATCTGACGGCCTTTGCGCAAGCGGTGCAGCAAGAATTGGCGCTGCCTTTGCCGCCGGAATACAACCGTTTCCCGCAATCGTTTAGCCATATTTTTGCTGGCGGCTATGCGGCGGGCTACTACAGCTATAAATGGGCCGAAGTGCTAAGCGCCGACGCTTACGCAGCATTTGAAGAAGCGGCAGACCAAACAGGCAGCAGCGTTGTTAATCCGGCCGTGGGTGCGCGTTTCCGCAAGGAAATCCTCGCTGTCGGTGGCTCACGCCCGGCGGCCGAATCGTTCGCCGCCTTCCGTGGCCGCGCGCCAGCGATCGACGCGCTGCTGCGCCATAATGGACTGAGTGCGTAATTCAAGCGCTATCGAGCTTTCAAACCCTGCTTCGGCAGGGTTTTTTTATGACCTTTTATCAACCCATCGATCAATGAGGTATTGCGCAATCCACACGCAAACTTAGGCTTAAACCTCTCTAAGCAGGAGTTGCGCCATGATCAAACCTCTTTGCCTTTCATTGTTTATCGTGTTGTTGGGTGGATGTACAACCCAGAGCGGCAGTCATTCCATGGACATGATGGAGCATGGGCCCAAATACGGTACGCATTTTAAATCGGCTCAAGATCAGCAAGTCATGGGCATGTTGATGGTGCATCAAATGGATGGCCATCTGATGCTCAAGGGCAAGATTTCCGGGCTCAAACCCAATAGCGAACACGGTTTTCACATTCATGAAACCGGCGACTGCAGCAAAAGCGACTTTAGCAGTGCCGGCGGGCATTTTAACCCGGGCAAAATGAGGCATGGCCAGCATGATGGCGAGCATCATCTGGGTGATCTGGCCAACCTGAAAACCGATGCCAAAGGTCAGGTAAAGGTAGAAATGATGCTAATGGATTTTAGCCTTGACCCGGAAACAGACCATTCCATCATTGGGCGGGCTGTTGTCATCCACGCCAACCCAGACGATTACACGAGCCAGCCAGCAGGTAATTCCGGGCCACGCATTGCCTGTGGCGTGATGACCGAAATGATGAAGTAAAAAATGCCATGCCCTGAATATCAGGGACGTGGCATTTTGCTCGTCGGTGCCTTTACTCGCCCAGATAGGCTTGCTGCACTTTTTCGTTCGCCAGCAGGGCCGAGGCTTTGTCACTAAAGGTGACTTTGCCCGACTCCATCACATAGCCGCGATCTGCGGTTTGCAAAGCCAACTTGGCATTTTGCTCGACCAGCAGCATGGTAACGCCTTCGGCAGCGATCATTTTGATGATTTCAAAAATCTTCTGCACGATAATCGGCGCCAGACCCATAGATGGCTCGTCCAGCAAGAGCAATTTGGGGCGGCTCAGCATGGCGCGGCCAATGGCCACCATTTGCTGCTCGCCACCAGAGAGCGTACCAGCCAGCTGTTTGTAGCGCTCTTTTAAGCGCGGAAACAGGTGATAAACGCGTTCCATATCGTGCAGGATGTCAGCTTTGTCGTTCCGGCTGTAGGCACCCATCAGCAGATTTTCTTCTACCGTCAGGCGGCTAAAAATACCACGCCCTTCTGGCACCATCACCAGGCCCTGCTTCACATAATCGTGCGCAGCCAGCTTGGCCGTAGATTTGCCATCAAAGACAATGTCGCCACCAGCGGGCTTGACCATGCCCATCAGCGTTTTCAGCGTGGTGGTTTTGCCAGCACCATTGGCCCCGATCAGCGCCACCAGCTCGCCTTGCTTCACTTCCAGATCAATGCCTTTGACTGCATGAATGCCACCGTAGGCAACTTTCAGATCTTTAACTTCCAATAAGGTACTCATTCGGGCGCAACTCCAAGGTAGGCTTCGATCACGCGGGGATCATTTTTCACTTGCTCTGGCACGCCTTCGGCGATTTTCTTGCCGTAATCGAGCACCGCAATCCGGTCACACAAGCCCATCATCAATTTGACATCGTGCTCGATCAGCAAAATGGTCACGCCATCGGCGCGGATTTTTTCCATCAGCTTTTTCAAGTCGTCCGTTTCTTTCGGATTCATCCCGGCCGCAGGCTCGTCCAGCGCCAACAGCGTCGGATTGGTGGCCAGCGCCCGGGCGATTTCCAGGCGGCGCTGATCACCATACGACAGATTGCGCGCCAGCTCTTCAGCGCGGTCGGCAATGCCAACATAGGCCAGCAGACCTTCGGATTTAAGACGAATCGCCTCCTCTTCAGCCTTGGCTTTCGGATGGCGCAGCACCGCGCCCAGCACGCCAGTTTTGGTGCGGACATGCTGGCCAACCATTACGTTTTCCAGCGCGCTCATATTGGCAAACAGGCGAATATTCTGGAATGTCCGCGCAATCCCCGACTCGACCACTACATTGGGTTTTTTGCGGAACAGATCTTTGCCCTGAAAAGTAAATTTGCCCTCGTCCGGCTGATAAAGCCCGGTCAGCACATTAAACAGCGTCGTTTTGCCCGCCCCATTGGGGCCGATCAGGCCATAAATTTCACCTTTATTGATCGTCAGCCCCACGCCGCTCAGTGCGTGCAGGCCACCAAAACGCTTGTTGATCCCTTCAATACTTAACAACACTTCAGTCATGATTGCGCTCCGCATCTTGCAAGCTGTCTTTTTCTTGCAGGGCAATGTCTTTAGTCTTCGGTTTCAGTTCGGCACGGCGGCGCTTGGACGGCCACAGGCCTGCCGGGCGCACCAGCATAATGACAATCATCGCCAGACCGAAAATCAGCATGCGCAGGTTTTCCGGATCAACAACCCGCTTGCCAGCAATCGCCATTTGCAACGGATTGATAATATCGCGCAGCAATTCGGGGGTAATCGACACAATAATCGCGCCCAGAATCACGCCGGGGATATTACCCATCCCGCCGAGCACGACCATGCACAAGACCATGATCGACTCCATTAGCACAAACGATTCAGGCGATACAAAGCCCTGGAAGCTGGCAAACAGCGCGCCGGATACACCGCCAAAGCTGGCACCCATCGCGAATGCCAGCAGTTTGACATTGCGCGTATTGATACCCATGGCATTGGCAGCAATTTCATCCTCGCGGATGGCCACCCAGGCCCGGCCGATTCGTGAATTTTGCAAACGGACCGAAACAAAGATGATCAGCACGCAAAACGCCAGAATCAGATAGTAATACAGATGGATTTTTTCAAAAGTCAGGCCCAGAAACTCGATTGGACGACCAAAGTCATAACCGCCAATCTGCACTGGATCGATATTATTGATACCTTGCGGGCCATTGGTGATATTGACCGGGCGATCCAGATTGTTCATAAAAATACGTACGATTTCGCCAAAACCCAGCGTGACAATCGCCAGATAATCACCACGCAGTTTCAGCGTGGGCGAACCGAGTAGCACACCAAAAATCCCGGCAACCACCGCCGCCAGAATCATCATCACCAGAAATGGCGGATGACTCAGCCAGGCGGGCAATACCGCCTGCAAGTGTGGCGAATTAAGGATGGCAAACAGGTAAGCACCAACCGCATAAAACGCGATATAGCCCAGATCGAGCAAACCGGCGTAGCCAACAACGATATTAAGCCCCAGCGCCAGCATGATATAGAGCAAGGCAAAATCGACCGCGCGCAGCCATGAATTGCCGTTTTCAAAAAAACCACCCAGCGCCCAAGGCAGCACCGCCAGCACAACGGCCAATACCGCCAGCAAGATGGTGTTTTTGCGATTGTTTTCCATCAGTAATGCATTCATTGTCGTGATCTCCGGTTAAGCGCGTTCAGCCACACGCTCGCCCAGCAAGCCGGACGGACGGAATACCAGAACAATAATCAGCACAACAAAGGCAAAAATGTCTTTGTAATGGCTGCCCAAAACACCGCCAGTCAAATCACCCAGGTAACCCGACCCCAGGCTTTCGATAATACCGAGCAAAATACCGCCCAGTACCGCACCACCGATATTGCCAATCCCGCCCAGTACCGCCGCCGTAAACGCTTTCAGCCCGATCATAAAGCCCATATACGCGTGGGCCTGATCATAATTGGCTGCGACCATCACACCGGCCATCGCACCGAGCGCCGAGCCAATCACAAAGGTCATCGACACAATGGTATTGACGTTCACGCCCATCAGTTTGGCCACTTCCGGGTTTTGCGACGTCGCGCGCATGGCACGACCGAGTTTGGTTTTCTCGATCATAAAAAACAGACCGCCCATCAGCAGCAGCGCCAGCACGATAATGGCGATCTGCAAATCGGTAATCGCCGCGCCGCCGATAATATGCACTTCAGACGGTAGAATCGGCGGAAACGGACGGTAATTGCGGCCCCAGATCAGCATTGCCGCCTGTTGCAGCACAATCGACACGCCAATTGCGGTAATCAGCGGCGCAAGACGTGGCGCTTTGCGCAAAGGCTGGTAAGCAATCTTTTCGATTGAGTAGCCCAGAAACATCGACACCGGAATCGCCATCATCAGGCCAGCCAGCAGCAAAGCCGGGCCGGGTAATTGCACGCCAGCGCCGACGAGCAAATTAATGCAGGTAATCGTCACCATGGCACCAATCATCACAATTTCGCCGTGGGCAAAATTGATCAGCTGCATAATGCCGTACACCATCGTATAGCCCAGTGCAATCAGCGCATAAATGCTGCCGACCACCAGGCCATTAATCAGTTGTTGTAAAAAGATATCCACGCTAGCCACCCTTGAGGAGGTTTATAAGTACGATTCAGCCCTAACATGTGTTCGTGCTGACCGTTTTATGTGCAATCCATATCAGATCGATGTGAATTTTACCGTTACAGTTCGGTATTCACGCAAATTACCTGTTTGCTGTTGCGCGGAACACTGTGTTTTTCCCTTACGTGGAAAACCCTTATTGAACTGTCTACCTCAAGATGCATTCGCTGCGCAGCAAAATCTGCCACAAGTTATAAAAAACCCGCCATTAAGGCGGGTTCAGGGTGCTGACTAGGTGAAAATCAGGATTTTTAAGTCTCGGCAAAGCCGAGCCTAGACATTCAAGCGCTTAAAGTAGCCAGTGCCAGATCCAGCCGTGCTAATGCGGTGGCGATTTCTTCATCGCTAATCACCAGTGACGGCGCAAAACGCACCACATTGGTGCCTGCCATCAGCACCATCAAGCCCTGCGCTGCAGCCGCGTTGAGTACGTCTTTGGCGCGATCCTTGTATTGATCCGCCAGCACGCAGCCCATCAGCAAACCCATGCCGCGCACCGCTTTGAATACGCCGTATTTGGCATTCAGCGCCTCAACGCCTGATTTGAGCTGCTGATGCTTGGCGCGCACACCGGCCAATACTTCTGGCGTGTTGATCACATCGAGCACCGCCCCTGCTACCGCGCACGCCAGCGGATTGCCCCCGTAAGTGGTGCCGTGTGTCCCGGCGACCAGATGCTTGGCAATGTCGGCTGTGGTCAGCATCGCACCGATCGGAAAACCGCCGCCCAGACTCTTAGCGCTAGTCAGAATATCAGGCGTAACCTGATATTCCTGATACGCAAACAGCGAGCCGGTGCGGCCCATGCCGGTTTGCACTTCGTCAAAAATCAAAAAGGCATTGTGCTGATCGCACAGCTCACGCACGCCTTGCAGGAAAGCAGGATCGGCTGGCAATACGCCGCCTTCGCCCTGAATCGGCTCGATCACTACACACGCGGTGTTGTCGTTGATCAGCGCCTTGAGGCTATCGAGGTTATTGTATTCAAAGTATTCAATCCCTTGCGGTTTCGGGCCAAAGCCGTCGGAATACTTGGGTTGGCCACCTACGGTCACGGTGAAAAAGGTCCGGCCATGAAAGCTGTTCAGCGTTGAGAGCACCTGATGCTTGTGCTCACCAAAGCGCTCAATCGCCGCCCGACGCGCCAATTTCAGCGCGGCTTCGTTGGCTTCGGCCCCCGAATTGCAGAAAAATACCTTGTCGGCAAACGTCGCCTCAACCAGCTTTTTGGCCAGCGCCAGCGCTGGCTCGTTGGTAAATACATTGGAAACATGCCACAGCTTGTTCGCCTGCTCGGTCAACGCCTGCACCAGCACCGGATGGCAGTGGCCAAGCGAATTAACGGCAATGCCGCCAGCCAGATCGATGTATTCCTTGTCGTTCTGATCCCAGACCCGGCTACCTGCACCTCGCACGGGTACAAAATCGGCTGGCGCGTAATTGGGAACCATATATTGATCAAAATCGGAGCGGGTCAGAGACATTTTTTATCCTTCAAAGTCAAGAAACAGGGACTCAACAACAGCCCCATCTTAGCAGTTTGCTTTGTGCACAATAAATACCGAAGTGGCGAACTAATTGTTCGCCAATAAAAACAATGCGCCGCAAAACCTGGTTTGCATAAATCGCAGTAAACCCAAACAAATAGGGGTATATCACCCCAGGGCAATCTAGCATTGGCCTGCATAAATATACCCTTTAAATATTAAAATCCGACATCAGCACTAAGGATTATTCATCCAGACGTGGCCGTGATTCTCTGTCTCGCTGCTCGCGCTGCCACGGCTTTTCTGGCGCCGGGCGAATCAGATCCGAGCGCGCCAGCAGCATCAGCACGCCGCACAGAATCAGCAAAATCGGGATTTGCACCGAGCGTGCCAGATCATATTGCTGCTGGATAAACGTCGTTACGCCACCGGCGATCAGCATGGGGCCAATCACCACCGTTGATTTATTAATGCCTTCAAGCAATAAAACCGCCACACCGGAGACCAGCAAGGCCAGAATCACGATCCAGTTCACGCTAGGGAAAATATCCAGCCGGTGCATCAACCAGCCCGAACCAATCACAATCAAAGCCACAGGCAACCAAATACCGGGACGCTGCTTCATCAGAATAATCTCCTTGCGCGCTTTATAAAATCAGCCCGATCAGCTGCATAACCAGATGCATCAGGGGCGCCAGAATCTGCCCCAGCAAACCGCTGACCAACAGACCGATCAGGATCAGAAAGCCATACGGCTCGATACGCGACACCTGCGCAGCCTGCTGATTGGGCAACAGGGAAACCAGAATCCGCCCGCCATCGAGCGGCGGCAAAGGCAGCAGATTGAGCACCATCAGAATCACATTGATCTGTATCCCGGCCTCGGCCATCAAAGCCAGCGGCAGCTGGAACGAGTTGCCTTCAAGACCTGAGAGCGCAAAGCGGTAGATCAGCGCCCAGAGCATGGCCATCACCAGATTGGCCAGTGGCCCGGCCGCCGCCACCCAGCGCATATCACGCTTGGGATTACGCAGCGCATTAAAATTAACCGGCACCGGTTTGGCATAGCCAAATAGAAAACCGCCGGGCATCAGCAGGCAAATCAGCGGCAGCACAATGGTGCCAACCGGATCAATGTGCTTGAGCGGGTTAAACGTCATACGCCCAAGCAAAAACGCCGTGGGATCACCCAGCTTTTTCGCCGCATACGCATGCGCGGCTTCGTGCGCAGTAATCGCAAACAGCACCGGCAAAGCCCAGACGGCGATTTGCTGAATCAGAGTGAGTTCCATTTTTTCCTTTTAGCGACCGCAACCACAGCAACAAGATCATCAGGGTATTGCTCTGTAGGCAATGTTAAATCTAATCTACAGAGCAATACCCCATTACAAACCAAACGGCGTCAACACGCCCTTGCCTTCGCGCAGCACTTGCGGGTAATCATCGGACAAATCGACCACCGTCGTCGGCTCGGTGCCGCAATAACCGCCTTCAATCACCAGATCGACCTCGCGTTCAAGCCGATCACGAATCTCCCACGCGTCGGTCATCGGGTATTCCTCGCCCGGCAAGAGCAGCGTGGTCGACAGCATCGGCTCGCCCAACTCCTCCAGCAGCGCCAGCGCAATCGGATGATCCGGCACGCGCAGACCCACGGTCTGCTTTTTCGGATGCCAGACGCGGCGCGGCACTTCCTTGGTGGCCTGCAAAATAAAGGTGTAGCTGCCCGGCGTCGCCGCCTTGAGCATGCGGAAAGTGCGGTTATCCACTTTGGCGTAGCTGCCCAATTGCGACAAATCGCTACAGGCCAGCGTGAAATGATGCTTGTCGTCGAGCGAGCGAATGCGGCGAATCCGCTCCAGCCCATCCTTATTATCGAGCGAGCAACCGAGCGCGTAGCATGAATCGGTCGGGTAAACGACCAGGCCACCGCTGCGAATAATATCGGCCGCCTGCTTGATCAAGCGCGCTTGCGGCGTTTCGGCGTGAATCGAGAAAAATTGCGACATGGTTTCTTCTGTTGTTGATTTAAGTAGCGGCAGTAATCGGTTTCAAATCGGGCGCCCAGCGCGTCCAGACCGGCTCACAACCGATTGGCAAATCGGCATTCAAGCCCGGTTCGCGCGCGCCCTCGCCGGTGGCGTGGTAATCGCTGCCGCTCGAACACAGATAACCGAACTCTTTGGCTAGATGATTAAATCGCCCGACATCAGCATGGCCGTGGCTGCCGGATACGACTTCGATCGCTTCACCGCCAAGGCGTTTGAATTCGGTCAGCAGCACGCGCATGGTTTCGTTGCCCATATCGTAACGCCCCGGATGCGCGAGCACGGCCACGCCGCCTGCGCCGCGGATCCAGGCTATCGCATCGTGCAAGCGCGCCCATTCGTGCTCGACAAAGCCGGGCTTGCCGCGCACCATGAATTTTTTGAACACCGATTTCATATCTTTGCAGCGGCCCGTTTCGATCAGAAAGCGCGCAAAGTGCGAGCGGCTGATCATTTCTGGGTTGTCCGCGTGGCGACGTGCGCCTTCCAGAATACCTTCAATGCCGAGTTTTTCCAGCGCCGCCGCCATGCGTTCGGCGCGCTCAATTCGGCCTGATCTGACGTAGGCCAAACCTTCAAGCAGCGCCGGATTTTCGGCGTCAAAACCCAGCCCGACGACGTGCAATGTATGCTTGCCCCAGCTGACCGAGATTTCAACGCCATTGATGAAGGCCATGCCCAGCTCGTCGGCGGTCGCTTTGGCCAACGCCAGCCCGCGCGTGTCGTCGTGATCGGTTAGCGCAAACAGCTGGCAGCCGCGCGCGTGCGCCTTGCGAACGACTTCGTCGGGCGGCAACAGACCATCGGAAATATTGGAATGACAATGCAGGTCAACGGGCGTCATTGCTTATCCTGCGCAGGTTTACGCCGCTCGCGGCGATCAAAAATCACTTTCATCACTAGCACCGCACCGGCCAGAATCAAAGTGACGGTATTGGCCAGATACACAGGTGCAGAGCCGACTAGCAGCCCATACCCCAGCCACATGGCAACACCGGCGACAAATATCGCATACATGCCCAGCGAAATATCCTTGGCCGATTTGCTTTTCCACACCTGCCAGACTTGCGGCACAAATGAAATCGTCGTCAAGGTGCCGGCCAGCAGGCCAAGCAATTCAATGGCGGCCGGGCTCATGCGGGAAACACCCCGGTAGACAGGTAGCGATCGCCCCGATCGCAGACAATACTGACAATCACCGCGTTTTCCAGCGTGCTGGATAAGTGCAGCGCGGCAGCCAATGCGCCACCCGATGAAATACCGGCAAAAATACCTTCCTCGCGCGCCAGACGGCGGGTCATGTCTTCAGCCTCGGCCTGCCCCACTTCCAGCACCTGATCAATCAGCGAGAAATCGCAAATTTTGGGCACATACTCGGCTGGCCATTTGCGGATACCCGGAATTTGCGCGCCATCGCCGGGCTGAACGCCGACGATCTGAATGGCCGGATTTTGCTCTTTCAGATAGCGGCGCGTACCCATGATCGTGCCAGTGGTGCCCATGCTGGAGACAAAATGCGTAATCGTTCCCGCAGTATCGCGCCAGATTTCCGGGCCGGTGGTTTCATAATGCGCCAGCGGATTATCGGGGTTGGCAAACTGGTCCAGAATCAGCCCCTGCCCGGCCTTGGCCATCGCTTCGGCCTGGTCACGGGCTTGTTCCATCCCCTCGGTCAGGATCACCTGCGCGCCGTAGGCTTTCATCGTCTGAATGCGCTCGATGCTGGAGTTTTTGGGGAGCAACAGCACCATGCGGTAGCCCATCATGGCCGCAGCCATCGCTAGCGCAATGCCGGTATTGCCGCTGGTGGCTTCAATCAGCGTATCACCAGGCTTGATGGTGCCGCGACGCTCGGCATGCGTAATCATCGACAATGCGGGACGATCTTTCACCGAACCGGCCGGATTATTGCCTTCAAGCTTGAGCAAAATGGTATTCGAGGTATGGCCGGGCAAGCGCTTGAGCTTGACCAGCGGGGTATTTCCGACAAAATCTTCCAGATACTTGTACATGCAGCAATCACTCCCTAGGTCGCATGATTATACGCATCCGCGACCAGTTCGGCGCTGCCGAACCGGGGATTTGCAGTGATTTCTTGCTGCGCTATTTGCCGCGCAACAATCTGGCAACCGAAATAATGACCCCAAGCAGCTTCAGGCTTTTGACCGCCCGCGATAGCGTTGGCGATAAATGGGACAGCACCGCCAGCAGCGTGGACACCGAGCGCCAGCGGGCAAACACACCGCCAGCCTGCGGCTGTGTCGATTCGCGCAAGGCAGTTTCTAGCTGCATGCGGTGCAGCTGCGAGCGATACAGCAGATGCAGCTTTTTCTGCTCGCGCGAATGATTAATCAGCATCAGGGGCTCCAGATGATTTGAGTTTGGCCAGCGCCAGCTCCAGCAATTGCTTATCCTGTGCAAACTCTGCTGCGGTCAGCGCAAACGGGTCACTGGCCATTTCCAGCAACTGGCGCGCCTTGCGCCAAGCCAGCCAGCCCACCAGTGCAAACATCAGCGCCACCAGCAAACACACCCAGATGCGGTACGCCCAAAAACCGAATAGCAGCGACAGACTCAGAAAGCTCATCGCCATCAGCACAGCAAAAGCTACCGTTATCGCCAGACCAGCCAGCAGCGCAGCGCGATCCACCTCGTCGCGCAACTCCAGGCCGATCAAAGCAAAGCGGGCGGCAATCAAGCCACCCACCGCTTCACGCAAAGAATGAGCCAAAGCCATTAGCGGCGCGCCACCAGAAAGCCCACCAGCAAGCCCACCGCCGCACCAATTCCGACCGCCTGCCACGGATGATTATGCACATATTCATCGGTTTGTTTGGCCGCCACTTTGGCTTTCTCCAGCGCATTGCCTTCAAGCTCGAGCAAACGGTGCTTGGCACCACGCAGGCGATCAGCGATTTTGGCATACAGCACCTTGGCCTCTTCACCCTGCGCATTGGCCGCCGCCTCGATCAGCTGTGCGGTTTCTTTCAGTGCATCTTTGGTTTCATCGATCAGTACGGAATCCAGTTTTTCAGACATCTTGTCGCCCCTCAGGATTGGAAAGAATGGAAAATCTCAGACCCATGTCAGCGATGCGACATGCAAGTTGAAATTCATCTTATCAATACATGCTGCACTTGCACAGTAAATATGCCACAACCTTACAGAAATAGCCTTACCATTCGATGACGATCTAAACCGGAACAAATTGCAGAACAGCCTCATCAAATAGCTCTGCAGCCTGTATTTTGCAAAAAAAACCACCAGCTTCGGCGGTTTGACCCACTTCAAAGCGCCAGTTGGCGGTAATCGAGTACCCCACATTAAACACAATCTGACAAGCTTCCTGCGGAGTAATCAGGCTGTTTTCAACATACAGATTCTGGTGACTGAAGTGCTCCAGCCCCGTAGACCACGCTTTGATCAGATTGCCATCTCGAATGCAAAAAACGCCGAATGCAAGAGAAGGAGCAAACTGCCCACCTTCTTCAGATTGGGTGTTGGCATAGCTGGTATATTCTGCCAAATCTTCCCGACCAATCAGAACACCAGTTTGGTGCGCCCACACTGCGTTAATCGGGCACACCTGGAAAATACCTAATAAAACAGCTGCCCATTCATTGTGAGCAACCCGCGGCTGATCTTCATCTTTGACAACACGAAATAACAGCTCGGACTGAAAAAGCGAGCCTTGAAAACCCTCAAGCGCTGCCCTGGGATTGATTAGATAAGTTTTGTCAAAATCAATATCTGTCTGTGCATTTTCTGGGTAGTGATCGGGCAATTCGTCGATCTGGATGGGACTCGGCTTTTGCAAATGAACAAAGGTGCCACCTCGGAAGCCTCGAAAAAAATCGAGCCGAGGATCAAATTCTTCGCTCAATTCACAGGTGTAACCTTCAAGCCCCCAAGCCTCAATAAGCGCCTGAGTTGTTACTTTGGGCGAATCCGAATAAAAAAGAGTTGCAGTAAACTGTGTTATTTCCACTGAGTTTCCTTTAGCAAAAAACGTAAGCCTACAGCATAATTACCATCCATGAAATACAACGCCTTAATACCAAAAGGCCTTTTATTTTGACCAACTGAGCGCTCGGTGTGCTAGCTACCGCAGGGGCCTGCTCCAAACGTTGAGTAGAGACCAAGATAGGCACATTGCTGCTTCACGTCGAATACACCCTACATTTTTGGCCATCACCCCACTGGGACAAACCAACACTTCCCATCCTGCTCAATTGCAGATACAGGATGATGGTATAGCCTGCTAAGACAATCTGTATTTAGCACATCAGCCAATACCCCTGCCTGCCATTGTCCATTACCAAATAGCAGCAAGGCGTGCGTCGCGAATTGGGTGGCGTGGTTGGGGTCGTGGCTGACCATCACGATACTGCGGCCAGCGGCGCACTCTTCGCGCAGCACTTGCAAGGCTTGTTGCTGATGGCGCAGGTCGAGCTGCGATAGCGGCTCGTCGAGCAGCATCAGCGGCGCTTGTTGCGTCAGCGCGGTGGCCAGCGCGACACGGCGGCGTTCACCACCGGATAGGCTGGCCAGATCGCGCTCGTCAAAGCCGCACAAATCGAGCAGCGTCAATTGCTCGCGCGCCAGCGCCAGATCGGCAGCGCTTTCCCATTGCCAGCGGCTCAGGTGCGGGTGGCGGCCGGTGAGTGTTTTTTCCAGTACGGTCAGCGGAAACGGGCATTCGTCGTGCTGCGTTTGCCACGCCACAGACTTGGCGCGCTGCGCAGGCGCAACTTCAGTCAAGGGTTGGCCGTTGAGCAGTATTTGTCCGTGCAGCGGCTTAAACCAGCCAGCCAAGGCTGCAAGCAGCGTGCTTTTGCCGCAGCCGTTTTCGCCAAGCACAATCCACGCCTCGCCCGAGTTGATCTCAAAGCTTAAATCGTCGATTAACAGCCGCTCGCCCTGCTGAAGGCTGAGATTTTGTACTTGCATTAAACTCATCGGCGACCTCGGTGCGACAGTAAATATAGAAACACCGGCACGCCGAGCAGCGCCATCACGACACCAACTGGCAATTGCTGCGGCGCAATCAGTGTGCGCGCCAGAATATCGGCCAGCAGCAGCACAATGCCGCCCGCCAATGCCGCCGCAGGCAAGAGCAAACGCAAATCCTGCCCGATCATCAGCCGCAGCGCGTGCGGCACAATCAGGCCAACAAAGCCGATCATGCCAGCGGTCGTCACCGCCAGCGCACACGCCAGCGCGGCGGCAAAATATAAAATCCAGCGCAGGGTATGATGGTTTAAGCCTAATGAATACGCAGCCTCCGAGCTCATACCCATGATGTTAAGCTCCCGCGCCAAGGGCCAAAGCAATAACAGCAATATCGCCAGCAGGGCCAAAGCACTGTGCCAGTGCGCGCCCGCCAGATCGCCCATCAGCCAGAAAATCATGCCACGCAGCAAGCCATCAGGCGCCATGCTCAGCAGCAAAGACGACAGCGCGCCGCAAAATGCCGCCAGCGCCACGCCAGTCAGCAGCAAACGAGTTTGCGTACTGGAGTGATCGCTGCCTGCCAGCAGAAATACGATGATGATACTGATCAGCGCACCACTGCCCGCCGCCAGATTGACACCCAAAGTACCCACCCCCAGTAATAGCGCCAACAGCGCACCCACACTGGCGCCGCCGGAAGTACCCAGGATGTAGGGGTCGGCCAGCGGGTTGCGCAACAGCACTTGTTGTAGCGTACCCGCCAGCGCGAGCAAGCCGCCGACGGCAATCGCCGCGAATGTGCGCGGCAGGCGCAGCTCAAGCACCACATCGCGCGCCAGCGCGGCTTCATCGGCGCTACCCCAGAGTTGCCACGGGCGATAATTGGTCGAGCCAAAACACAGGCTGGCGGCCACCGCGAGCAGCAGCAAGAGCGCAAGTACGCCCATGGTGGCAGCCACTTTGCCGGGCGTTAATCGGGCGGAGCTGACTACTGATGAATTCGCTGCGCTCATTGCCGCGCCTTGTCCAGCGCTTCGCACATCGCTTTGCCACCGTCAACCAAACGTGGCCCCATGCGATTCACGCTGTCTTTCGGCAGAATATAAAACTGGTTTTTCTGCGCGGCTTTGAGGTTTTTCCATTTCTTCCACGGAGCCAGCCAATCGGTTTTCATGCCGGGCTCGCCGCTGGTCATGATCACATCGGGGTTGGCGGCCAATACGGCCTCCACATCGACTTTGGGCGTCAAATCGCTTTGCGTGCCAAACACGTTCACACCGCCGCAAATGCGCATCACGTCCGAGATGATTTGCGTGTTATTAATCGTCATCAGCGGTCTATCCCAGATCTGGTAGAACACGCGCACCGGCTTGCGTCCGGCGTAGTTTTTTTCCAGTTGCGCCAATTGCTCGCGATAGCGCATGGCCGCTTTATTGGCGCTCAGCTGCAGCGCGGTCATCTCGCCCATGCGCTCCAGCACGGTTGGCACATCGGCCATTTTTTTGGAAAAAGTCAGAAACACCGGAAAGCCCAAACCCTTGATCTGATCAAGCTGGCGCTCGGGGTTGCCCGTAGCCCAGCCGATAATCAAGTCGGGCTTGAGCGCACGGATGCGCTCCAGATCAAAACCGTTGTAGCCGCCGATGCGCTCGATTTTATTCGCCTCGGGCGGGTAATCGCTGTAGTTCACCGCGCCGACAATCAGCTTGCCCGCACCAATGGCGAATAGATCTTCGGTCACATGCGGCGCCAAGCTAATGATGCGCTTGGCGGGCTGCGCCAAGGTGATCGTGTTGCCAACGTCGTCTTTGACGGTGATCGTGGCCTGCGCGGCGGCGCTGGCCAGCAGTACACCAGCAGCAAAAATATGGGACAACTTCATACAGCAACTCCAAACAGGGCGGCAGTCGCCACCGGATTACTCATAAACCAAGCGTGGATATACGAAGCCCGAATATACCCATACTTGTATAGTGCTTCACCACTAGACCCCAAGCGGCATGGCGAGCCATACCCCACAGGATTTATTTCAGTGGCTAAGGTCGAATAATGGAAGGTATGGCCGCGAATCTCACCGTCGCAGCCTGATCCGAAGTTCATGCTTTGCGAGCCCAGCGCGGCCAAGCGCGCTTGCATGGTGGCGCGCGCGGGCAGCAAGCCCCACATCGGTTTGACACTGCCATCGACCAAAGTCAGCGACTCGCCCAGTGCCAGCATCCCGCCGCATTCAGCCCAGATTGGCTTGCTCGCAGCCAGATGCGCGGCCAAGTCGGCGCGAATACTCGGGTATGCAGCGAGCGTATCGGCATACAACTCAGGGTAGCCACCAGGCAAGTAAATCGCGTCGCACTCGGGCAAGGCTTCGTGCGCCACTGGCGAGAAGAAAACCAGCTCAGCACCGAGCAATTCAAGGCAACGTAAATTGGCCGGGTAAATAAAGCAAAACGCCGCGTCGCATGCGATGGCAATGCGCTTGCCTGCCAGCAGGGGCTTGATTTCGGTTTGCGCAGGCACGGCAAGTGCTATCGTTTTGCTTAAGTTAGCAATCGGCTGGCTCGCCAGTGCGTCGGCAATTGCATCAAGCTTGGCCGCCAAATCAGGGATTTCTTCGGGCAGCGCCAAGCCAAGGTGGCGCTCGGGTAGCGGTTCGACTCTCCCGACCCAACCCATCCAAATGGAACGCGATCCCGCTACTGCACCATTCGCTGGCGACGTCAAATCCTCGCTCAAACCTCGCTGTACGTCTTGTACTATCTCGCTTTTCGCTGCGGATTTTTCTTGCCCGCAAACGGCTCGCAACGCGGCCTCGCGTTCCTTGCTCTGGGGCTGTATTGACTCTTGCAGCATCTGCGCATGGCGTTCACCCGCCACTTTATTGGCCAGCACGCCATAAAACGGCAAATCGGCGCGGTAATGCGCTAGGCCAAACGCCAGCGCGCCAAAGGTCTGCGCCATTGCGCCCGCGTCGATCACCGCCAGCACCGGCAGGCCAAACTTCACCGCCAGATCAGCCGTGCTTGGTTCGCCATCAAACAAGCCCATCACCGATTCGATCAAGACCACATCGTAATCGCGCGCCGCTTGCGCCAGCATCTGGCGACACAAATCCTCGCCGACCAACCATAAATCGAGGTTATCAACGGGCGAACCGCTGGCAAAACCCAGCAATAGCGGGTCCAGAAAATCCGGCCCGCATTTAAACACTTTGACGCGCTTGCCTTGGCGGCGATAGAGCCACGCCAGACCGGCGGTGATGGTAGTTTTGCCCGAGCCCGATGAAGGGGCGGCGATAAGAAGTACCGTTGCCAATTACTTTCCTTTATTTTTTACGTATAAGACTTTTGGGCTTCCAACTCTAATCTCACGCTCTTCAATTAAAAATTTACTTGCATGAGCTTTAATTAAATCACTTAGTTTTTTATGTCCATATTTACGTGAATCAAAATCAGGTTGCTGGCGTGTTAGATATGAACCAATATCGGACACACGTGTAAACCCTTGATCATCTGAAATTTCATCGACTGCAGATTTAAGCAAAGCAACAATATCTGGATTTATTTGGACAGGAACCGGCAGAGCAGGAACTATTTCTTCTTTAACATTAACTTGCTCTTTCTTTAATGGTGGCTTATCTACAGCCTTAACGTCTTTAGACAAATCAACCTCAGCATCTGTATCCGCAGCTAAGTAATCAGTCTCAATAAACTTGTCGCATGCTGCCTTGAATGGTGTCGGAGTTGTTGCACGTCCAATTCCATATACTGTCAGACCTGACTCACGAATTCTTGCCGCTAGCCTTGTAAAATCACTATCACTAGAAACAAGACAAAACGCATCAAATCGCCCTGTATGCAGCAGATCCATGGCGTCAATAATTAATGCACTATCAGTGGCATTTTTACCTGTTGTGTATGCATATTGCTGCATAGGTAAAATCGAATGTTCCAAGAGAACAGTTTTCCAAGAGTTCAAATTCGGTTTTGTAAAGTCTCCGTAAATTCGCTTTACAGTAGCAACACCAAATTTACCAATTTCAGCCAAAATTGGCCTAACCAATTTGGCTTGCGCATTATCGGCATCAATCAATACCGCAATTCTTTGGTGATTATTTTCTGGTTCAAATTTGAATTCAAACTTCGGATTTAGTTTGCTCATTTCTCATCACTTTTATGTTAATCGTGGATCACATAATACCCGCGAAACTTCACCGCCACACCGTGTTGCGTAACGATCTGCACATCCAGCGAATTCGCCCACGACCTTTGCGGCTATTTAAGTGCCTTTGGCACAGCTATTTTCAGTCGCAATCCGCGACGTGGACTTCCTTTCTTTGCTTCGCCAAAGAAAGGAAGCAAAGAAAGGCGACCCGGGCGAAAAGCGCTCCGCGCTGCCCTTGCCGCGTCGCGAGCCAAACGATGAAACTGTTTGTCTCTCTCCTTGCTGCGGTTTTCGCTACACGGGAGAGGAAGCCCCAAATCAGCCAGCGCACTTCGAATTGAAGTGTATTCTCACCACTCCAAACCTTTTTGAGCACGAATGCCAGACTTGTAAGCGTGCTTTTCGTCGTTCAATTCGGTAATCGTGTCGGCAATCTCGCGCAATTCGCTTACTGCCGCGCGGCCGGTGACGACGACGTGTTGCATTTCGGGGCGCGATTCTAGATCGCGCACGATGGTGGCTTTGTCCAGATAGCCGTAGGACAGGCAATAGGTCAGCTCGTCGAGTACGACCACGTCGTAGGAAGGATCATTGAGCATGCTGGCAGCCAGCGCCCAGGCTTGTTCCGATTTGGCTTTGTCGGCTTCAAAGTTTTGCGTTTCCCACGTAAACCCGTCGCCCATTACATGCCAGTCGCAGTACTTGCCCAGCAAGGCTTCTTCGCCGGTGTCGGTGCGGTTTTTGATAAATTGCACGACGCCCACTTTCATGCCGTGGCCAATGCTGCGCGCGACCATGCCAAAGGCCGACGATGATTTACCCTTGCCATTGCCGGTGAGCAAAATCATAATGCCGGTGTCGATATTGGCCTCGGCGATATGGGCGTCGATAATGGCTTTTTTGCGTGCCATGCGCGCGGCATGGCGTTCGTTGCGGGTGGTTTCTTGGCTCATAGCATTACATTCCGGTTATACGTTTGGATAAATGACTGGATCAGCGGCAGCCCCCGCGTAATCGCGGTGATGCCGGGCACCAGCAGATCTTCGCTGGCGATTTCAAAAACCTGGCGCTGCGCGATGGCGGGAATAGCTTGCCAGCCTTCGCGTTGCAGCACGGCTTGCGTGTCAAACTTCTGCCCGCACCAGCTACCCAGAATCAGCTCCGGCGCGGCGGCGATTACTTGTTCAGGCGTCACAGTGCGATCTTTGGCACGCGGTGCGTGTGAAATATCATCAAAGACATTAATCCCGCCCGCAATGGCAATCAGTTCGGAGACCCAGCGGATGCCGGTATACAGCGGCGTATGCCATTCTTCGAAATACACTTTGGGGCGGTGCGTGAATGTTGCGGCAATCTCGCGCACTGCGTCGAGCTGGCTTTGCAGCTCGGCGATCAAAGCTTGCGCGCGCTCGCTGCAATCAAGAAGCAAGCCCAGCGTGCTGATCATATTGAAAATGCCAGCGATGGATTTCTGATTGAAAAAATACACCTCAAAACCGGCCAGAATGCACTCTTTGACCATCTCGCCCTGCAAGCTTGAATACGCCAGAATCAGATCGGGCTCAACGGCGAAGATTTTCTCGGCTTTGGCGCTTGAAAAGCCGCAAATAATCGGGTGATTTTTGGTCACGCCCACCGGATGGCGCGCAAAGGCGGTGATGCCAGCGATGCGATGCTGCTGCCCCAACGCATACAGCACTTCGACGGTTTCACTACTCAAACAGGCAATACGTTGCGGGCCTTTCATTGACACTTCCTTGTGATTTAGGCGACCTGCCTGGCGGCAAAGCGCAGGCGTTGTTCAAACGTCGTGCGTTGCTCAACTGCAAGCGCGCCAAAGCGAATGGCATCAATACCAATATCAAGGGTATTGAATGGGCGGGCATATATTCTATTGCACGCCAGCGCATACCCCCATTGATCGATATTTTTCACTGGGCAAAACTGCATCAACGGATGGCTACCGCGTGGCGGCAAGCCGACATCGGTGAGCAAAGCGGCCAGCCAGGTGCCATCGGCGGCCAGACGCTCGCGTTGCGCCGCTTGCCAGCAGCGCTCGGCCAACGCCAATTGCCCCGCCCACAGCGCCGGGCCGCTGACATTCCACGGCCCGATCTGCTGCGCCAATCGTTCACGCAGCGCGGCTTGCGCAAAGACAAAGCCAAGCCGCACCCCAGCGAGGCCAAAAAATTTGCCCACCGAGCGCAGCACAATCAGCCCCTCCCGCTCAGCATCTGCGCACAAGCTGTTCGCTCCTGAGCCATCAATTGCATCGATAAAGGCTTCGTCGATCATCAACCAGCCACCGCGCGCGGCCAAGGTTTGGTGCAAGGCCAATAAAGTCTCGCGTGACCAGATCAGGCCATCGGGATTATTCGGATTCACCAGCACCAGCACATCCAGATGCTGCGCGGCGTATGCAATTTCATCCGGGTTGAGCGTGATCACCGTATGCCCGGCCAATTGCCAGCGCCAGGCGTGCTCGGCGTATGAGGTGCGCAGCACGCCGACTTTGCCTGCGCGGCGCAACATCGGTAATGAAGCAATCGCCGCTTGCGAGCCAGCGACCGGCAAAAATGCGCTGCTACCGTAATAGCTGGCGACGACGTCTTCAAACTCGGCGCTCGGGTGTGGCAGGCGCTGCGCCACTTCAACGGGCATGCTGGGCAGCGGGTAGCTATATGGCGCGATGCCGGTCGAGCAGTCGATCCAGTCGGCCAGTGTGCCGCCAAAATTGGCCATCAAAGTGCGTAAATTGCCGCCGTGTCGTGGTGCGCTATGCATGAATTTCCCTTTCCATCAGCTGATCGCATGGGCGATGAGCAGCAAGGCTACGCAAGATAGCAGCCACAAGGCCAGCGTTTTTTTCACCAGCACGATGCTACGGGCAATATCGGCTGCTTGCGGTGCAGGCCCGGCGCCCAGCGCGGTGCGTTGCTCAATCTGCCCGTGATACATGGCATTGCCACCCAGCGTAATGCCTAATGCGCCCGCCCCGGCGGCCATCACTGGCCCGGCATTCGGGCTATCCCAGCGTGGCGCCTGACTGCACCAGCATTGCCATGCCGTGCGAGTCTGGCCTAGCACGGTGTAGGACAAAGCGGTTAATCGCGCCGGAATAAAATTGAGCACATCATCAAGCCGCGCGGCGCAGCGGCCAAAACAATTCAAGCGTGGCGTGCGATAACCCCACATGGCGTCGAGAGTATTGGCCAGTCGATGCAAAATTGCGCCCACACCGCCGAGCAGCACAAACCAGAATAAGGTGGAAAAAATCGCATCCGCGCCGTTTTCCAGATTGGACTCGATCGCGCCTTTGGCGATCTCGGTGTCACTGAGCTGGCTGCAATCGCGGCTCACAATCATGCTCAGCGCGATGCGCGCAGCGGGTAAATCATTGGCGAGCAGTGGCGTCGCAATCGCGCGCACATGCACCAGCAGGCTATTGGCCCCCAGCGCAAACCACAGCGCCGCGCCATTGAGCAGCACGAGACTGATTAAATTGGCGCTCAAGGTAGCAGTCTCGCTGCCGAGTAAATGCGGCTGAACATACTGCAAGTACAGAGCATGGATACCCCAATACAAACCACAGGGTATTGCCAGCAAGAGCAGTACAGACAGAGCCCCCATGGCAATACCCGTCACCGTATTGTATCGGCAGGGAGGATTTAGGCGCTGTTCCAGCCATTTTGCCCACCGGCCAAAACCCACCAGTGGGTGAAAACGGCGCGGCTCGCCGACGCACCACTCCAGCGCCAACCCGAAGGCCAGCGCCAGCAGCAGTATCAGTGGCGAGTGCAGCAGCATGGTTTACTTGGGCGACCAGCGTACATTGAGCATGCCGTTCACGCCCAAAGTGCCATAGTCGTGCACCTGCGTGTACGCTTTATCAAAGACATTGTTGACCCGTGCAGCAACAGTCCAGTCTTTGCTGAGCTGGTATTCGGCCAGCAGATTGGTCAGCGCATAGCCGCCCAAAGTGACACGACCCACGCCGTACACATCGTCATAACGCTGGCCTTGCAGCTGAACCTCGGCGCGCACCCGCCACGCCGACTGGCTGAAGCCCGCGTAAATCAGGCCACTCTGACGCGCACGCAGCTCAAGCTGGCGATCGGCTTTCTGATCCAGCGCATCCAGATAGTCAAAGCTCAAGCCTGCCTCAAGACCGTTGCTGGCCCAGTCGGCCGTCAGCGTCAGGCCGGAGAGCTTGACCTTATCAACGTTTGAAACCGCGTTTTTCTGGTTCAGGATGAAATTTTTCACCTGATTGCGATACAGCGTGGCGCCCAGCTGCAGGTTGTTGGTCTGGTAACGGGCAAACAATTCGCCACCAGCCGATTCCTGCGGCTTCAGATACGGATTGCTCCAGCCGGGGTAGTACAGCTGATTAAAAGTCGGTGCCTGATAGCCCGTGCCGTAGCTGCCGCCCAGCTGCAGGCCGTGATTCACCTGCCATGACGCGCCCAGCGTGCCGGTGGTCTGGCGACCGAATTGCGAATTGTCATCGCTGCGCATATTGGCTTGCAGCGTTACCGCGCCCAGATTGGCCAGATAGCCGCCCAGCACACTATTGATGCGGCGCTGCGTCACGTCATATTTGGTCGTGCCCGAGACATCTTGCGCCAGCGTTTCCAGCGCCAGCGTCAGCACGCCGGGGCCAGCCTGCAGATTGTTCTGCCATGAAAACTGGGTTTGCCGCGTTTTAAAGCGGCTCTCTTCCTGCGCCCAAGCGCTAGGCGGCTGATAGCTGTAGCTGTCGTCGATACTGCTACCGGCCAGCAGTTTGCTCTGCCAGGCGTCGGTCAACTGATGCTCGCTCCAGACGCTGGCGGCCAGATTGGTGCCGTGATCGCGGTAATTGTAATATTTGCTGGTTGAGGTGTTGTCGTACTGATTGGCCACTTTGGCGTACAGCAGGCTGGCGCCAAAGGCATGGGCGGCATTGAGCTGATGGCTGGCGCTCAATGACAGGCTGTTATTTTCATAGCCGTCGTCGTCGGCATTGAATTTCTGGTATTTGGGCAAGACCAGCGCGCTCTCGCCGTCGGTTTTGCTGTGTGCCAAACCAATTGAGAAGCGCGTTTGCTCGTTGCCGCCAGAGAGGCTGGCGCTGGCTTCAACGCTGTTTTGCGTGCCATAGCCCACGGCAATACTCGGCGTAAAGCCTTTGCCGCCGCGCTTGGTGAAAATCTGGATCACGCCGCCGATGGCGTCAGCACCGTACAAGCTGGCCGCCGGGCCGCGCAGAATCTCGATCCGGTCTACTTGTGCCAGCGGAATATGCTGCAGTGCAGCGCCGCCCGAAGTAGCCGAGCCATAGCGCACGCCGTCGATCAGCACCACGGTCTGGCTGGAGTTGGCACCCCGGATAAACACGGCCATATTTTTGCCCGCGCCGCCGTTACTCATCATTTGCAAACCGGGCTGTCTGGCCAGCAATTCGGGCAGGCTGGCGCTGGCTTGGGTTTCAATCTGCGCACGCTCGATCACAGTGACATCGCCCACGACTTCACGGGCGGGCTGCGCAATGCGGGCTGCGGTGACAACAATTTCGTCGAGCTGAGTGATTTCGGCATGCGCCATGGCCGAAAGAGCCGACAAACAGAGCAGGTATAGCTTGGAAAAACGCGTATTCATTAGAGCCTCCGGCAATACACCCTCAGTGTATTGCATCAATAAAACGGCAGGAGACTCGATGAAAAAGGAAACAGCAGGCAGGCCGTGCGGCCACCGGATCTGTCGCCACGGTCACCCTGCCGCAGGAATCCGCCACGCACCCATAGGCAGGCGCTGACGAGCAAGGCCGGTATCCGGACTGATCAGTGGCCAAAGCGGCACCGCTAAGTGGTGCTAATTTGGCCGATCATTCGCCTTCCCATCTCACCGCCTTAAATAGGCCGAAACAGTGGCTGCGCCTAATACACGCAGGAATGATCTTGACTGACTTACCGTTGCAGGGGCAGTACAGGTTTTTCACCTGTTTCCCGTTTAAAGGTGCCGAAAGTCATACTTTCGCGCTACCTCACCATTGCTGGCGCGCATTGTAGCCCAAAGCCCGCGCCGATACCTGTCTTGAATATGACACAGGACATAGTCAACGATTTAGGTTTTCTCTATCGAGCACATAGCCAAATACAATCAGCCCTGCCCATTGCGGGCCATCAGTAGTAAGAATATGATCCATATCAAATTTCATAAATTACTGAAAATTCAAAACCTCCATGAACCTCACACCACTGATTCAATCTTTTGTGCTGCACTTTGGCGAAATGGGCAGCCATTGGGGCATTAACCGCACCGTTGGCCAGATGTATGCGCTGCTGTTTGTCAGCGAAAAGCCGCTGAACGCCGATGAAATGGCCGAAGCACTGGGCTTTTCGCGCTCGAATATCTCGATGGGACTGAAAGAGCTGGTGTCGTGGCGACTAGTGAAACTGCAGCACCTGCCGGGTGATCGGCGCGAATACTATTCAACGCCCGACGATGTGTGGGTGATTTTTCAAACGCTGGCCGAAGAGCGCAAAAAACGCGAAGTCGACCCGACGCTGACCATGCTGCGCGGCGCATTGCTCGAAACGCCTAGCAACGACGCCGACAAACACGCCCAAGCGCGGATGGCGCAAATGCACGATCTGATCGATTTGACCACCAGCTGGTTTAGCGATATTCAGCGCCTGGACGTCGAAACCTTGCAAAAGCTGATGAAGCTGGGCGCGCAGGTGCAGAAATTTCTCGAACTCAAGCAAAAGCTGCCCGCTTTTCTGGGCGGTACCGATTCCAGTAACAGCCCAGAGAGCAAGGACTAATCATGTCGCCCGATGCTTTAACCCTACTTGACCCTGTCGTGCTGGCGCGCATTCAGTTTGCCGCCAATATCACCTTTCATATTTTATTCCCGACCATCAGCATTGCCATGGGCTGGGTGCTGCTGTTTTTCAAGCTGCGCTTTAACGCCACGGGTGACGAGAAATGGATGGCAGCGTATGGCTTCTGGGTGAAAATTTTTGCGCTGACCTTTGCGCTGGGCGTGGTCAGCGGCATTACGATGAGTTTTCAGTTCGGAACCAACTGGCCCGGCTATATGAAAACGGTGGGCAATATTGCCGGGCCGCTCTTGGCCTATGAAGTGCTGACCGCGTTTTTCCTTGAGGCGACCTTTCTTGGCATTATGCTGTTCGGCCAGAAAAAGGTGAGCAACCGGATGCACACACTGGCCACCGTGCTGGTCGCTGGCGGCACGACGCTGTCGGCATTCTGGATTATTGTGCTCAATTCCTGGATGCAAACGCCAACCGGCTTTGAAATGATCAATGGCCAGGCGCACGTTACCAGCTGGCTGGCGGTGATTTTCAACCCGTCTATGCCGTATCGCCTCACGCATATGCTACTCGCCTCTGGCCTGACCGTAGCGTTTCTGATTGCCGGCATCTCGGCGTTTCAATGGCTCAAAGGCCAGCGCCAGGCAGGCGTGCAGGCGGCGCTGAAAACCGGCGTTTTTCTGGCCGCCACGCTGATTCCGCTGCAAATCTTGGTTGGCGATATGCATGGCTTGAACACTCTGCAACATCAGCCTGCCAAACTGGCGGCCATTGAAGGTGTATGGGAAACCGAGCGCGGCGCGCCGCTGCTGCTGTTTGCACTGCCCAATAGCGATACGCGCAGCAATGACTACGCCATCAGCATTCCCAAAGTCGCCAGCCTGATTCTGACGCACGAACTGGAGGGCGAAATCAAAGGGCTGAACGAGTTTGCCGAGCACCCGCCCGTCGCCAAAGTATTCTGGGCCTTCCGCGTAATGGTGGGGGTGGGTATGTTGATGCTGCTGGCGAGCTGGCTGGCCGCGTGGCAGATACGTCGCAATGGCGAACCACAGCCACTGGTGGGCAAACTGCTGATCGGCATGACCTTTAGCGGCTGGATTGCCACCGTGGCCGGTTGGTATGTCACCGAAATCGGCCGCCAGCCGTGGCTGGTGCAAGGTGTGCTGAAAACCGCCGATGCAATATCCAGTGTGCCCAGCGGTATGGTGCTAAGCACCTTGCTGATGTATCTGGCGCTGTATGTATTCTTGCTGGCGTCCTATATCTCGGTCGTCTTTTATCTAGCCAAAAAAGCTGGCCAGCCAGCTGGGGAGCATTAATCATGCTAACAACCATTGATCTGGCCTACTGGCTACCCGTAATTTTTGCCGCGCTAATGGTGATCTCGATGTTCGCCTATGTCATCCTCGACGGGTAT
Source organism: Chitinibacter sp. FCG-7 (assembly GCF_040047665.1). Classification (NCBI taxonomy): domain Bacteria; kingdom Pseudomonadati; phylum Pseudomonadota; class Betaproteobacteria; order Neisseriales; family Chitinibacteraceae; genus Chitinibacter; species Chitinibacter mangrovi. Next base: position 123,342 of record NZ_CP157355.1, read on the forward strand.
GACCTTGGCGTCGGCATTTTGCTTGAGCTAGAGAGCAATACCCACGAAAAAGACAAAATGATCGCCGCCATTGGCCCCTTCTGGGATGCCAACGAGACCTGGCTGGTGCTCGGCGTCGGCCTGCTGCTGGTGGCTTTTCCAATGGCGCATGGCGTGATTCTCACGGCGCTCTATCTGCCGGTGGCGCTGATGCTGCTGGGGCTGATTTTGCGCGGCGTGGCGTTTGATTTTCGCGTCAAAGCGCAAGCGCATCACCAGCCACTGTGGAATCGACTCTTTTTTGTCGGCTCGCTACTGGCGACTGTTTCGCAAGGCGTGATGCTGGGGCGTTACCTCACCGGCTTCGCTCCCGGCTGGGGCGCGTGGGGCTTTGCGCTGCTGGTGGGTGCGAGCTTGGTCGCTGCGTATGCGCTGATCGGCGCGAGCTGGCTGATTATGAAATCGACCGGCGCGCTGCAACAACGCGCAGTCGTCTGGGCACAACGCAGCGTGTGGTTTGCTGCCTTGGCGGCGGTGCTAGTGTCGATTGCCACACCGTGGGTCAGCCCACGCGTATTTGATTTGTGGTTTTCTCTGCCCAATGTCTTCCTACTCGCGCCCGTGCCGATCATGAGCGCCGCGCTATTTGGCGTGATCGCCTATTCGCTGCCGAAACTTGCGCAACGTCAGCGCAACGGCAATGATAACTTCTGCTGGATCCCCTTCGCCGCCACCGTCAGCATTGTGCTGCTGTCGTTCTTTGGCTTGGTCTACAGCATCTTCCCGCATTTGGTGATTGACCAGCTCACCATCTGGCAAGCTGCCAGCAGCACCGAGGCATTACAGATCATGTTCTTTGGCGCAGCACTGGTACTCCCCACCATCATCGGCTACACGATTTATTCGTATCGGGTGTTCTGGGGTAAGGCGGGAGAACTGAGTTATCAGTAATGAGAACAACAAGCACTGCAAGGGCGGCCGTTCCGCGTCGCCAATGCAGTGCTAGGCAACCCCATACTTTCTGACAAGTTGCGCACATGAGACGACATCGGCGCGTAACCATCCTCACACCTAGCAGGCTGGTATGATGCGGTTTTCCCGTACGCCTGAACGATGATGGATCGCGACATTACTCTGAATATCCAGCAGCAGCATCCCGATATGCGGGTGCGGTTTTTATTGTCAAAAATTCTCAAGCACCAGAGCTATTCGGAGCGAAAAAGTCGGCGTCTTAAGCGCACGACTTATGTACTGAAGTTTTCCATGCTGGCGCTGGCGGCGGCGTCCACGGTGGTGCTGGGGCTAGATGCGGCGATTTTGCTGCCGTATGCCAAAAATATTGCGCTGGTACTGGGCGCGATCATGACTTTGCTGGGCGGGATTGCCAGCTTTTTGAATATAGAAGAATACTGGATGCGCAATAATGCGATTCACTTGCGGCTTAAGGGATTGCGTGACCGGCTGGTGTATCTGTCGGCGGATCTGCAGCGCATTGAAGAGGACGCACTGCAAAGCCTGATCAATGATTATCAGGCGATTACCGAGAGCAATATCAACTACTGGCATGAAGCGATTGCCGAACGCAATGTGGCGTAATCCGGGATGACAGCGATTTATTACCAGCCGCGCCGCCATTATCACTACACTCTGGCGCAGCCTTGCGAATTTGATCTGGGCTGGCCGTTGCCGCAGCCGATTGAATCGCCCTTTATTTGCCTTAGTTGCGATGGCAGGCTGCGTCTGGCCGAGCGCTACGCTTGGGACGGGGCGAGCGGGCCTATGCCTGACTTGCCCAGCATTATGCGGGCTTCATTGCTGCACGACGCGCTGTATCAGCTGATGCGCGAGGGCCATCTGGATCGCCAGCGTTTTCGCCGGCCGGCCGATCAATTGCTGCTACAGGCGTGCCGGGCTGACGGGATGAATGTGCTGCTGGCCTATTGGGTATATGCCTGCGTACGGCTGTTTGGCGAGCGCCATGCACGCAGCAATGTGAAGACTCTCAGCAACCCGCCGCTGCACAATATCCAACAGGGTATTGCCTCAAAGAACAATTGATAATTAGCCTACAAACATATACCCAACAGAAAAAATATCAGCGCCGTTGGCGCACGATTTCGTAAAGACAGATCGCTGCGGCGTGCCCCACATTGAGCGACTCGATCCCCACCTGCATCGGAATCAGGATTTTAGTGTCGGCCAGCTGCGCCATCTGCGGCGAAACACCAAGACCTTCCGAGCCCATAACCAGCGCCAGATCGCCCCGCAAATCGCTGGCGTATAAATCCTGCGCCGCCTCATCAAGCAGGCTGGCCGCAATCTTGCCGCGAAATTGCTGCGCCAGCGTGGGCAAATCGGCGTTTTCAATACAGGGCAAAACCACCTGCGCCCCCATGCCCGCGCGCAGCACTTTGGGCGACCAGATATCGGCGCAAGCGGCCGACAACCAGACCTGATCAACGCCTGCGGCATGGGCGGTACGCAAAATGGCGCCGACATTGCCGGGGTCTTGCACCCCGTCGAGCAAGAGGCACAGGCCATCGTGCCGTGGCACTTGCTGCGCGGGTATGGCCACCAGCGCCAGAATGCCACTGTGGCTGGGCAATTCGCTTAAGGATTCAAACAGCGCATCAGCCAGTACAAGACATTTGACACCTTGAGATTCACAGCGCGATAGTAGTGTGGTGATTTCCGGTTTTTGCGCGCCAGCGGCGGTCACAAACACCGTTTGCAGCGCCTGACCAGCGTCGAGCCAGGCTGCCAGCAAATGCGCGCCATCAAGCAAAGTCAGCCCGGATTTGCTGCGTTCGCGCCGGGACTGGCTGAGTTTCAGTGCGAGTTTGTATTGAGAATTTTGCGAAGAAGTGAGTGTTTCCATAGTGCCCGATGTGCGGTAATCCGATGTGCAAATAAGCTGGCCTAGCGCCACCGCTTCTAGACCCAGTATTGAAAGTACCTTGGTACGATCTACGAAGCTAGAGCTAGGCAGGCTTATTTATGATGGCGGGCATTATGCGCCAAAGCGCGGCTGGTGAGGGTGCTGATTTGCTTGAAATGCTGATATTGATAGTCGGAAACCTGACCTGTGCTGCCCGGATCGGCGTACAGAATACCCAGCGGTTTGTCGGCGACAAAAATCGACATCGCGCAAAAGCCATCGGCCAATACCTGCTCGCGAAACTCGCTGGGTAAGAGTGGCCGGTATTGCGCGGCATTACCTGCATTCAGCCAGATGCTGCTGGGCTTTTGCAACAAGCGGGTAAAGAGATGCATCTCCTGCAGCGAAATCACCATTTTGCGCAGTGCATCGGTATCGCGGCCCTGCACATAGCGCGAGCGCAAGGTATTTTCACCGGCCATAAACAGGGCAAAGACAATACGCTGCATGCCCAGCCCGTCGGCAATGGCCTTGATCGTCAGCGACATCACCTGATTGGTGGGTGCGCCCTGAATACCTGCCAAATGCAGCGCCTGCATTCTTTCAACTAGGATGTCTTTTTCCACTTCTTCTGGCTCGGCCACTGCAGAAGCCGCTTTTTTCACCACCGGAACAGGCCAGTCGCCAGGCTGCATCACCAACCAGCGCGCCGGGCTGAAAAAAGGCCCCTGCTCGCCCAGTTGCCGGGTCAGGCGCAATAAATATTTGGTCAAGGTGCGCCAGACATCGCCGACTTCCTGCCCCAGAATCAATGCCATGGTCTGCAAATGGCTGTGTAATTGCGGCTGCCACCAGCCCTGCTCAAGTAGCTCTACCGCAGCAAGCAAGGCTTTATGCAAAGCGTAGCGCGGCGTTGGCTCGGCCATAATGCCCAGCAATTCGGTAACAGCCACCGGGTACTGCCAGGCCTGCAAGAGCTGGCTAACATTAATGCCTGTACCCGCAATTCCTATGGCTGGCGCACGCGCCAGCAAGGGCAAAATTTGCTGCAAGGGCTGGAGCAAGGCCGCAATCTGCACCACATCCACTTTGGAGTCATAGCGCTGGGTGGCCAATTCATGCGCCAGCTTGCGCTGAACCCGGGCCTGAAAAACCCACTTTAGCAGTTGCGAATATTCCTGCTGCAAAGCAGGCAGCATGACACTTTCGACCGTGGCATGCCTGGCAAAGCGATCGAGAAACGGGACAACGCCAATGAGCAAAATAGCGCTTTCAATCGCCGCAATATCGGCGGTCAGCGCCGTTTTATTCCGATGATTGACCGTGCGCAGCAACTGGGCGGCCAGCAAAGGATCTTGCAATACCACTTCGGCGATTTCAGCCGGTTTAATCTTGTCCGCACGGCGCACCATATGGATGATCTGGTTGCGCGAGGCCTGCAAAATCGGCAAGGGCTTGTTCAGCCAGGCTTGATATCCGGTGGCTACATCTGCCATATCAGTAACTTCCCGTTTTTCCAGTCGTGCAATGGTAGGGTTTGCGTGGGTTCTTGCTCATCGATCGCAAAACTATTGCTGATCAAAATCGCGCCTTCTTTCATTTCGGCCCTGGCCTTGCGCCATAAATCCGGCATTGCTGCAGGCGAGAGATAGGCGTAAATGCAATCGTAGTCGGCAAAATCAAGCGTCTGGTAATCGGCACGCAGCCAGCCAATACGCGAACCCAACGTGCATCGCCCCATCAGCCAGGGCAGCAGTGCCATTTCGACGCCAGATAATTGCAAATCCGGCCTATGCTGCGCCAGATACGCCAGCACCCGGCCGGTCCCTGCTCCTACATCGAGAAAGCGCTGCCCGGGCGGGATGATCTGCGCCAGTGCTTCCAACGCTTGCTGCTCGGATAAAAACAAGGGCACTCTGGACGCTGAAATCCGGCCGAAGATCAACCAGGTCAAAATAAAAGCGAGCAAAAACCAGTAACTATCAATCTGCAATTGCGTGGTGATAAATACAGCAGGTAAAAAAGCCAGATGAATCCACGGCCACCAGGCTTCCTCATGCCAAACGCGCGCCAGCGTAAAAGCGGCCACCGCTGCCAGGCCGATTGAAATCGGTAAGGGCCATTGAAAATACAGACCCGCCAACAAAGGGATGACAGCGACTGCTTGAATCAGCAAGAACAAACGGGCGGGTTTGGCAAACATGGGACTGCACTTATTCTGTTGGCGCACTTATTCAGCTGGAGCAGGCGCAGGCTCTACAGGCTGGGCCTCTTGCTCGCCAGCTTGCTCGCGTATATCTGTTTCAGCTTCTTTATTGAGCACTACAATGCTGATTCGGCGATTGATTGGGTTGTAGATATTGTCTTTATCGAGCGGAATAACATCGCCAAAACCATTGACCCGCAAAATCTTGCCCGGATCCAGCCCGCCTAAAATCAGTTCGCGCCGTGAAGCATTCGCCCGCTCGGAAGAGAGCTCCCAATTGGTAAACCCCGCGGCTCCACCAGCAAATTTACTACTGTCAGTATGCCCCGAGAGCGAAACGGCATTCGGCACTTCATTAAGCAGCTGGGCAATTTCTTGCAAAATGCCATGCGCGAAGTCTTCCAGCTCGGAACTGCCCGATTTGAACATCGGGCGATTCTGTTCATCGACGATCTGGATTCGCAGCCCTTCGGCGACCATATCCAGTTTGAGCTGATTTTTATATTTGGCCAGCGTTGAGTTTTCCTTGATTTTATTATCCATCAAGGCTTCAAACTTCTGCTTGAGCGCCGAGAGGCGGCGCTTATCTTTGGCGGCTTCGGTCTGGGTTGGGGGATCACCTTTTTTGACTTGACCAGATTCTTTTGTCAGATCGTTACCACCACCCTGAATAACCGTATCGGATTCACCCGCACCAGAACCGCCTGCATTGGCAATTTTGACCGGATTGGAAAAATAATCGGAAACACCTTTTAAATTGCCTTTCGACACCGAGCCCAGCAGCCACATCAATAGAAAAAAGGCCATCATTGCCGTTACAAAGTCGGCATAGGCAATCTTCCATGCGCCACCGTGGTGGCCATGCCCGCCTTTCTTGATTTTTTTAACGACTATGGGGCGCTGGGAATCGTCGCTCATTATTCATCCATCATGCAGGTAATGTTGCTTGGCTTACTTACTTGCCTTTCGCATTTTTGACAAAATCTTCCAGCTCTTTAAACGATGGCCGCTCGGTTGACGACAACGCTTTCCGGCCAAATTCAACGGCCACTTGCGGCGCATAGCCATTCAGGCTGGCAAGCAAGGTAACTTTAATGGTCTGCAAGACCTGATGCATTTCGGCATTTTTGGTTTCCAGTACCGTTGCCAAAGGCCCGACAAAACCATAGGCCAGCCAGATACCCATAAATGTACCTACCAGAGCAGCACCAATCAGTTTGCCAAGCTCGGATGGCGGCAAATGCAAAGACCCCATTACATGCACAACGCCCATTACAGCAGCCACAATACCAAATGCGGGCAGACCATCTGCAAGCTTGGCCATTGCGGAGGCAGGCCCTTCTGCCTCATGGTGATGGGTGTCAATTTCAACATCCATCAGATTTTCAATCTCAAACGCGTTTAAATTACCACCCACCATCAGGCGCAAATAATCGCAGATAAATTCTGTGACATGATGATCATGGGAAATTTTGGGATACTTGGAAAAAATCGGGCTGGCATGAGGGTCTTCAACATCCCCTTCAATCGACATCAAGCCTTCCTTGCGAACCTTGGCCAGCAATTCAAACAAGCAGGCAAATAAGTCCATATAAAAGGGCTTGGTATATGCGGAGCCTTTGAAAATACTAGGCAAGGCCTTTGTAAAAGCCTTCATCCCCTTGCCGCCTTGTGCCGCAATCATACCGCCAATGGCGCCACCGAAGATGATGACAATTTCAGAAGGCTGCCATAACACGCCTAGGTGACCACCATGCCATGCGTATGCCCCCAAAATGCAGGTACACATGAAAACATAACCGAGTAATACGAACATTAGTCCGCGCCCTTTATTGGTTGCAAATAGTATGCAAAATTGAAGACACAAATCATCTTAGTGTTTGCGTAATCGACAGACAACAAAAATCCGGCTAGAACAAAGTTGTTTGCATTAATGCTGCACGAACCGGTGCAAACGATGTCCGATGACACGCCGTTGCCCCTAGGGCTTTCAAATTAGCCAAATGCAAAGCCGTGCCATAACCTTTGTGCTGTGCAAATCCGTAGCCTGGATATTGGACTTCCAACACTTGCGCTTCGGCATCTTTGGCAACCTTTGCCAATACTGAAGCCGCAGATATTTGCAGCACTTTTGCGTCGCCCTGAACAATGGCCTGAGCAGGAATATCCAGCTGGGGTATACGATTACCATCAATCAAAGCCTGATCGGCAGCGACTGACAAACCTGCTATCGCGCGCTGCATCGCCAACATAGTTGCCTGCAAAATATTAAGCCGGTCAATTTCTTCCACCGAAGCCGACGCGACACACCAGGCAATCGCGTCCCGTTTGATGCTGATGGCCAGTTGCTCGCGCTTGCTTGCACTTAGTTTTTTTGAATCTGTTAATCCTTCACACACCCAATGCTCAGGCAAAATTACTGCCGCAGCAAAAACAGAACCAGCCAAAGGGCCACGGCCCGCCTCATCAACGCCGCAAACATGCATCACTACACTCTCTTCTGCAAAAGGCTCTGGATTGCAGTTGCAGCACGCTCACTGGCCGAGCAGCGCATACTCAGGTGCAAGTCGGTAAATTTATCGGCAATTTTGCTTCGCAGTGCATTATCAGATAAATAATTACTGATGCTCAACGCCAGGTTTTCACTATTTGCATCGGCCTGCAGAAATTCAGGGACCAAGAACTGCTTGCTAATAATATTGGGCAGACTGACGTAAGGCAGCAAATATTTGCGTTTAACGATTCGGTACGTCATATCGGAAACACGATATGCCACTACTGTCGGACGTTTTGCCAGCATCGACTCCAAAGCAGCCGTTCCCGAGGCCAGCAGAACGACATCTGAAGCTGTCATGGCATCATGCGAATGACCAAACATTAAACGCCAATTCAAATGCTGCGCGCCTTGCCGCCAGATTTCCTGCTCAAAAATCTGGCGCGTCTCGCGAGTAATGAAAGGCACAAGAAAAACCAGCCCTGGGTACTGCTGCTCAAGTTTGCTGCTGGTTTCAATAAACAAGGGGGCAAGAGCCTGAACTTCACGCTGGCGACTGCCCGGCAACACAGCAAGCACTTGTGCATTCTGGGCAATATTCAGGATTTCCCGGGTTTGGGCAGCATTACTCTGCACAGGCATTTGATCAGCTAATGGATGCCCAACATAAGTTGCAGGAACGCCAGCCTGCTCATAAATCGCCTTCTCAAACGGCAGAATAAGCAGGATATGATTAACGGCCGCCTTGATTTTTTTGATGCGCTCAGGACGCCAGGCCCAAATAGACGGGCTAACGTAATGAACGGTAGGAACCCCCATCCGTTTGATTTTTCGCGCCAAACCAAGATTGAAATCAGGGGCATCGATACCAATGAACAAATCCGGTTTACTGGCTTTGCAACTATCCACTAACCGGGCACGCAAACGCAATAAGCCGGGAAGATGCTTGATGACTTCCACAATTCCTCCGACTGAAAGCGTTTCCATCGGCTCGATTGTTTTAGCGCCAGCCGCCAGCATTTTAGGACCTGCAACGCCAATAAACTCAGCGGTGGGAAATCTTGCCTTTAGTTCTGCAATTAATGAAGATCCGAGTAAATCTCCGGATGCTTCGCCAGCTACGATTGCAATTTTTGGCCAAGAAGAGGGATTAAAATTGAATTCCGACATTAGCAATTAGCGAACAATGCCACGGGTAGAGAGAGCGAAAAACCGAACAAAGGCCATCAAGGCTACATTTGATTGTGCTTGCTCTTGAATTTGAGCAACGGCGTCATCGTAGGAAATACCAGAACGATACAACAATCGATAAGCTGATTTAACCGCTTTGATATCTTGCTCATTAAAACCTCGACGCTTCATTCCTTCGGCATTAAACCCGCGAGCAATCGCCCTGTTTCCTTCGCACATCACAAATGGCGGTAAATCTTGAACGATAATTGAACCGCCCCCAGCCATTGCATGCTCACCAATTGTGCAAAATTGGTGCACCGCAGTTAAACCACCCAGAATGGCATAATCACCTACCGTGACATGACCTGCCAAAGTGGCACTATTAGCCAGAATAACATGGTTACCCAACACACAGTCATGCGCAATATGCGCGTAGGCCATAATCCAGTTATCATCGCCAACACGGGTTATACCGTTATCTTGTGCAGTGCCTGTTGATACAGTGACATTATGAAAAAAAGTATTGCCATGACCAATCTCAAGCAGAGTTGGTTCATTCGCATACTTTTTATCCTGAGGGTCACAGCCAATCGCGCAGTAAGGATAAAACCGGTTATTTTTGCCGATTTTTGTATTGCCAGTAATCACACAATGCGAATCAATCACAGTCCCGGCGTCAATTTGCACCTTCGGACCAATAATCGAAAATGGCCCGACACTGACATCCTCGGCTAAAACAGCTTTTGGATCGATAATCGCACTAGGGTGAATATTTGCCATCAGTAAATTCCTGTCAAACTTCGCGCTGGGCACACATCAAATCGGCTTCACAAGCCAATTCATCTCCGACATAGGCCTTTGCCGAATACTTCCAGATGCCACGTTTTGACGCTGTAATTTCAGCCGTCAAAATTAGCTGGTCACCTGGAACAACTTGCCGCTTGAATCGGGCATTATCAATTCCGGCATAGAACAAAATAGTATTTTTTGATGGTGGTGGATTAATACTCTTAAACGTTAGTACACCAGCCGCCTGTGCCAAAGCCTCCAGAATCAATACGCCGGGCATCACAGGGTAGCCGGGGAAATGCCCCTGAAAAAATGGCTCATTCATTGATACATTCTTGATTGCCTTTACTGATTTTCCAGCTTCCAACTCAAGTACGCGGTCAACCAACAGGAATGGATAGCGATGTGGTAAATGCTCCATAATTTCTACAATTTCAATTGGTGTCACAACTTTCTCCCTGTTCTATCTGTTGTTCGATACATTTTTCTAGGTATTTAATGCGCTTAGCTAATTGATCCAGTTTTCGCAAATGAACCATATTTTTAAGCCAAGTATTATGCGGCACTATTGGTACTCCGGATGCATAAACACCACTTTCTTCAATCGAAGATGGCACTGCACTGGCAGCAAGCAAGGTCACTCTATCAGTGATCGAGAGATGCCCACCAATCAACACTCCGCCGCCAATCAAGCAATTTTCACCAATTGCTGCAGAGCCCGCAATCCCCGTGCAAGCAGCAATCGCAGTGTGCCTGCCCACTTTCACATTGTGCGCAATTTGAATCTGGTTATCCAAACGAACACCTGATTCAATAACCGTATCGTCCAGAGCGCCACGATCAATTGTGGTGTTTGCTCCAATTTCAACGCAATCACCAATAATAACGCGGCCAATTTGCGGAATTCGCTCCCAGTGGTCACCTGCCCAAGCGTTGCCAAAACCATCAGAACCGATCACTGCACCTGCATGAATCACGCAGTTTTGCCCAATCTCTGACTCTGAATAAATCACCACATTGGGCATAATAATCGAATGCGCACCTATTATTGATTCGCGCCCAACAAACACACCCGCTTTGAGTTGCACGCCATCAGCAATCCGTACACTCTCCTCAATCACAACATGAGGACCGATCTCTACATCTTGGCCAAGGACGACAGACTCGGCAATCACCGCGCTGGCATGGATTGAGCCATTTGACTTGGGAAGAGGATGAAATAAATTCGAAACTCGGGCAAAAACCAAGGCTGGGTCATTACAAACCAGATACGACTTTGTGTCAGGTAATCCATCTGCGCATTTAACAATTACGGCAGAGCACGAGCTCTCAAGCAAGCTACTGGCCAACTTTGCATTGGCGAGATAACAAATATCACCCACATGCGCCGATTTCAATGATGAAACATCATGAATCAGCTGATTTTCACCGACCAAAACGGCAGAGAACTGTTCTGCCAACTCAAGTAAGCTGATTTTTTTCCCTGACATTATTTATCCACCAGCTGACGCAACACCTTATCGGTAATATCCAATTTAGGATTTCGATAAACCGCATCTTGCAAAATGACGTCGAATTTTTCCTGTTCTGCAATATTGCGAATAGCAATATTCACGCGGTCCTGCAGTCCTGATAATTCTTCATTTCTTCTGGAGTTCAAATCTTCATTAATTTCACGCTGAATTCGTTGAAAATCTTGATTGAGTTTTAATAGCTCACGTTCTTTTGACCTGCGCTCGCCTTCAGAAAGAGAGCCTTTATCAAGCAATTGCTGCAAAGCTTTGCCTTGCACAGAAACTCGCTGCAACTCAATGCGACGAGGCTCGAACTCCTTTTCCAGTTTCTTTGATGCACGAACTGCGGGGGCCGCTTCACGCAAAATCCGCTGTGTATCCACAAAACCGATACGAGTATCTGCCAAAGCGACTTGTGACAAGCCAAATGAAACCATTAACGCAAAAAAAAGACGTTGGATACTCATTAGGTTTTCCCGTATTAAAATACTTGGCCAAGTTGGAATTGAATACTTTGAGTTTTATCGCCCTGCTTCGAGTTAAAGGGCTTGACCCAGATAATTTTCAATGGCCCAACAGGAGAAATCCAAGTAAAACCAAAACCGGCAGAATACCGTAGCGAATTTATTTCGATATTTTCACCCTTGCCCCAAATATTACCTACATCCGCAAACATACTTAGACGCATTGATTTATCGTCTTTTACTCCTGGGATTGGAGAATATAACTCAAAATTATTGACAAATCGAACCACGCCACCAATAGCATCACCGTTTTCATCTTTAGGCCCCAAGGAACCGGACTTATAGCCACGCACAGAGCTCACACCACCGGCAAAATAATTTTTATAGAACGGCAACTCATCACCCGCGTAACCATCGCCGTAACCCATTTCTACATTCCAGGCAAAGGTAATTGGCGATTTCTCGCGGAAAGAGTAAAAAAACTGACTCTGTGCAGACAATTTGTAGAAAGTCACATCAGATGGAGGAACAGCAACTTCGGCACTTAGGCGTTTGTACCAACCTTTTGTTGGAAACATTGCAGAGTCGCGATCATCTGCAGACCAATTAGCTGTTAGCGTGTAAGTATCTGATACATCACCGTACTTCGCGACATGATCCTTCACATAAGTTGGTGAGCCGGTATTTGTAATCAGCTTCAAATTTTCGTAATTAAGTCCTAAGCCAATCGTGTTGTAATCACTAGTTGGCATCCCAAAATTGAAACTTAGGCCTTTTGATTCCGTAGAATAATCACCTAGCTCCAACTCACTGGGATCTGTTTTTCTCATGTAAAGACTCCAGCCAAATGAAACACCATCTGTTGTCGCATATGGATTATTCATTGACAAAGCATATGTCTTTGATGCCGAACTATTATTCAATTCAGCCGAGAAGCGTTTACCTGTACCCAAGAAGTTGGACTGAGAAATCGAAGCCTGAAACAGTGCGCCTTCACTTTGGCCATAACCAACACCAAAATTGAAATTACCTGTTTTCTGTTCGATGACCGATACATTCATATCCACCTGATCAATTGCATCGGCTACGATTGGTGTTTCAATATTCACTTCAGAGAAGTAGCCCAATTGCTGCAAGCGTTGCTTGGAACGTTTAATTTTTGACAAATCGTACTCGGCAGACTCCATCTGCCTCAATTCGCGCCGAATCACTTCATCACGCGTCAAACTGTTACCAACAATATTAATCCGCCGAACATTAGTTTTTTTGCCTGGATCAACCATAAAATTAATTGAAACTAAGCTACCATTTTCATCAACTTCAGGCACCGGGTTGATGTTCGCAAATGCATAGCCCTGCTCACCTAATAGATTAGACATTGCCGCTGCTGTTTTGTTTATTTCTTCGCGTGAATACACATCACCCGATTTGACACTAGCAAGCGCCAACAACTGATCTTTATATTCTGGGAGGGCTGTAATAACATCAACAGCACCTACTTTGTACAAACTACCTTCACGCATATTGATGCTGAGGTATATCTCACTTTTATCTTCAGACAACGCCACGCTGGTTGATTCAATCACAAACTTGATATATCCGTTATCCAGATAAAGTGACTTGATAGACTCAAGATCAGCCGCAAATTTCTGTTTTGAATATTGATCCGATTTGGTATACCAAGTCATCCAATTACTGGTACTGGCGCTCATAGCATCGAGTAGATCCGCATCGCTGTAAACGGTATTCCCTACAAAATTGATGCCTTTGATTTGCGCCACTTCACCTTCAGAAATATCAATCTGCAAACCAACACGATTACGATCGAGCTTGGTGACCGTTGCTTTGACATCAACCGAATAGCGTCCGCGGGAGTAATACTGCTGTTTTAATTCATTCACAGCAGAATCGAGCACTGCCTGTTGGAAAATCTGGCTTTCTGCCAAATTTTGTGATTTGAGCGCAGCTTTGACCTGATCTTTATCGATCAATTTCGCGCCATTGACATTGATCTGTGCAACCGTAGGTCTTTCGTCCACAGTCACAACAATCACATCCTGATCAGCTTCAATCCGCACATCGTCAAAAAAGCCAGTCGCAAACAGATTGCGGATTGCAGTACTGGCTTTTGCCTGATCAAACGGCTCACCTACTTTAACACCCAGATAATTGAAAACCGTACCGGCATCGGTACGCTGCAAACCTTCGACGCGAATATCACGCACGGTGAATGAATCAAAAGCCAAAGCATTGATGCTCAGACTTGCAAGTGCTGCGCTGAGCAGCAGGTACATAGGCTTAAATTTCATTTTTATCGGCTGTTTAAAGTTGAGTGATTAGCCCAGAAGAAGGCGACTGGTATCGTTATATAAAGCCAGCGCCATCAACATGAGCAAAAGAGAAAGGCCAATTTTCTGTAACCATTCCGTTACGAAATCGGGCACGATTCTACCTGTGACCAGTTCGTAGCTATGATACAGCAAATGACCGCCATCCAGAATCGGTACTGGTAACAGGTTCAGCACGCCAAGGCTGATACTGATTAATGCGAGAAACTGCACATACGTCATCCAGCCCATTGCAGCGCTTTGACCGGCATAGTCAGCGATGCCAATTGGGCCACTAACCTGCTTGGGCGAAAGCACGCCGGTCAGCATTTTGCCGAACATCCGTAATGTCATTAGCGACATTTGATAGGTTTTCATCACCCCCATCTGGATTGCTGCAAGCGGGTCGAGCTTGATCGTCATGACTTGCTGTTGGCTTTGAGCAATTCCCAAACGGGCGACCTGCTGCCCATTTATCGCTTCAAATACAGGTGTTGCATGCAGCGTAAGTACTTCAACCCCACGTTTAACCGTCAATTCCAGCTGACGCCCTGGCGATGTCATAGCCCAACGCTGAACATCCTGCCATGTATTTACCGCTTGCTGATTAATCGAAACGATTTCGTCACCAACCCGAAGGCCTGCTTGCCGGGCGGGGCTATTTTCCTGAACGACACCAATCACATTCAAACTGGAAAATGGGGAAATACCCACCCTAGCCAGCATCTGCTGGTCGAACTGTTCGGATTTGAGCTCACCCAGTGGCAATTGACCATGGTGGATAGAGCCATCCTGTTTTTGCAATACAAAAGGCACTAATGTCTCGCCCGCCTGCGCAAGTAACTCCAGCTGCAGCTGGTCCCAACTCTCAACTGCAGTATTGGCAACCGATAAAACCCGGTCACCCACCTCAAAACCTGATCTGGCAGCCATACTCTGCGCTTGCACACTGGCAATCTGCGGCTTCAGCGTTGGCACGCCAGCGCCATAGCACAGCGCAAATGCCATAACGGCAAAGATGAAATTGGCCAATGGCCCCGCAAACACGATGGCTATTTTTTTAAGCGGATGTTGCCGATTAAAAGCGCGCTGACGTTCACTCGCCGTCAACGTCTGCTCGTTTTCATCCAGCATCCGAACATAACCACCCAGTGGAATCATGGCGATCTGCCAGGTAGTTTCACCGCGCTGCCATTGAAAAACTGGCTTGCCAAAGCCAATCGAGAAGGTCAATACCCCCACCCCGCATTGCCTTGCAACCCAATAATGACCATATTCATGGACAAATACCAGCAAGGATATTGCAAAAACAAAGGCCAGCAGCGTTAGCATGCGATTGCAGTTCTCCACTTGGCCACCAAGGCCTGCGCATGGGTGCGCGCCTGATGATCGGCGGCGAGCAATTCATCTAGGCTGCCCGATGCAAGCCCTGCTTTGGCCATCAGTGTTGATTCGATCAATTGCGGAATCTGGGTAAAACGGATTTGCTCGGCAAGAAATGCGGCCACAGCCACTTCATTGGCAGCATTCAAAATCGCAGGCGCAGCGCCGCCTTCACGAATTGCCGCATAAGCCAGACCCAAACAAGGGAAACGCTGATGATCAGGCGCTTCAAAATCAAGGCGGGCAATGGCAAATAGATCAAGAAGCTTCACTCCCGCGCTGATACGTTCCGGATACGCTAGACCATATGCAATCGGCGTGCGCATATCAGGCGACCCCAGCTGGGCCATCACCGAACCATCGCAATACTGCACCATCGAGTGAATTACACTTTGCGGGTGCACAACGACATCAATCCGATCAATCGGCGCATTAAACAGCCAGTGCGCTTCAATGACCTCCAGCCCTTTATTCATCAAGCTGGCTGAATCCACCGAGATTTTTTTGCCCATGGACCAATTGGGGTGTTTGATCGCCTGTGCAGGCGTAATTTGCTCAAGTTGCGCCAGTGTATGCGAGCGGAACGGGCCACCTGATGCGGTCAGCAACAGCTTCTCGATGCCTGCCTCGACAAAACTACTGCCATACGGTTGCTCACGAAAGCCAATTGGCAAGGACTGATAAATAGCATTGTGCTCACTATCAATTGGCAATAGCTGTGCACCAGACTGACTTACCACATCCATAAAAATCTGGCCGGCCAATACCAAGGTTTCTTTGTTGGCGAGGAGCACCCGCTTACCAGCCTGAGCCGCCGCCAAGGTAGCTGGCATACCGGCCGCCCCTACAATTGACGCCATCACCGTATCCACTTCCGGCGCAATCGCGATATCAATCAGCGCTTGCTCACCCACCTGCACTTCAATATCTAGCGCCAGCGCTTGAAGGCCATCACGCACTTGCTTGGCGCGTACCTCATCAAGAACCACGATGATTTTGGGCTGAAACTGCTGGCCTATCTCAAGCAATTTATCGATCTGGCTAGCACCAGAAACAGCAAAGACCGAATACAGCTCAGGGTGTTGTGCCACCACATCCAGCGTGCTCTGGCCAATACTACCCGTCGCACCCAGGATGGTAATTATTCTTTTCGTTTGAGGCATGGCCTAATTTCTCACACAGTGAAGCCAAAGCTAGATTAGTTGCGACAAATAAATCACCGCACTGACAGGCAAGATGGCCAGCAAGCTATCAATACGATCCAGCACTCCGCCATGGCCAGGCAAGAGATTGCTACTGTCTTTGAGATTGACCTGGCGCTTGAACAAGGATTCCAGCAAATCGCCCATCACACTTACAGCAGTCAGCAGCAGCGCAATCAGCAGCCATAAAACAGCTTGCGCCACCGGACTAGGGAACACCTCGCCCAACAAAGCAAAAGGCTTGGGCAGCAGCTGGATATAAATGATAACTGCCAGTGTGCCACCATACACGCCTTCCCAGCTTTTTCCCGGGCTAATGGTTGGAGCCAACTTATTCTTGCCAAACGTCTTGCCGGAAAAATACGCAAATGTGTCAGCAACCCACGCCACCATCATCACGGCCAGCAAAGTTGTACCATCGGGATGAAGCACCACCATGGCAAGCGCAGCAGGCACCAGAATCGCCAATCCCAACAATGCATTCATATTGCCAGCACGACTCAACACCCATTTTTGCTTGAGCCAGAGCGGCACCATCAGCACCCAAAAGAGCGCAGAAACAAGCAACAAGGCAATTTTGCTCTCAAGCGGTAGACCGTACCAGCTTAGCAAAAAGACCGATGGCACCAAGACTGGGTAGACTTTGGCCAGCCAACCGGACATTGAAGCAAGACGCTGCCATTCCCAGGCGGCAAAACCTAGCAAGCTTGCACAGAACAATATCCATAAATTCTTGGGCAGGAAAAACAGAGCAGCCAGTACAACCGGCAGCAAAACACAGGCGGTAATAATTCGGGTTTTTAGCATGAGGAATCGCTCAGTTGCTCGCTAATGCGGCCAAATCGTCTCTCACGCTGCTGAAACCACGCAATCGATTGGTGCAATTGTTCGCGACCAAACTCTGGCCACGCCAAATCGGTGAAGTAAAGCTCGGTGTATGCTAGCTGCCAGAGCAAGAAGTTGCTAATCCTTTGCTCCCCACCCGTGCGGATAAACAGATCAGGATCAGGCGCGTACGCCATCGAGAGATAAGGCTGCAAATCCGTCTCGGCAAAACCGGCCAACAGGTCAGGCTGGTCACGCAGCATAGCCTGCGTTGCCTGCATAATATCCCAGTGCCCGCCATAATCAGCAGCAATCGTCAGACATAAGCCCGTATTATTGGCCGTTTTTTGCTCGGCAAGCTCAATCAATTGCACCAATTGCGCAGAAAACTGGTCACGTCGGCCAATAATCTTCAGCCGGATATTATTGCGCTGCATGCGCTCGATCTCACTATCGAGTACTTGCAGAAACAGCCCCATCAGAAATGAAACTTCATCGGCGGGGCGTCGCCAGTTTTCGCTCGAAAAAGCAAAGACCGTTAAATAAGCCACCTGCAGCTCATCACACGCCCGAATCACATCACGCAGTGCATCTACACCCTTTTTGTGACCATAGATACGGGGCATCATCCGTTTTTTGGCCCAGCGGCCATTGCCATCCATGATGACGGCAATGTGCTGCGGAATTTTACCCTGGGTTAGATCGATTTCCTGCTCGCTGACGCGATTAAACAAAGCCACGCTCTACCGCCTTTCAATTAAACCGTCAGCAACTCTTTTTCTTTCTCGGCCAATTGGCGATCCAGTTCGGCGATGTATTTATCGGTCAGTTTCTGAATATCATCCTGACCACGACGCTCATCATCTTCAGAGATTTCTTTATCTTTCAGTGCACGTTTGAGCTGATCATTCGCATCGCGGCGCACATTACGCACGGCAACGCGCGCATCTTCTGTTTCGCCACGCACTACCTTGATCAAATCTTTACGACGCTCTTCAGTCAGCATAGGCATCGGCACACGGATCAAATCGCCTTGCGCAGCCGGGTTCAAACCCAGATCACAATCGCGAATAGCTTTTTCAACTTTACCCACCATGTTTTTTTCGTACGGTTGCGCGCCAATCGTGCGTGAGTCAATCAGCGTAATATTGGCAACCTGATTCACAGGCACCATGCTACCGTAGTACTCAACCTGCACATGATCGAGCAGGCCCGTATGCGCCCGGCCTGTACGAATTTTTGCCAAGTCAGTTTTTAACTTCTCGGCGGTTTTCACCATCTTTTCTTCAGTTGCTTTTTTGATATCCGCAATCATTTGATAACCTCTACAACACTTCGGCAATAAAGACGTCTGCTCAATAGCATTCGCAATAAAAAACAGGCGGGATTATACCCGCCCGTCGAGATGATTTCGAAAAATCTTGAGTTCGATACAATCTTAACAGTGTACCAGTGTACCCTCGTCTTCCCCAAGCACGACACGCTTTAGCGCGCCCGGCTTGAAGATACTCAGTACACAAATATTCATTTTCTGATCGCGGCACAATGCAAATGCCGTTGCATCCATTACTTTCAAATTCCGGCCAATCGCCTCATCAAACGTCACCGTCTGATAACGAACAGCATCCGGATTTTTCTTTGGATCATCAGTATAAACGCCATCGACTTTCGTGGCTTTCAATACAATATCAGCACCTACTTCCATGCCGCGCAGTGCAGCGGCCGTATCGGTAGTAAAGAAAGGATTACCCGTACCGGCACCGAAAATGACGACTTTATTTTCTTCAAGGTAACGAATGGCTTTGCCACGCACATAAGGCTCGGCAACTTGCTGAATGGTCAAAGCTGACTGTACGCGAGAAACAATCCCCGCATGGCGCATCGCGTCTTGCAGTGCCAATGCGTTCATCACCGTTGCCAACATGCCCATATAATCGGCTGTTGCACGATCCATCCCTGATGCAGCTGGCGCTACACCACGGAAGATATTTCCACCGCCAATCACCACGGCAACCTGCACCCCGAGATCAACAACTTCTTTGATTTCCTGCACAATCCGGTCAATCGTAGCGCGATTGATGCCGTAGCTATCGTCGCCCATCAATGCTTCGCCGGAGAGCTTTAACAGAATTCGTTTGTATTTTTTTGGCTGGCTCATACATAGTCCTTATTAAGTTTACCCGGGCGTGCTTGTGACGTACTCGTAAAACGCGGCGCGCATAGTCGTAGAAACGCCGCGCTTTAAGGCGCGGCGTTCACAAGCAATCTGCGCGACGCTTATTTAAGTCTGATTTATAGACTTAAAGCTGCGCTGCTGCAGCAACTTCAGCTGCGTAATCAACTACTTTCTTCTCAATGCCTTCGCCTACGGTAAACATAGTGAATGCATTGATAGAGGCAGCTTTTGATTTAACCAGTTGCTCGATGGTTTGCTTGCCATCTTCGGCTTTGATGAACACTTGATTCAGCAAAGTCACTTCTTTCAGGAACTTGTTAACAGTACCTTCGGCGATTTTGTCCAGCATGTCGCCAGATTTGCCCGCTTCTTTCGCGCGCTCGATGGCAACGCGGCGCTCGGTTTCAACCAGCTCAGCGTCAACACCTGAAGCATCCAGTGCTTTTGGCTTGCTTGCGGCAATGTGCATCGCCAAGTCACGGCCCAGTTGCTCGTCGCCACCCGTTACATCAACCAGTACGCCGATTTTCGCGCCGTGCAGGTAAGCAGCCAATTGGCCAGCAGTTTCGTAACGCACGAAACGGCGCAAAGTCATGTTCTCGCCCAATTTAGCGATAATCGCGTTACGAGCTTCTTCAACGGTTTCGCCAGAGTCAGTCTTAACCGCACCCAGAGCAGCCACGTCAGCAGGATTGCCCACCACAACGGCTTTCGCACATGCTTTTGCAAATGCAGCAAAGTTTTCATCCTTACCAACGAAGTCGGTTTCGCAGTTCACTTCGATCAGCGCACCAACTTTCTTGTCATCAGTAATAAATGCAACCACAGTACCTTCGGCAGCAGTACGGCCAGCCATTTTAGAGGCTTTATTGCCTGATTTGATACGCAGTACTTCTTCAGCTTTTTTGATGTCGCCATCAGCTTCAACCAGTGCTTTTTTGCACTCCATCATGCCAAGGCCGGTCAGTTCGCGCAGCTCGGCAACCATTTTTGCAGTAATTGCAGCCATGAAATTCTCCCGAATATAAGACTTCAGTTTATTGGGTCAATGTTACAAAAAAGGGGCTAAACGCCCCTTTTTAAATTGTGCTACTTCAGTACCCGGATTACTCGGCAGCAGCTTCGCTAACTGCAGCAACCAAAGCCTGAGTTGCCTGGTTACGGCCTTCCAGTACCGCATCAGCTACTGCACGAGCGTACAGGCGGATTGCGCGAGAAGAGTCGTCGTTACCAGGGATAACGTAGTCAATGCCTTCTGGATTGTTGTTGGTATCAACAACACCAATGACAGGGATACCGAGCTTGCGAGCTTCAACGATCGTACCAGCTTGGTAACCAGTGTCGATTACGAAAATCGCATCTGGCAGGCCGCCCATCTCGTTGATACCGCCCAATGAACGCTCGAGTTTTTCAACTTCACGTTTCATGTCCAGCAATTCTTTCTTGCCGTAGCCAGTACCTTCAGCATTTTCCAACACAGCTTTCATGTCGTTCATGCGTTTGATCGATTGCTTAACTGTTTTGTAGTTAGTCAGCATACCACCCAACCAGCGGTGATCAACGAATGGTGAATTTGCGCGAGTAGCTTCTTCAGCGATGATTTCGCGAGCAGCGCGTTTTGTACCTACGAACAATACGTTGCCTTTGTTTGCAGACAATTGACGCACGAATTTCAGTGCATCTTCAAACATTGGCAGTGTTTTTTCGAGGTTGATAATGTGAATCTTGTTGCGAGCGCCGAAAATGAACTTGCCCATTTTCGGGTTCCAGTAACGGGTTTGGTGGCCGAAGTGTACGCCGGCTTCCAGCATATCGCGCATGCTAACAGACATTGATTTCTCCAAAGTCTCAGGGGTTAAGGTCTTCCGCCCGTAGGAACTAATCAAAGCACCCTTGAGATACGGACGGGAAAATTACTGCACAAACCATTTGCACAGCTAGTCGGCGATTATAACCGCGAAAACCCGGAAAACTCAAGCCAAACGCCGACTTAAATTTTGCCATCAACGTAAATCAGCCGGATCGCACCGCACTGCCTGACAAACACTCTGCAACCTTTGCCCACTTTCTTGCTGCAATGCCTCATCACCGAGAGCGATGGCAATCTCTAGCTGCAAGCGATAATCCTCAATCAGCCACGCTGGTTTGGCCAGCACGCGATCAAGCTCGAGCGCCGCCTGAATATGCGGCAAAGCGCCGCCTGCTTGCTGCTGCCTGAGCAATGCCAAAGCCTGCAGGCGATGTGCGTGGGCAATTTCAGCGCGCTCAGTAGCTGGGGCAGTGGCGAGTAATTGCCTACTGATCGCAGCCACCCGTGGCCAATCGAGCTTGCTGGCAGCGATTTTGGCCGCCAGATTGAGCTGCGCCCACTGTAAAGCACAGGGTTTGGCGCACAGCCGCTCTGATTCGGCCAGATACATGGCCGCCACACCCGCATCGGGCAAGGAGATCATCGCCAATTGCAAGTACGCTTGCGCACGAATCGCCTCACCAAACAGCACCTGGGCAAGCAACGGCTTCAAGGTGCCTTGCGCAGCTTCCAACTGCCCCCGTTTTTGCTGCGCCTGAGCCAGACCCAGACGAGCCTGCCCCTGCCCCTGCCAATCGTCCAATGCCTGATAGCGAAGCAGCGTTTGCTGCCAATACTCGGCAGCAGAGGCTAAATCCTCCTGCCGTATTGCCCGTAAAGCCTTGCTGTGACTATCATGCACAGCCATACGCAGTGCAGGTATAGGCTCTTTGGGCGCACTGGAGCACGCCCCTAACAGGGCAAGCAGCAAAAGCAAATTCAATCGTTGCCAAAACATGATCGGACTCTCCACGACTTATCGACTTTCCACGACAGGCGCCGTCAGCGCGGGCCACTCAAGACTGCGGCTTAAAGGCCAGATCTGTTGCACCGCCTCCAGCGTTTGATCGCTGCGACGCAATAAATCGCCACCATCGCGCACCATACCCGGAATCATCGGCGCCGATTGCTCCACGGTCGAGCGCAAAATCCGCATGCTGGCGCTGGCATCCTGCGTCATTGAATCAACACTGCGCAAACTGGCGTCGGCACTACGCAGCATCGACGGCAGTTGCTGGGCCACCTCGCTGGCGATCAGATCGGCGCGGTTTAGAAATTGCTGGCTGCTTTGCAAATTGCTGCGCACTTCCTGATCAAGTAAACCATCGGTGCGTAAAAGCAGCTGGTCGATTTTCTCGCGCGTTTGGCGCACTTCAGCGGTAAGTTGCTGAACATTGCTCAGGGTCTGGCGAATATCGCCTTTAGGATCATTCAGATAGTCAAATGTCTGCTGAACCGAGTCAAAAATCGGCAAGGTGCGATTGCGCAAATCCAGCGCAATATCCGACAAGCCCAAGGTGGCCGCAAAAGTGAGCACTCCGCCCTCCTGCATCACCGCCACATTGCTCGACCCACCCGAAATCTCGATGAAATGATCACCAATCACCCCGTCCTGCTGCAGCAAGGCAATCGAATCGAGCTTGATCCACTTCATATAGCGTTCTTCAACCAGAATCTCGACATCGACCTTGGCTTGCTCATTGAGCGAGACTTCATCGACCACTCCAATCCGAAACCCCGACAGGCGCACCTGCAGACCCGGTGCCAGCCCTGCGCCGCTTTCGGCGACAAAGTGCAGACGGGTTTTCGGATTAAACAAGCCCTGCCGCTCGGCCAGCACGGCAATCAGCACAATGACAATCAAGCCGATCACAGCGGCAAACACTCCGACGCGCCAGCCCAATAGCTGAAAACGCGGGTCGATATCTTTTAAAAACTGATGCTGTTTCATGACTCAAGCCATATCATCGTGAGGTTCGGTTAGCAATTGAACGGGGGTATATCCTGCTGGAACTTCACCAGAAACAATCAGGATGCGATACTCAACCCCGGTATATGCATCGTGTAATTGGGCGAGCAAGCTATTGCGGTGGCGTGATTGCTGCAGCCAGGCCAGCCATTCGTGCTCGATCAGCAAAAATCGGGGCTGCTGCAACAAGGCACGCAGCAAAGCAGCAAGTCGGCGATGCGGCGTATCAAGCTGCGCAGGCAGCAAAGCCAGATTGTGCATCAGCAGCTGGTGGTCAAATTCAAAGGGCGCAAGCACAGCCTGCAAGTGCGCATCCAGCTCGGCCAGACTCTCGCCCGAGTGATACCAGCTGGGCAGCACAATATTTTCCCACACGCGCAGATTACTGACAAAAACCGGCTTGGCCTCCAGAATGCCCAAAGCGCCCTGCTCCAGCAAATGAATGCGTCGCGCCAGCTCGCTAATCAGCAACTGGCTGGCGTCTTCATCATCAAGCACAAAGGCGTAATTGCCTGGGCGAGCCAGCGGATCGGGAATACATTGCCACTGACGTGGCGTTTTCATATTCAGCGCCATCCATCTACACCAAAAAAGCCCAACATAAATCAAGCGCAAACAGCGCAAACAGCCCGCGCATCACCGCCCGCGATGCAGCACGCGGAATCTCAGTAGCGCTCAGTTGCACGTTCAAACCCGCCTGACAAGCCAGAATGCCGCCCGCCAGACCAAAGCTCGCCGCCTTGGCCAGACACAGCAGCACTTCTTCCATTTTCAGAATACGCTCCAGTGCCAGCACCTGATAGCTCGCGTCCCAGCCAGCGATCATCAACACACCGCCCAGCATGGCACCCAGCGCCATACAGGCGGTCAGCAGCACGGCCGAACTCATCATGCCCATCACACGCGGAAAAATCAGATAGCTGCTAACTGCAATATCCATGCGCTCCAGCTCGCGCACCTCGCCATTAATCCGCATCGTCGCCAGCTCAATAGCAATGGCCGAAGCCGAACGCGCCATCACAATCAGCACCGTCAGCAACGGTGCCAGCTCGGTAAAGGTCAGCGATCCCAGCAGGCGCATCGCTGCATCGCGGCTTTGCCCGTATTGGCCATGCAATTGCGCCACCACAATGCCACCGAGGGCAAAACCGATAAAAAACATCAGCCAGGCCGCTTCATTGGCCGTGAAATAAACCTGTTTTAAATACACCCTGCGCACCGGAGCACGGGCAAAACCCGAAAAAGCGCGCAATAAATAATGCCGCAACCATCTTTTCAAAACACAAATCCCACCCATCTAAACAGAAATGCAAACAGGCGCAGCACAGCGGTGCGCAGCCAGCGCTATCGCCACGATAGCAACAAACGAATAGAACGTCACCGCACAAAGCTTTAAACTAGCGCGATTGTTTGCACCCGCAACGTAGCTTTTGACCGAATAACACTCACCATCAAAGGAATAATCATGGCGACTCAACACCACCGTTTGCTGATTCTAGGCTCAGGCCCTGCCGGTTATACGGCCGCAGTGTACGCTGCCCGTGCCAACTTGAAACCGGTACTGATTACCGGCATCGCGCAAGGCGGCCAGCTGATGACCACAACCGACGTGGACAACTGGCCAGCCGACGCCGATGGCGTAATGGGCCCGGAATTGATGAGCCGCTTCCAGAAGCACGCCGAGCGCTTTGGCACCGAGATGATTTTCGACCACATCCATACCACGCACCTGAACGAAAAACCGATCCGTCTGGTGGGCGACTCTGGCGAATACACCTGCGACGCCCTGATTATCGCTACGGGCGCATCGGCTCAATACTTGGGCATTCCATCCGAAGAGGCGTACTCTGGCCGCGGCGTATCGGCTTGTGCAACCTGCGATGGCTTCTTCTACCGTGGCAAACCGGTTGCCGTGGTAGGTGGTGGTAATACGGCAGTTGAAGAAGCGCTGTACCTGTCGAACATCGCCAGCCATGTCACGCTGATTCACCGCCGCGATACCTTCCGCTCGGAAAAAATCCTGATCGATCACCTGATGGAAAAAGTGGCCGAGGGCAAAATCACACTGGAGCTGAACCAGACGCTAGACGAAGTGCTGGGCGACGCCAGCGGCGTAACCGGCGCGCGCCTGAAAGCATTCAACGGCGAAGATACCAAGGAAATCACCGTTGACGGCGTATTTATCGCGATTGGCCACAAACCGAACACCGACATTTTCAAAGGCCAGCTCGAGATGGATGCCACTGGCTACCTGATCACGCAAGGCGGTCGTAATGGCAACGCCACTGCCACCAGCGTACCCGGCGTATTTGCTGCGGGTGACGTGCAAGACCACATCTACCGCCAAGCCGTGACTTCAGCTGCGAGTGGTTGCCAAGCCGCGCTGGACGCAGATCGTTACCTAGAAAGTCTGCGCTAAAATAGTGAGGTATATACCTGCAGAGCAATCTGCACCTAGCCTGCAGGGCAATACCCTAACGCCCCGGATAATTGATTTTATCCGGGGCTTTTTGATTGCTGTACGGTCACAAGCATCGCGGCAGCACCAGTATGGTGCACCGCAACGAGCTGACCGCGATCTTTCACCATATCTGTTGCATAGATTCAATATGCAGAAAAAAATGATGTGCTGTCTTTAAATTGACATACATAATTGACATGCTTGCTGGGCTGTACTCGGGGCCAGGTCACTGATCAAAAGTGTTCACGCAAGGCGCAAAGTCAAAGACAAGTACAAGCTGTACCGCGAGACCAAGCCACGCCGCATGAGCACTTTGGGTTTAAGACTGCCAAGGCCAAGAATTACTGGTTTAACCTTCAAAGAGGAATCACCATGTCTCTGCCGTCTACGTTCAAAACCTCTCGTCAACGTCGTTCTTTGGAAGAAGCACAGCGCAATATGGAAATCGCTGTGATGGGCACGTACCGGAAACAATTTGAAACCAAACGCCAGATCCGCAACGCCTTGGCCGATCTGGCCGCAGAGCGGGCCGAAAAATCGCTCGATTACCTCGAACAAGCCTGACCAAACGCAGCCCGCATTCAACCCCCGATATTTATCGGGGGTTTTTTGTGCCTAACTTAATCTTCATCTTTCAAACCATGAAAACACTAAGAAACCTGATTGATATTAATTAACTTGCTTGTGATCGCTTCGGCCATCCTACTGAGTACGTTTGGAAACCCGACAACCATCAATCATTCATTTGCCATTTACGCGCCATTCATATCCACAGCACTCGGGGCAAGTTTATTAATTGTCGGACTGTACGCATTTTTTACCAAGAAGATAGCCATCAGCCTAGAAGCTCAACAACGCGCAATATGCGCACTGCTTCTCGTATCGGGTACGCTACTGCTTTATGTTGGGGGCAGATGGCTATGGGCATGGTTTTATTAATCAGATTAACGCTGAAGGTAGGAAGCCAAGCCAAAACGACACGATTGAAGTAAAGATTGTGTCACGGCCGCCAAGCCCCCAGCTCGGCCAGTTGTTCGGCTAATTCTTCGGCCATCATCGCGTAGCCAGCTGCATTCGGGTGTACTGCATCGCTTTTGAGTGACGATTTGGCGAGGATGGTTTCCAGTATTTCGTCATTGAGCGCAATCTCGTATTGCTCGGCCAACTCGGCGTATAAAGGGGCGGTATCGAGCCCCAAACCCAATTTGGGCACGCCGATCAGCAAGAGTGGAATCTTGCGCCGCTGCAACTCCTCAATCATCAAACCCAGCTCCCGCTTGGTCTGCGCGGCGTCCAGCTTTTGCAGAAAATCATTGCCACCCAGACACAGCAACACCAATTTGGGCTTGGTCTCGTCCAGCGTATTCACAAACCGCGTTCGAGCCTGAGCTGCAGTTTCTCCCGGCACGCCAGCGTTCACGATGTCCCAGCCGGTTTTGGCGGCCAAACGCGCCGGATAGGCTTGCTCCTCCGTTGCGCCAGTGCCAAAGGTGAGGCTATCGCCAAACGCCAGCACAACACTGCCTGCAGGCAGGGGAGCAAGTTCTGGCGTTTTGCCACAGGCTGTGAATAGCATCAGGCAGCAAGAGAGCAAAAACCAGCGCAGCATAGTTCTATCCTTGTGGTGATCCAGATCATCAAAACGTAACTACATCAGCCATGCTCTCCACAATACCCATACAGGTATTGCCATACAGAAAATCATTAACAATACCTACAAGGCAATACCCCTAACACTCAGGTTGAGCCACGGTCAGCGCGAGGCCGCCGAGCGAGGTTTCCTTATAGCTGTTTTTCATATCCAGCCCGGTGCGATACATAGTTTCAATCACTTTATCGAGGCTGACCAGATGCTCGCCGTCTTCCAGTAGCGCAAGCTGGGCAATTTTAATCGCCTTCTCGGCGGCGACGCCGTTACGTTCCACGCACGGCACTTGCACCTGGCCGCCAACCGGATCGCACGTCAGCCCCAGATGATGCTCCATCGCAATTTCGGCGGCGTTTTCCACTTGCGCCAGCGTGCCGCCCAGCACCGCGCAATACGCGCCCGCTGCCATTGAGCACGCCACGCCCACTTCGCCCTGACAGCCGACTTCGGCACCGGAAATCGACGCATTCATTTTGTACAGCATGCCAATCGCGGCAGCGGTGAGCAGGAAATCGACAATGCCTTCATCGCTGGCATCGGGTGTGAAATCCCGATAATACTGCAGCACCGCCGGAATAATGCCCGCCGCGCCATTGGTCGGCGCCGTTACCACGCGCCCGCCGCTGGCGTTTTCTTCCGACACGGCCATGGCATACAGCATCGGCCACAACATCACATCGGCGCGCCCCTCCATATGCATCGCGGAGAGGCGCTGATACAGCGCCGGAGCGCGGCGCTTGACAGCAAAAGGCCCCGGCAAACGGCCTTCATGTTTGCAGCCTTGCGCCACGCAGCCCTGCATGACCGCCGCAATCTCCAGCAGTTGCGCGCGGATTTCTGCTTCGGCACGGCCATCACGATCAGTTTGCTGACGCAGCGCCAGCTCGTTAGCCAATACAATCTGCGCCATGCTGAGCCCATGCGTGCGGCATTGCGCCATCAGCTCGGCACTACTGTGAAACGGATAGGGAATCGCTGTGGCAGCGGGCGGCGGCGCCGCATCCCACTGCGAGGCCGACACAATAAAGCCACCGCCGACCGAAAAATACGTCTCGCGCAGCAGCAAAGCCCCAGCCGCATCAAACGCGCTGATGCGCATGCCATTGGCGTGTTGCGGCAGAAACAGATGTTTGTGCAATTGCAGATCGGTCTGCGGATTAAACGCAATGGCATGCTGGCCAGCTAAATTGAGCATGGCGCCGCTGCGCAGCGCCTGCATGCGGGGTGCAATCTGCGCCGGATCAATACCCTGTGGTGTATTGCCCTCCAGACCAAGTATGGCGGCGTCTATAGTGCCATGCCCCTCACCTGTTAACGCGAGCGAGCCATAGAGCTCAATGCGGATTTGAACCACCTGCGCCAATACACCCGCCGCCTGCTGCGCATCGGAGACCAGAGCATCGGAGACCAGAGCATCCGCAAAGGCTTTGCTCGCCAGCATGGGCCCGACCGTGTGCGAGCTTGATGGGCCGATGCCGATTTTGAACAGATCAAATACGCTGAGCATGAAGCCATCCTTGAATGCCAATAATGCAATCAACGATAGCCAGCACGCCCATCAGCAGCAATACCGACTAACCCCATCCCCGCGCACTTACGCGGTCTCGCCTTCATCGTGTAACTGCAGCGCCCACATCTGCGCATAGACGCCTGCAGCCGCCAGCAGCTCGCGATGCGTGCCGCGCTCGACAATCTGCCCATGCTGCATCACCAGAATTTCGTCGGCATCCGAAATCGTCGACAGCCGATGTGCAACAACGAGCGTCGTGCGATTCGCTGAAATGGCTTTCAGCTCGGCCTGAATGGCTTTTTCGGTTTGCGAATCAAGCGCGCTGGTCGCTTCGTCAAAAATCAAGATTGGTGGATTTTTCAGCACGGTACGCGCAATCGCCACGCGTTGTTTTTCGCCGCCCGACAATTTCAAACCACGCTCACCGACGGTGGTTTCAAACCCATCGGGCAATTGCATGATGAAATCGTAGATATGCGCCGATTTGGCCGCTTCGATCACTTCTTCTCGACTCGCGCTCGGTTTGCCATAGGCGATGTTGTAATAAATCGTGTCGTTGAACAGCACGGTGTCTTGCGGCACGATACCAATTTGCGCACGCAAATTGCTTTGTGCCAGCTCGCGCACATCATGGCCATTAATGCGAATTGCGCCCTGGTTCACATCGTAAAAACGATATAGCAGCCGCGACAAGGTTGATTTGCCCGCGCCACTGGAGCCCACCACTGCCACAGTTTTACCAGCCGGAATCTGAAAGCTGATGCCGTGCAAAATCGGCCGGTTGCTGTCGTAGGCAAAATCGACGTTGCTGAACTCAACACTGGCATTGTCCAGATTGACGGTTTTGGCGTTATCACTGTCTTTGATCTCGGCATTGCGTGCCATTAGGCCAAACATTTTTTCCATATCGGCCAGCGAATTTTTAATTTCGCGATAGACAAAACCGAGGAAATTCAGCGGGCCATACAGCTGCAACAGGAAGGCATTGACCAGCACCAAATCGCCCAAGGTCATCGTACCCTTCACCACGCCATTGGCTGCCATCCCCACCAGCAAAGTCACACCCACGGCGATAATCGACGCTTGGCCAGCGTTTAGAAACGACAGCGACACCTGATTTTTAACTGCCGCCGATTCCCATTTACTCAGGCTGTGATCATAGCGCTCGGCTTCCCAGCGCTCATTGCCAAAATACTTCACCGTTTCGTAATTGATCAGGCTATCGATCGCGCGGGTATTGGCTTTGGAATCGAGATCATTCATATCACGACGAAAGTGCATTCGCCATTCGGTCACACCCAAGGTGAAACCGATATACAACGCAATCGTCGCAAACGTCACCGCTGCAAAGGTCCAGTGATATTTTTGCAGCAAAATCGCCGCCACCAGGCCGATTTCGACCAAGGTCGGCAGGATATTGAACAGCGTGAAATTGAGTAAAAACGAAATGCCCTTGGTGCCGCGATCAATATCGCGGCTCATGCCGCCGGTTTGACGCTCCAAATGAAAACGCAACGATAGGCGATGTAAATGCTCAAACACCTGCAGCGCAATTTTGCGGATCGCGCCTTGCGTGACTTTGGCAAAGACTGCATCACGCATCTCGCCCAACACCGCCGAGCTTAGTCGCAACGCGCCATAGCCCAGAATCAACGTTACCGGCAAAGCCAGCGCCAGATCTTTGGCCGCCATTAAATCGACAATATCTTTGAGCACCAGCGGCACCGCCACATTGGCAAGCTTGGCCAGCACCAATAAGCTGAGCGCCAGCACCACGCGCCATTTGTATTGCAGCAAATACGGCAACAGGGTCTTCAAGGTTTTCCAGTTATTGCCACCCTCGATGGGCGCGGTGCTACTTGGTCGCATTAATGCAGAGTCCTTGGCATAGAGAGTACAAATTGGGCGATTTCGGCTTCAAATTCGGTGCCATCAGCGGCGATCATCTGATAAGTACCGCGCATCGTACCCACTGGCGTGGCTAGGGTGACGCCGCTGGTGTATTCGAAAACTTCCCCAGGTGCCAGCTCGGGATGCTCACCAATCACGCCAAGCCCGCGCACTTCCTGCGTTTTGCCACCGGCGTCTTCGATAATCCAGTGCCGCGCGATCAGCTTGGCGGTAATGCTGCCCGCGTTTTCAATCGTGATTTGATAGGCAAAAGTGTATTGCTCGGCTGCTTCGTCCGATTGCTCGGGCAAATAAAACGGCCGCGCAGTGACGCGAATTTGATAGCTGTGTTCCATATATTGATCCCCATAAAACCCATGCAAAGTTTTATCGCAAGGCAGTGATGCAAGAAAACTTTTCCAACTGATCACGAACAAATGCGGCCAAAGTTCAGAATACCAATCCACACGCCATCATATCGCGACAATTTGTTGCTAATCAGGATGGTTTTATCACGCAGTGGCAAACTGGCATAATACCCGCCAAC
Organism: Chitinibacter sp. FCG-7; assembly: GCF_040047665.1. Taxonomy (NCBI): domain Bacteria; kingdom Pseudomonadati; phylum Pseudomonadota; class Betaproteobacteria; order Neisseriales; family Chitinibacteraceae; genus Chitinibacter; species Chitinibacter mangrovi. The sequence goes on from NZ_CP157355.1 coordinate 154,626, forward strand.
CTTCAGGGAGATTCACATGACCTTCCGTATCGCCCCCAGTATTTTATCTGCCGACTTTGCCCGCCTTGGCGAAGAAGTGAAAAACGTCATCGCCGCTGGTGCCGACATTATCCACTTTGATGTGATGGATAATCATTATGTCCCCAATCTAACCATCGGCCCTTTGGTGTGCGACGCCATTCGCCCATGGACCGACGCGCCGATTGATGTGCATTTGATGGTGAAACCGGTTGATCGCATCATCCCAGATTTTGCCAAGGCTGGCGCCAATATCATCACCTTCCACCCAGAAGCCTCCGAGCATATCGATCGCTCACTCGGGCTGATACGCGATTGCGGTTGCAAAGCCGGGCTGGTGTTCAATCCTGCCACGCCGCTGCATTACCTTGACTACGTGATGGACAAGATCGACATGATTTTGCTGATGTCGGTCAATCCCGGCTACGGCGGTCAATCGTTTATCCCAGCCACCTTGGATAAAGCACGCCAGGCACGCGCGCTGATCGACGCCTACACCGCCAAAACCGGCCGCGAAATCTGGCTGGAAATTGATGGCGGCGTGAAAGTCGACAATATCGCCCAGATTGCTGCAGCCGGGATTGATACCTTTGTTGCAGGCTCGGCAATTTACAGCCAACCCGATTACAAAACGGTCATCGACCAAATGCGTGCTGAACTCGCCACCGTGAAATAAGGATCTGTATGAAACTACTGCACAACCCCCGCTGCAGCAAAAGCCGCGAAGCCCTCGCCGCCTTAGAAGACGCTGGCCATACACCCGAAGTATGGCGCTATCTGGATGAGCCACTCACCGAGCAGCAAATCCGCGAATTACTGGCGCAACTTGGCATCGCACCGCTTGCGCTGGTGCGCACCAAGGAAGAGCTATGGCGGGAGTTGAGTAGTGGTAAAGCGCTGAGCGACGACGACATCATCGCCCTGATGGCCAGCCACCCCAAACTGATCGAGCGCCCAATCTTGATCAACAAGGGTAAAGCAGCAATTGGCAGGCCATTAGAAAACATCTTGGCCCTACTGAAATAGGGGCATTTTCTCAATACGTGTTGATGATGGTTTAAGTGCCTTCGGCACTATATTTTACAGTCGCAATCCGCGACGGGGACCTACTTCTCTTGCTTCGCCAAGAGAAGTAGGCAAGAGAAGGCGCCCCGGGCGAAAAGCGCTCCGCGCTGCCCTTGCTTTGTCGTGAGCCAAACGATAAAACTGTTTGTCTCTCTCCTTGCCGCGGTTTTCGCTACACGGGAATTCAAGCCCTAGATCGACGAGCGCACTCCGTAGCAACACTAATTGAGAACATTCCCTGAAATAGCAGCAGGGTATATGCATCAAGACCAAATATAAAAACCATTACAGAGTAATACCCACATGAGTATCCAAGCTATCGCTTTTGACCTTGACGGCACGCTCGTCGATTCGATTCATGACCTCGCTCGCGCCGCCAACGCCGCTCGTGCCGATCTGGGGCTTGCGCCACTGGCGCAAGACACCGTTGAAAGTTATGTCGGCGACGGCGCAGCTAGCCTGATTGCCCGCGTCCTCGCCGATGATATGGCCGCCGACTTCACCGGCACCGAGCTACAGCAGCAAGGCATGACGCAATTTAATCTGCACTACCGTGCGGGCCTGACGATTGCGACGAAGTTCTACCCCAAGGTGCAGGAAACCTTGCACGCGCTGCACGAGCGCGGCCTGCCGCTAGCGATTATCACCAACAAACCCGAGCGTTTTACACTGCCGCTACTGCGCGAGCTGGGCGTGTTCGAGCATTTTGACGTGATTGTCGCGGGCGACACGCTGCCCGAGCGCAAACCATCCGCCCTGCCGCTGGAATACACCGCAGAAAAACTCGGCGTTGCGCTTGAAAACATGCTGATGGTCGGCGATTCAAAGAATGATATTTTGGCGGCCAAAAATGCCGGTTGCCCGAATGTACTCGTCAGCTACGGCTACGGCGATGCGCTGGAAAGCATGGGCGCTGATGCAATTATTCATCGCTTTGATGAGTTGTTCGGGTTTCTGGAGGAGTGATTACAAACAATGGTCGACATAGTTTTTGTCGGCTCCATTCCATCAGAACTTTATCTACTTCACGCAAAGCACTTTGAGGCTTATGAGGACAAGCTGCCGGAGTCACGTGCTGGGATAAGGCTAGGACTGCTAAAACGATCTCGTGTTCGTCAACATCAGAAAAATGTTCTTCAAGATAATCTGATGAAATATTTGGTGCAAGTAGCCCCATGCGAATTGCACTGTTTTTAAGATGCAAATCTGGCTTTGGCGTTAAACCAAGGTCTGTCAGCATATGATAAACAGTAACAACCCCCCAGCCCATGCCAATCTGTTTAGAAAAGCTCTTTGTCCATTTTTTCAACTCTCCCGAACGAATGCCGCCTTGGGTTGACAATTGATCGAGCATATCCTTAACATTTTGATTACTCTTAAGCGCAAGAGCCAGATTCCTGATTGCATAAAGTTTCCAGAGATAGCTTGAAGCCCCACCTTTTGGAAGTTGCTTGATAAAGTTCTTCACTGCACCACCTCGAAGTTCAAAATTCGAATTTGCTTTCCATTGGGAACCTGATGTTTTCATAATAATTTCCCAATCATCACTAGCAATCACTTCAAAATCATCAAAATCAGGTGATGTGTTGATATCTGCAGCAATTCGAGCACCAATACCAACAGTGATATTCGACCAACACGGTTTATCTCGACCGAATTGCCATACATGCGCCATAGTTATTTCAGTTGGAACTGATTCACAAAGTTCAATCACTTCATTCCACATTTCTGGCGATTTTTGTCGTACCTCATCACGTACTGCATAATAGCTTTGAATAATCGCCTTCATTTATAACTCCCTTCAAAAATCAACGGAATTGTAGCAACCTCTCTGCCAGCCCCGATTGCCGTTCTACCCCGCGTCGGCTGGCTGCGGTGATCTGTGCTTCTTCGCCCCAGATGCTGACGCAGGTTTTGGCGCGGGTGATGGCGGTGTAAACCAGCTCGCGACTTAGGTGGCTGCGGCCTTCCTGTGGGCTGGGCAGGAGCAGCAGCACATGGGCGAATTCCGAACCTTGCGATTTATGCACCGTCATCGCAAAAGCGCTTTCTACGGCGGGCAGGCGCGAGGGTGAAATCCGGCGGGTTGCGCCGCCTGCAGATCCAGCCGCCGCGCCATCAGACGAAGGGAAATGCACCCAGAGCTTGCCATTTTCGTCGGGCAAGGTCAGGCCAATGTCGCCGTTGTAGAGTTCCAGATCATATAAATTCTGCGGCACCAGCACCGGGCGGCCTGCGTACCAGAGCTGATCGTTCATGCGCCGCCCTTGCTTGAGCAATTGCGCCTCGATCAGCGCGTTGATACGCGACACGCTGGCTGCGCCGTGGCGGATGGGGCTCAGCACGCGAAAGGCATCAAACGCTTTAAACACTGCCAGCGTCACCGCCAAAACATCAGCCGCCCCTCCCTGCTGCACGGCGGCAATATATTGATCGAGTGCCGCAAAATATGGCGCATAGCTGGCCATAATCAATGGCGCGATGTCCTGCTGCGCCGGATTTCCCGCCTGCCAGCGGATCGGGTAGGCTTTATCCTGCGCAACATCCTGCTTGGCGGCGTGCGCTTTGGCCAGCAGCTCGCTGATTTTGCGGATGTCGCCATGGTTGATGGCGCGGGCAAAATCAGCAATCGGGCCGGAAAAACGGTAGCTTTTATGCAAAGTCTGCACATGCTCGCCCAAGCGAGACTCGGTAAAACCTGCTTGTAGCGGCTGGCCAGTCAGCCGGGATAGCTTTGCTGCAAACTCGGGCGATAATCCTGCGCCAGCGCATAAATCCCCCATCACCGCCCCGGCCTCGACCGAAGCAAGCTGGTCTTTATCACCGAGCAAAATCAGCCGTCCGTGCGGCGGCATTGCATCGACGAGCTTGCTCATCAGCGCCAGATCAATCATCGACGCTTCGTCCAGCACCAGCACGTCGAGCACCAAGGGCTGCGCGGCATGATGGCGAAATTGCACCGAATTGAGCCGACTGCCGAGCAAGCGGTGTAGCGTGCTGGCGGTATCGGGTATCTGCGCGGCCATCTCGGGCGTGAGCAGACCATCATGGCTGAGTTTTTGTTTGCCCTGAAGAATCGCCTCCTGCATCCGCATCGCGGCCTTTCCTGTGGGGGCGGCCAACACGATTTTTAATGGCTGCTCGGCATTGATGATTTGCAACAGACTGAGCAATTTGATCAGTGTGGTGGTTTTGCCCGTTCCCGGCCCGCCGCTGATCAGCGTCAGCCTTTGGTGCAGTGCGGCGGCGACGGCGACCTTCTGCCAATCAATCTGCCGATCAATATCTTTTGAATCTGCTTTTTTTGAATTCTCTTCAAAAAAACGATCCAACTGAATCCGTAATTCCGCTTCGTCGGGCGCGGTTGGCGCATCACAGGCAATGCGCAATAGCTGCGCCGCCAGCCGCGACTCATACGCGTGATAACGCGCCAAATACAGCCGCTGATGCTCCACAATCAGCGGCGTAAAGCTGCCCGGCTCGCCGACTAGACCAGTACTTAGCCACGCCGCCGTATCGGCCTGCGGCGGCACGTTCACGCACACATCGCCACGCTCGCTGGCCTTGGCGAGTTCGCCTGCCAGCCCGAGCAAATCGGCCGGCGCATCAGGGCACTGCCGCAGCAACAAATCACACAAGGCGCTCGCAAAATCGACCGAAACACTCGGTGCATTATTTTTCATTAAAACCTGATCCATCATTGCCCCGCCCCCAGACCCAAGGCCTTGTTCAGCGCCTCGATTAAACCTACCGGGGGTTTATCAATGTAGGCACCATTATTCATAGCCTGCGACGACATACCCCGAATAAACAAATACACCACGCCACCAAAGTCGCGCTCGTAATCGTATTGCTCGCCCTTGCGTAGCTGCATAAACCGGTGCCATGCGCAGGTATAGAGCAAATACTGGAAGTAATAATGCGCATCGGCCATCACTTCGACTAGCGCTTCAGGCATATAGTCAGCCAGCGCGTCGCCCAGATGGTTGGATTTGTAGTCGGCAATAAAATATTGCCCCTGCCATTCGAACACCAGATCGACCACGCCATTGAGATAGGCGGCCATTTTCTCGGGCTTGAGCCGCTGCGCAGCGGCAATAAAACGCGGATCGACATTAAATTCAGGCTGCGCCAGCACGCGGCAGAAAGCGGGCAGATCAAAGCTCTGGCAGCCGAGCAAAAACGGCCATTCGTTCAGCCTTTGCATTTTGCTCAGCTGCTTCAGGCTGAAGGTGCCCCGCGATGAATCAGTCTGTAGCTCAATGGGCGCGGCCAGCACGTCCAGCAACCATTGCGCAACCTGAATCGGCAGCTCGCTGGGCCGCTCGGGATTGGACTGGTCTGGACTGATCTGGTCCGTCTCGGTGAGCAAACCCGCCCTGAGCAGCTGGCTTTCAACCAGAGAGCCGAGCGAGGCCACATCGTCGCGGGCAAAATCGGCGTGCTCCAGTATCGCATGCAAAGCCGTCCCCGCCTTGCTGCCGCGCGTAAAGGCAAAGCGCATCTCATCAGGCGCGGCCTCAGCATTGACGCTTGCTACCACTGGGCTAGCCAGATCATGATCTGCGCCGACTTCGGCCAAAGTGTCCGCACTGCCATGTGCACGCGTTAGCGAAGTAAAGCTCACCAGCCGCCACGGCGCAGCCAGGTATTTGCGGTTTAGAGTGGCGACGCTCAATGACGGCGTGGCGATGCTGGCCGCCTGCAAACGCTGACGCTCGGGCAGATCGCTGATTGTCAACGCACCAGGATCAGCCGTCATCAGTCGTTCAAACGCCGCCGTGATGCGGGTGGGCGACAAATCTTTCAGATTTTTTCGCAAAGGCTGGCCGCTCTCATCGCGCAGCACTTGCGATAGCGGTGCATTTTTCAGGCCGGATACCGAGCTTGAATGCAGCGATTCAAACGCTGGATACGCCAGATACAGCCTATGCTTGGCGCGCGTCACCGCCACATACAGCAGGCGCACCTGCTCGGCATAGGCTTCAAACTGCGCCCGTTCCAGATGCGATTTTTGCTCGCTGGTGCCAATGTCGATTTTCAGCTGCTCACCATCGCTCGCATCATGAAAATGTACGATATCGCTATCGCGAACCAGATCCTTTTTGCCTTTCCACGAAAACGGGCAAAACACCACCGGATATTCCAGCCCTTTTGACGCATGAATCGTCACCAGCCGCACACGGTCGGCATCGCTTTCGAGCCGCATTTGCTGCTGCTCGCCGCTTTGGCCGGGCTCGCTAATCTGGCGCGCCAGCCAGGCCAGCAACACTGCCGGGCTGGGTCGCGAGCGCGATTCCTGCTGGATCAGCTCGGCCACGTGCAGCAGATTGGTCAGGCGGCGCTCGCCATCGCCCTGATTGAGCAGATTCTGTGTCACATTGGCCTCAACCAGCCAGCGGCGAAATAGCGGCATAAAACCATTCTTGCGCCATTCATCCCGCCAGCTTTGCAAATGCTCGATCTGCTGCTGCCAGGCTTCGTCATCCTGCTGCAGCACCATTAAATCGGCCACGCTCATTCCCATCACGCGACTAACCAGCGCCTTGCGTAGCAGGCCGCTGTGCGCTGGCTCTTCAATCGCCGCCAGCATGGCGTATAAACCTGCCGCTTCATCGGAGGCAAAAACGCTTTCCCGCGTTTGCATCACGGCCGCAACGCCGCGTCTGGCCAGCGCCTTGCGTACCTGCTCGGCCTGCCGGTGGCTAGGCACCAGCACGGCGATGTCCTTGGGCGACAGTGCGCGCTCACCGATGAGCGCTTCTTCCCGGCTCGCGGCATTGAGCAGCGACGCGATTTCATCGCCAACGGCATTGATCAACGCTTTTTCAGCTGCCTCGCTGGTCCCGCCGTCAAACACCCAGGCGTGAATCGCCCCCTTACCATCGCTGCACTGCAGTTTTGACGCGCCAGAATGTTTGGCCAGAATCTCGGGGTGGCGGATTTTGTCTTCGACAAAGGCATCTTGCTCGCGGAACAGCGCATTCACAAAAGCGACAATGGCCGCGTCCGAGCGGAAATTGGTATCAATCGAATATTGTTCGTCAGCCTGTTCACGCGCATTCAGATAGGCGTACACATCGGCACCGCGAAAGGCATAAATCGCCTGCTTCGGATCGCCCACCATAAAGAACGGCGGCTTGTGACTGCTGCCGGTTTCTGCGTCAGTCAGCGTCTGGCCAAACAGCTGATTGATAATCGTAAATTGCGTCGGGTCGGTATCCTGAAATTCATCGACCAATGCGGCCTTGTAGCGCTGGCTGACTTTATCGGCCAGATGCTGGGCGCGGGTCGGGTTTTGCAGCGCAGCGGCCAGCGTGGTCAGGCTGTCGTCGAACGACATTTGCCCGCTAGCCGCCTTGCGGCGATGCAGCTCGCGGCGGACATACTCGCCAAAAGACAATTTCCAGTGATTTAGCCTTAATTCCCAATCAGCTGCGATGCTTTGCTCATTTAGAAAAACTTGCTCGGCAGCGACAAAAAAATCGTGTTTTGGCACGACCTCTTGAAAGGCCTTTTTCACCATTTTCACGATGTGGCTTTGCGTGACTTTTTCCCAGTCTTTAAACAGCCTCATACTCGGCGTATCCAGCTGCATCAGTCGATTCACCTGTGTCAGCCAGTTTTGCCACTTCTCAACGCTCAACTTATACGTGCCAGAGAAAATTTCGCCCGCCTGTGCATTCAATAACAGGGCTCTAATTTCTTTCTGATTCCAGCATTGGCGGCACTCAGCCCATAGCGTACTGTAACGGGTAAGCTGCTCTTGCTGATATTGCTCCGATGGCAAAGGTGCAAGAGGCAGAATATCGTCCGGGTTCAGCGATTTAAGGCGGCGGGCCAGCTCGCGTAAACCCGCATTATTTATCCCTTGCTGCTGCAAAAACAGCACCCATTCCGGCGCTGCGCCATACAGCTCGCTGCGCCAGAAATCGTTGCTGATCTCGGCGAGCAAATCGGTCTCGTCTTCCAGCAGCGTGCGGTCAAAATCATAACCGGCTTCAAAAGCCTGCTCGGACAGCAGCCGCTGGCAAAAACTGTGAATGGTCGAAATCGCCGCCTGATCGAGCGTCGCCAGCGCCAGCCGCAATTGTGCCAGCAGCGGCGCAGGGTCGAGATTTTCGGCCACAACCCGCCCCCAGACTTCGGCGCAAAAAGGCTCGGCTTCGCCGTTGATCAATACTGGTGACTGATCGATAAAGGTCTGTGTCAACTGCGCCAGCCTCAGCCGGATGCGGTCTTTCAGCTCGGCAGTGGCAGCCTTGGTGAACGTCACAACCAGAATACTCTCTGGGAGTAATCCTCGCTGCGCGTCATACGACGGAGCGCCCGGCACTATACTGGCACCTAAAATCAGACGCGCGTACAGGCCGGTGATATTGAAGGTTTTGCCCGTACCTGCGGACGCCTCAATCAGATTGCGGCCAGCGAGCGGCACTTCGTGGACTTTAAGCGGGGAAAATTTCAGTGCAGAATTCATTGCGCGGCCTCTCCTTCTTCCCAACCATCGGCCAAAAACTCATCCAGATCATCGTCCAGCGTGCGCTGCTGCAAGCAGGCGTACATCGGCAGCACAATTTGCTCGCACCAATACACAAACTGCTCGCGCTCCGGCTTATTGTCTGCGTCGAGTTGATCTAGCGGATCATCCGGCCAGAGCAGCTGGTTTTGCGGCTCCATCCATTCGCCATCAGCCATACCCGCGCGTTTAAAGCTCGGCGGCAGCCATTTTTTCAGTGCCGCGTCCCAGCGCTTTTCCTCATTATCGTGCTGCGCCCACGCCAGCGCGGTTTTCGGGAAAAACGGCAACGGTGCGCTCATTGCGGCGTGATAAAAGCGGACAAGATCAGCCAGATGATCACGCGCCTGCTCGGCGGCAATTGCCGGGAAATACAGTACGCGTTCGGGCGAGAGCCAGCGGGTTTCGCACTTAATTGCCCCCTCTGCCACAGCACTTGAAGCAGACTTAGATACAGACACACACAGCGCCAGATGCTCGATCCAGGCGCGCAAGACATCGCGCGAATAAATCTGGCTGCGCGCTACCAGCCGACCCGCTGGGTAGCAATCGGCCAGCCAGCCGGTGATGGTGGTTTTGTGGCCATCCACACTGAGCGAAATATCTACCGGCTGCGGCGGCAGCTCACCCTCGGCGCCGCCTTCGGGAGAACGATACTGCTGCAGCGCCAGACGCAACTCATCAGCGGCGTTCAATTGCGCATCAACGAGCAAATCGCCCGGCGTACCTAGGGGGGTATCACCCTGCGCAACAACCAGTGCCTTGGCTGCAAGGCCATACCTCAAGCCCAGATCACGAACGCGGCGATCTCGGAAGTCTTGCAGATCAAAGGCTTCGTCGTCGGGCAAGCTGCTTTCGATCTCGTCCAGATACAAAAACGCGCGGTAGCGCAGAAAATGCACCGCCGGTTTGCAGACACAAGCGGCCAGCTCATCGAGCAGCAACTCGGCAGGCAGGCTGAAAGGTGGGTACGCCGCTGGCACGGCCTTGGCTTCAACTTGCACGGCAGCAATTTGTGCCGCTGCAGCGCACCATAGCGGATTGAAAGATTGCAGGCGGGTATTGCCCTGAAATGCAGTCTGGCTAAAGGGTTGCAGCGGATACTGGGTGGTTAGCTGCGCAAGCAAATGCTCGCGGCGAACTTCCGGGGACGCGTCCAAATCACCTTCCAGCAAAAAGCCTTGCGCCACGCAATCGAGTACATCGCTGACCAGCACCGACGGCGGAAAATGCGCGTCGTCTTTCAAGCTGCGCCCCACCCACGACAGATACAGCTTCTCGCGCGCGGCGAGCAGAATATCGAGAAACAGATAGCGATCGTCCAGTCTGCGCGAGCGATCGCCCAGCTGCGGATGCTGCGCAATCAGATCAAAACCGGCATTGGGCGGATTGCGCGGAAAATCGGTTTCGTTCAGCCCCAGTACTGCAATCACGCGGAACGGCAGCCCGCGCATCGGCACCATGGTACAAAACGTCACGCCACGCGACATAAAGCCCGAACCACGGCTGCTGGTTTCAAAGCGGTGCGCCAGCCAATCTTTGACGACTTCACGCGGGATCAGGTGTGAGCGACTGCAGTCATCTTCGCTAGATTGATCCACAAGAGAAACAGGAGCATCGACGTCCCCCCCTTTGTCAAAGGGGGAAAACGCTGACATTTGATCCTCAGCTGCCAGCCCAGCCAATTGGGCTTCGTCGGCCAGCTCGCTCACTGCGCTGCGGATTGCGTCGGCCAGCTTGAGCTGGGTCTCGTCACCTTCGTCAAACTGGACAAAAGCATCGAGCAATTGCAACGCCGTATCGCGCCACGCAATCAGGCTGCGCGCTTGCGACAGCGCATCGCGCCAGACTTTGAGCGTAGCGATAAAGCGCATCAGTTTGGCCAGCAGCGCCGCTTGCGAGCCTTCCAGATCATCCCATGGCGCGATAGCCAAAGCAGCATCAGCCCCTCCAGCGCCAGACCACAGCGGTAGATCATCGCCTGCCAGCGCATTGGGCAGCGCCAGTCCAAGCAATAGTCTGTCCAGCCCGGCCTGCCAGGTGTTGGCCGCACCCATATCGGCCAGATCAAACTCGGCGCGGTGCGCAGCATCCAGCCCCCAGCGGATGCCAGCACTGGTAATCCAATGGCGCAAGGTGGGCAAATCGGCTAGCGCAATGCCAAAACGCGCCGCCACTTGCGGCGTTTCCAGCAGGCCATAAATCTCGTCGGCCTTGCAACGGCTCTCGGGCAGCGCCATTAATTGCAAAAACACCGCCACCGCCGGGCATTCCTGCTGCACCGTCAGATCGGCGATATTGAACGGAATATTCGGCGCGTTCGACGCTTTTGCCCCGCCAAACACTGCCTCGATCAGCGGCGCGTAGGGCTCCATTTGCGGCAGCAGCACGGCAATATCAGACGCGAGCAAGCTAGTATCAGCAGCCAGCATCGCCGCCAGCCTGTCGTGCAGCACTTCAACTTCGCGCATGGCGCTGTGGCAGACATGAAAAGTCAGCGACTGATCGGTTCTGGTGATCACGCGTGCACTCGCGGCATCGCGGTTAAACAGATTCAGAATGTCCGATTGCAGCGTGTGCAGCAGGCTGGGTTCAGCCTCGCTTTCAATCGGATCGGTAAACAGCCATTGCTCGCCGCCGCCCGCCCACGGAAAAGACTCGGTCACGGCGCGGTAAAAATCGCGCCCGGCCTTGCCCATGCTGGCGAGCAGCGGATGGCCAACGTCCAGATACATCGCCTCCTGCTGCTGGCCTTGTTGCTTCACAACTTCGCGGGCGATGACTTTCGGGCTGACAATCGCCCCCCACTCCTCGCGGCAGGGATTAAGCAGGAATAAATTCACGTCGATATGCTCGGCCAACGCCCCGAGTACATCGATATACGCGGGTGGCATACCGGCAATCCCAAAAACGGTAATGCGCTCGGGCAGCCGACGAGCCAGGCTGGAGCCGTCGGCCTGCCATTGCTGGAACAGGCGGACAAACATATCGGCGCGGTGTGGCGCCTGCGCCCCTCCTGCAGCCGCAGAATCGGCAACAATACTGGCTCTCACTTCCCGCCAGAGCGTCGCCTGCCAGGCTTCATCCGGCCCCAGGCCGACCAGCCGCCCGGCTTCCCACTCGGTGATCCAGTGGCTGCGAAAAACCAGATACTGGTCGAACACGTCAGCGAGCTTGCCCGCTAGCGCCATCCGCCGCCGCGCATCGCCCTCGGCCAGATAGGCGGCGACAATCGGGCTTGCCTCGCGGGCTTGCGACTGCGGCAATAAAGCAAACAGCCGCCATGCCAGCGGGCTGCTGCTATACGGCGATTGCGCCTGCAAATCAGGCATCGCGTCTTTGAGCAAAGACCAGACAAAACTGGCGGGCAGCTGAAAATCAATCCCTGCACAGATGCCAACCTGATCGGCCAGCTTGAAACGCAACCAGCGCTCCATCCCTTTGCTCGACACGATGATTTTCTCGCTGGCAAACGGGTCGGACAGCGGCACAGCAAACAGCGCCTGCAGCAGCAGAAACAGGTTTTCCAAGCGATTGGACTGGTAAATATTCAGGCGGGAGGTCATGGCGAGGTCCATTGAGATTGACAGCATTCTAACTGATTTGAGGGCTGACTTTAGCCTGACGACCTTCAAGCTTGTTGCAAATCGGCCCACTTCCCGCCCGCTTGTAAGCCAGGATTGACGGCTTACAAGCGAGTCCATACGCTCTGGACGCTGGCCATTCATTTGGCCAGCCCTACAAAAAAATCAAACGAGGAGACAGCCAGCTCACTGGCTGCAGGAGAACGCAATGAATGCATGGATCAAACCCGGCCTAATCGTGCTCGGGATGGTAAGTACACTGCACGCGAGTGCCGCGTGTCGAGGCAACTGGGCAGAGGGCCTGAGCTACGTGGCTGGCGATACGGTGCAATACCAAAGCAATGTGTATACCGCACAAGTCACCCACACCGCCTATATTGGCACCAACTGGAACCCGCTGGCCGCGCCGACATTGTGGAAAGCCGGCGGCACCTGTGGTGCAACGGCAAGCCCCACCCCCACTGTAAAACCCACCGCCACACCAACAGCAGTCCCCACAGCAACGCCAACTGTAAAACCAAGCGCAAGCCCAACTCTCAAGCCGACAGCTACCCCGCTGCTGACGACCAGCCCAAGTCCGACTCCGAAACCGACAGTGACACCGACTGCGACCCCTACTGCCACACCAACGGCAACGCCAGCGGCCACCTCAACTCCAACGGCCAGCCCGACACCCACACCTGTAAATACCGCGACGCCAACACCTGCCGTAACACCGCAGCCCGGTAGCGAGCCAAGCCAGATCATTCTGCGCAACCGCTTTGACCAGCACGCCACAGGTCTGTATCAGGCAGCACAATTTACCGCCGACTGGGGCATTGCGCCGGGTAGCTCGGCCGGTGTGTCCGCTGGTCGCCTGAGCATCGTGGCCGATCCGGCACAAGCTGGGAACAAGGTCTTGCGCGTTAGCTATATGGCCGGTCAAGTCGGCGGCAATTCAGCCATGACATTTGATGCGCCGCTGCCCGGCAATGCGAAGTCGCTGTTTTTGCAATACAAGCTGCGCTTTGACCAGAGCTTTAGCTGGGTCAAAGGCGGCAAACTGCCTGGCCTGGGCGGCGGCGATACGCCAAGTGGCTGTATCCAGAATGGCACTTTTGATGGCTTTACCACCCGGCTGATGTGGCGTGAAAACGGACTGGGCTTCCAGTATTACTATTTCCCGAACAAAGTCGAGCAATGCGGCGATTACGCAGGGCTGGCACGGCGCTTTGAAGCTGGCCGCTGGTACACGCTCACCCAGCAGGTGGTCCTGAACGATATCGGCCAGGCCAACGGAGAATTCCGTCAATGGATTGATGGCGAGCTGGTACTGGAAAACAAGGCCATGCTGCTGCGCAACGCAGCCAGCGTCAGCATTTCGGCCATCAAAATGGACACCTTCTTTGGCGGCAGCAGCAGTGACTGGGCACCGGCGAGCGAACAGTATGCGTATTTTGACGAGATTATCGTCAGCGCAGATTCACCGCTGGGTCTGGTTGACACCCGGGTTACACCACCCGTCTATAGCCACCCGATTGCGGCTTACCCGCAATGGCAAGCAGGCAGCATCTACACCGCCAATAGTGTGGTCTACCGCATTGATAGCAGCGGCAAATACCGCTACTTCAAGGCGCGCGGCTATACCGCAGCAGGCATTGACCCGCTCAACAGTCATCTGCTCGATCTCTATGTCGGCGTCTATTCCCCCATCCGTTTTGACACCGCACAGAAATGGATAGAGCTGAGTAAACCCTGATCACCAAGCAGGTCGGCATAAGAAGCTGCCATCCTGCATCACCGTATCTGCTGATCATGGCCATCGGTCATAGATCAGCAGAACTCAAACCAGACAGCAGCGCCTCAATCAGCAACCGCCAGCCAGATTTCAGTGCGCAGATCTTTTGGCTCGGTATTGCACGGATCATTCAGATACAGCTCAATGCCCGGCACCGACAGCGGCATTTCACCACTCTGTGGCAGCCACGTCGCAATCAGCCACTGGTAGGCTTTATCTAGCTCGCTATAAGCACCCCGATGCTCGATCACGGCATAACGCCCGGCCGGGATGTGCGTTCTGTGCAAATCCGGTGGCAATTGGCCCTCGCCCGTAATTTCAACGCAGGCATCCGAGTGCAATTGCGCACCGACAATGCCTTGCTGCACATCCGCCGGATCATCGTGATACAAGCCAAACCAGCGCGCATCCGGCATCAGAGGCAACTGCGGCGCAGCCAATTCAAGCAGGCTGAACGCCTCGCCAATATTCAAATAAGCGCCAAGATGCCGCCGCGCCGCCAAATGAATCGGCATTGCCAGGGTACGAAATTCAATTTGATACATGGCCATCTCCTGAGTGGTTTCAAAACGGGGGTGCTGGCGATGCAAGCGACGATATGCACCCGGCGTCATGCCGTAAGCAATCGCAAAAGCACGGACAAAGGCAGCACTACTTTGATACCCGGCACGCTGCGCCACGCGAAGCTGCGTTAAATCGCCGCGCATCAGATCGCGTGAAGCAAAATGCAAACGCACGCGCTGCTGCGTAGCCGCCACGGTTTCGCCCATCATTTCGCGATAAATCCGGTGAAAATGAAAAGGCGAAAAGTGCGCAATCTCGGCCAACTGCGCCGTAGTAAACGACCGCGCCGGGTCTTGCCACAAAGTGTGCACCACCCGAATCAAACGCCGTGCGTAGTCCTGCTGTGTCCTGACTTTATTCATCCTGCCCCCCAACACCACTGTAAGTGCAATCAATTGATTCAGGCTGCTCAATTGCCGCTAACAGCCGCCAAAACAGAACGCCAAACTACCATCGACACGCCTGCGATGGCAGGGGTATATAGAGGAAGATCAGTCTGTAATTGAATTTTCGAGCAACACCTAGGCACGTATATGCCGCAACCATCGGGGTGCACAACATCCCCGGTATCTGCGCCGAGCGAGGAACGGGCGGGGCGGGGTTTCGGTTGCGCCTGTTTTGTTAAGCACAACCGCCGCCCCGATCCGTCCGCAGCGATGGCATCGGCATCGCCGACACAGATGCCATCGTGGTATTGGCCTGCTGATGCAGGCGATAAACCGGCGGTTTCGCCCGCCGGACGAGCAAGGGACGGGTCTTGCGCCGTCCCTTGCAACCCCCGCGCGCCCGATCGCCGCGAAACCCCGTCCGTCCGGCAATTGGCAAGGCGACGCGGAAACTCGCGTTGCGCTAGCGTCGCAACGCTCAAACAGCCGCGTCTTAAAATGGCCCAAGGCCACAGTCTCCGCTAGGGCAACAAGTTGCCAAGCTCCGCCATGCCTTGCCAATCACCTCCCGAACGGCGCGTCTCCACGGGCAATCTGTGCTAATTAGCGCAGGGGTATATCCACCAAAGCCAAACCAAAATTAATTTTCAGAGCAACACCAAGACAGGTATGTGCCGCAATCGTCGGGCTGCGCCAATTCCCCTGCATCAGCGCCGAGCGAGGAACGGGCGGGGCGGGGTTTCGGCGGGGCCTGTTTTGTTAAGCCACGCCGCCGCCTCGACCCGTCCGCAGCGAGGGCATCCCGCGTAGCGGGACGCAGATGCGGGGTTGAAAGGTCAAGAACATAGGTTACACATTACTTCACCAACATGGGTGACACTTTTAATGTTAAATAATCTTAAATAATCGTTTTTTGCACCTTTCACTTCACGTTCATCGAGTGAACCCAGTCGAACTGGCCCGAAATACACATCCCAGATTCCTTCGTCCACCAGCTCTAATCCTATCCACTCATCTCGCAGCAAATAACCAATATAAACTCGTAAACTACGCCAATAAATCAAACCACTCTGGCAGACTCGCCCGCGCTCAAAGTAATCTGGATAAACCAACTCCGGCAGTTGTTCTGGGTAACTCCTTGTCGATTTTGCATAGGCGGAGCTCGGTACTTGCTGACCCAAGCCTTCATGCAAACGCCCCTCGTTATAATGCTGCCGAAACTCATCCAAACGCATTTGCTGCTGTACTAAATCAGCTGCGCCAACAGCCCCGATCCTTTGTTTTAAGGTGCGATGCATCCGTTCATGTCGCCCATTTTGCTGCGGCTGACCTGGTGTTATCCGCTCAGGAATGATCCCCAAGCGGATCCACCAAATCGCCAATTTGGATAGGCCGCCAACTCCAACACTGGCAAATGGACACCCATTATCACTACGAATCCGCTCGGGCAGCCCGTACTCCCGAAACAAGCGCTCAAAGACCGCTTTAGCGTCCGCTGTCGTCGTGTTGCACAGACCTTCACAGCTGAGTAAATAGCGACTGGCATGATCCATAACCGTGAGTGGGTAGCACCACTGGCCATTGCCCAACTTGAACTGCCCTTTGTAATCTACACTCCATAATTGATTTGCTTGATTCGCCACTTTTAGCGGCTTGATCGAGCGTACCGTTCGTGCCACCCTGCTGCGGCTTTTAACGCATCCTGCGCTTTTTAAAATATTGTAAATCGTCGTCTGCGACGGGGTCTGAGCCTCACCAAATTGAGCCAGCAGCAAAGGTTGGATTTTCTTTGCCCCAAGTACGTCGCCTTTATAATTCCTAAACTTCAGCACCGCCTCACGCACAATATATGGGGTAACAGCAGGTGCATGAGGCCGACGGCTGCGCTCTTGCAAGCCATCAATCCCCTGTGCGCGATAGCGCTGCACCCATTTATATCCCGTTTTGCGGCTGATCCCATACAACCCGCACAGTGCCTTGAATGCCAGATCACCGCGCAAGTAATCTGCGATAAATTTCACCTTCTCATCCATTGGTTTCACCTCTTGCCACGGCATAGCGTGCTCCGGTTGCGCGTATCACAGACCAGAGAAAGTGTTACCTATGTGTTTGAAGTAATGTGTTACCTATGATTGTGAACCGTACCGGTCGCCTTTCTTTGCTGACTTTCTTTGGCGAAGCAAAGAAAGTCAGTGCCGCGGCGCACAGCCGCCAATGCTCATTGATTAAGTGTTGCAGACAAAGATAAACAACGTAGGACGCGGTTAGCCAAAGGCGTAACCGGCCAACGAGTACCCGAATCAACAGACATCAATAAGCGCGGGTCAAGACCCGCCCTACACGGCTAACAGTCGCCAAAGCAAAACGCCAAACCATCATCAACACGCCTGCGATGGCAGGGGTATATAGAGAAAAATCAGTTTGCAATTGAATTTCAGAGCTACACCTAGGCATGTATATGCCGCAACCATCGGGCTGCACAACATCCCTGGTATCTGCGCCGAGCGAGGAATGGGCGGGGCGGGAATTCGGTTGCGCCTGTTTTGTAAAGCGGGGTAGCCGCTCGATGCTCGTTGATTAAGTGCTGCAGACAACGAAAAATAACGTAGGGCGCGGTTAGCCGAAGGCGTAACCCGCCAATCAATATCCGAATCAGCAAACAATCAATCCGAGCGGGTCGAGACCCGCGCTACACAACTGCCGGTCTGCGCCACGGAACGCGCAATGATAGAATCGTACCAACGGCAGTTTGATTAATACTTGCAGACAATGAAATAACGGTTTCGCGGTGAACGTTGGACTTCATTGCATGAAGCCCTGTCCACAGTACAAATCACGCTCAATATTGTCTTGGAATAAAAACTATGACTAAGACCAAAAGAACAATGCAGGCACTTTCTTACGGCATTAAACAACCATCCGATCTACTCGCGAAGCTGAAGTGGGATGCCGATAAACTAACAGAATCACCAAAGCCTTACGATGTATTTAACTTTGTAATACTGCCTCAGTGCTCGCCGAGTGGATTCAGCAGTTTTACCACACGAATGAAGGGTCTCAATCCTTTGCATCTCCAAGTAAAAACAAAAAGAGAACATCTTGGCTATTGCCAGAAACTTCATCACAGTGGATTAGCGACACAACTTGCCTCCCTAATCCACATCGTGACTTCAAACACCATGTCAACAATGTACTCGAGATATGCAGCCACACCGCAAACGCTAGCAAACACTTTCACTGGCACGATGGAAGGAATATTCAGGCAATTGGTGCAGATCCAGCGATTGGTAATTGGGATCAGTGGTATTTCACCTCAACAGCGCCCGATCTCTACATTGACTACAAAGGAGAAAACTACGGCCTTCAACAAATCAAGAGCATCCTTGTGCAGTTCTTTACGGGCCTAATCGCGTACCTTGAGCAACTCAAAACCTAAGTAGTGTGCGCAAATCTTGATTTATGCGCGCAGAATCGTGCCATAAGTGTCCCTAGCTATTTATTCAAGCAGCTTAGAGCGTAGTCATCTTCAACACTACACCAGTAAAGGCATCACTTCTGGCGCATTTTCACCTAACGGCAAAACCACCCACACCAAGTACATTACCCTCGCAACGCCGCATAAATCTTCTCCGCCAGCGCTTCATTAATCCCCTCCACCGCCGCCAAATCATCGACACTCGCCGCTTTTACGCCTTGCAGCCCACCAAAACGGGCGAGTAGTTTTTGTCGGCGTTTGGGGCCGATGCCTTCGATGTCTTCCAATGTGCTGGCGACGCGGGCTTTGGCGCGGCGGGCGCGGTGGCCGGTGATGGCGAAGCGATGTGACTCGTCACGAATTTGTTGTATCAGATGCAGGCCAATGTGGTCACGTTTAAGCTGAATGGTTTTACCGAGGCGCGGGATGATGAGCTGCTCCAAGCCCGCCTTTCGAGTCTCCCCCTTGGCAACGCCGATAATCCACGGCTCGTTCAGACCAATCTCTTCCATCACTTCCAGCGCGACACCAAGCTGGCCTTTGCCGCCGTCGATCAAAATGACGTCGGGGATTTTGCTGTCTGCACCGCCTTCCCCTGCGGCGAGTTTTTCATAGCGGCGAGTTAGCACTTGACGCATCGCGGCGTAGTCGTCACCCGGCGTAATCGGCTCAAAGCCTGCATCACCGCCCTTTTTCAAACCATCGCCCAGCGAAGTCGTCGTGGCGATATTAAAGCGGCGATATTGCTTGGGCTGCATGTCCTGATTGTCATAGACGACGCACGAGGCGACGGTGAGCTCGCCCATCGTGTGCGAGATATCAAAGCATTCAATCCGCTGCGTTTCATCGGGCAGGCCCAGCGCTTCAACCAGCGCGGCCAGCCGCCCGGCTTGCGAGGCTTGCTGCGTTTTGCGCTGGAGTATAGCCAGCTGCGCGTTCTTGGCCGCCATCTCCAGCCATATACGTCGCTCACCGTTTGGATTGCTATTGATGATGACGCGCCTGCCCGTCTGCTCGGACAATGACGCCATCAGGATGCTGGCGTTTTCCGGCTCGGGGCTGCAGAAAATCAGCGGCGGTACGGTACGCTCCAGATAATGCTGCGCGATAAAGGCGCTGAGCGCTTCAGCGGTGCTGTAATCATCGGCGTGGCTGGGGAAAAGATTTTTGTCGCCCACATGCCGCCCGCCGCGCACCATCGCCAGATTCACACATAGCACGCCGCCCTCTTCCACACAGGCCAGAATATCGGCGTCGCCATCGCTGCTATTGCTCGACACAAATTGCTTCTCTTGCACCTTGGCCAGCGCCTGAATCTGATCGCGCACCGCGGCGGCGGCTTCAAATTCCCAGTTGGCTGCGAGCGTTTGCATCCGCGTTTCGAGTTGCTGCAGCACTTCGTTTTCCTTGCCGGATAAAAACAACATCGCGTTGTTAACGTCGGCGCGGTAATCCTCGGGCGAAATGGCATTAATGCACGGCGCGGAGCAACGCTTGATCTGATGCAGCAAACAGGCGCGGGAGCGGTTGCTAAACACCGAGTCTTCGCAAGTACGCAGCTGAAATACTTTTTGCAGTAACTGAATACTTTCTTTTACGACATAGCCATTCGGAAACGGGCCGAAATAAGTGTGGCGTTTATCGAGCGCGCCGCGATAGTAGGCCAAGCGCGGCGAAGCGTGGCCGGTGAGTACCAGATAGGGATAGCTTTTGTCGTCGCGGAACAGAATGTTGTAGCGCGGCGATAGTGCCTTGATCAGATTGTTTTCCAGCACCAGCGCTTCGGCTTCGGAGCGCACCACGGTGGTTTCCAGCGTCGCCACCTGCGCGAGCATCAAGCGAATGCGCGGGCTGTGGTCGTTTTTATTGAAATACGAGCCAACGCGCTTTTTCAGGCTGATCGCCTTGCCGACATACAACACCGTACCGTCCGCGCCGATATAGCGATACACACCGGGCAGATCAGGTAGGTTTTTAACTTGCAATAACAGGGCTTCGCGTTGCGGGTCGGTGTCGGCTGGATTAGTGGTCATTACGGCGTAGGGTAAAGTGGTTCAACCCCGTAATTATGCCTGCGTTTGGCGCGGAGGCTGTTGACGTTTACTGAGCAGCGCCGATTAGAAAGCAAGTAGGACAGAACGCCGCGGGGAGTTCATCCGGAGGATAGGCCGTCAATCAATGACTGCATACTCAGCAATGTTGATCAGCTCCCCCTGCCCTGCGTGACTACCACGATGCATTCGAAGGACTTGTGTAGAAACTCATGCAATCAAGAGAGAGGAGATAATCAGTGCGAACTCAAGGTGCCCAAAGTATTAAAACAAAATTTGAACATGCTCGCACGAACCCAATCTGTTGTGGTTCAATGATTTCGGACACCAACTTAGGTGGTAATCTCGCCACCATTAACGAGGTGTTTCATGAGCAAAGTTCGCAGGACATTTACCCCGGAATTTAAAGCCGAAGCCGCCAGTCTGGTCGTCGATCAAGGCCACACGGTGTCACAAGCCAGTAAGGCGATGAACGTCGGCGAGAACATACTGCGTCGCTGGATTAAGCAGCTGAAACAGGAAAGACAGGGCATCACGCCGCAGGCCAGAGCACTCACGCCAGACCAGCGTCGCATTCAGGAGCTCGAAGCGCGCATTGATCGGCTGGAATGGGAGAAAGCCCTGTTAAAAAAAGCCACAGCTCTCTTAATGGCGGACGAACTCAATCGTACGCGCTGGTAGACCAATTAAGTGAGCATGAACCCGTAGAAATGGTCTGCAGCACCTTCGGTATTTGCCGTTCCAGTTATTACCATTACCGGCATCGACGCCAGCATATTGATCGTGAACGAATCGAGTTGCGCGCCAAAGTACGCAATCTGTTTAAGCAAAGCCGAAATGCGGTAGGCAGCCGCAGTCTAGTCTGGATGCTGGCGACTGAAGGCATTACGGCTGGCCGATATAAAGTGCGCCAGCTCATGCGAGAAGCCGATTTGCAGTGCAAACAGCCAGGCGCGCATCGCTACAAAGTCCACAAAGATGAACGTCCAGACATTCCGCACTTATTGCAGAGGGCGTTTAATCCGGAGCAACCGAATCAGGTCTGGTGTGGCGATGTCACCTATATTTGGGCGGGCAATCGTTGGATTTATCTGGCCGTGGTGCTGGATTTGTTTGCCCGTTGCGTGGTGGGCTGGGCGCTCAGTGAGCACCCGGATGCCGAGCTAGTCAGCCGTACGTTAGATCATGCCTGGCAACAGCGTGGCCAGCCACTGGGGGTGATGTTTCACTCGGATCAGGGTAGCCAATATGGCAGTCGGTTGTTTAGGCAACGGATATGGCGCTACCGGATGCAGCAAAGCATGAGCCGGCGCGGGTGCTGTTGGGATAATGCGCCGATGGAGCGGCTATTTCGCAGTCTTAAAACAGAATGGATACCAAAGCCTGGGTATGAATCCGCAGAAGAAGCCAGGCGGGATATTGGCGTTTACCTGATGGCGTATTACAACTGGCAGCGGCCACACACCGCCAATGGCGGGCTAGCCCCTGCCATTAAGGAAAGACAACTTAATTTACTGTCCGAGAATTGTTGACCACAACAATCATCACATCATGTTGCAGTGATCTGCTACCTGATTGGTAATCAGCCTAGAGCAATTACGATGATGTGAGATAAACGGTGGGCTGCACAAGCAAAGCCCACCGCAATATGATCAGGTAACGATTAGATAAAATGCACTGATCGCCGCTCGATCAGCGCATGCAGCATCGCAGCGTAATCTGTTTGCCTAGTCGATGCTTTCGCCGTAAGCCTGCCCTTGATAAGTAAAACCGCGAAGGGTGTTGATATTACTCACCCCCCAATCAGCTTTTCCTGTGGAATCTCGCACATCCAGTTCGTGATACAAAAATTTTGCAGCAATATCCGGATTAATCAGCCAAGCCTGATGATTCCAATAGACTGAGTCCAGCTCTCCATCGCTGCTACCTTGGGTCAACACAAGGCAAGTTTGCACGGTGCCAAGTGGAGTTTTGATGGTTTGTAGTCCACCATAACTGTAATTTATTGAGATAGTTTTGGCATTGCCACTTCGGTAGTACTGGGTAGTAGCAGCCGTCTGAATTGTACCAAATGTAAGAGTTGCAGCATTGTACTTGTTAGCCGGAACAGGACGATAACCATACCAATCGTACTTTTCATCACTCCAACCCACATAGCCATAGCCGTCAACGAGATAATGATCATAGCCTTTGTCATAAACGGTATTGTCGTGCTTGGTAATGATATAGGGCTCACGAATTACATTTAGATCTTTCCATCGATAAGGAGCGCTTTCCTGCTTGATGAGCAGTGTGCCATTGAGTGGATCAGATCCTACACGATGGGTAGTGTATTTCAGTGCTTTCCCGGCAGGAGCTGGGCGGCCTTGTAGTTGATTCGCGGGCAGGTTAGCAAAACATTCAGCCAGACTATTGGCAACATTCGACGCACTACCCGGTGCAGTGGTTGGGCTTGCCTCGAGCAGGCTAAAGCGCCCGTCATCTTGCTGTTGCAGCTTCGCCGCATACCAAGTGCCACCAACGTTCACGTGAGGCATCTCCAGCATTCCTGTTGCCGGCGCATAACTAGGTTCTGCGGCAAAAACTAGCGGGCTTAATAAACTGGCAGCGAGTAATGAGTGGGTTAGATTGAGCATAACAAACCTTTCAGAACTATTAAATTTTAGCCCGCATTTATACCGTGCTTAAACCGAGTTAGTACAATCAAATAAGATTGAACAATTGATATTGTTGCTTTTTTATTAACTCGATTGAAAGAACACGCCGTCTAACGACGATTGGCCTGCACAGAATCAGCCTGAGGAAAGCCAAAGCTCATCATGCCTGCGCAAAATCAAATTTGCCGCAAATCAACACCCTGCCGCTATGCAAAACGGGTTTTCCCGAATGGACAGCTTACAGGCATAAATCGAAGATGGTGTACCGCAAAAATAAAGGGGCAGGCCATGAGCCAAAACCGTGATGGATTCACTTCGACCTTTGGCGTACTCGTCGCCACCTTGGGCTCGGCCGTTGGGCTGGGCAATATCTGGAAGTTTCCGTATCTGACTGGCACCAATGGCGGCGCCAGCTTTCTGGTCGTGTATTTGCTGGCGACCTTGCTGGTGGCGCTGCCGGTGATGATTGCCGAAATCATGCTGGGCCGCGCTTCGCGTGCCAATGCGGTGACAGCTTTTGAGCAACTGGCGCCCAAAAGCCAGAAATTCTGGACCGTAATCGGCTATATGGGGCTGGTGTCGGCGGTGCTGATTCTGGCTTTTTATACCGGCGTGGCGGGCTGGGTGTTTGCCTATATTTTCAAATCGATCACCGGCGCGATTCACAGCACCGATCCGGCCACGGCCAAGGCGGCATTTGGCGAGATGGTGTCCAACCCGACTCAGGCGCTGTTCTGGCAATGGGTGGTGCTGGCCTGGACTGGCGCGATCATTATGATGGGCGTGTCCAAAGGCATTGAGGCGGTGGCAAAAAAACTCATGCCACTGCTGTTTTTGCTGCTGGTTTTGCTCTGTATCCGCAGCCTGACTTTGCCCGGCGCGATGGAAGGCGTGAAGTTTCTGTTTGCGCCGGACTTTAGCAAGATCACCGCGCCGGTGGTGCTGACCGCAGTCGGGCTGGCGTTTTTCAAATTATCCATCGGCATGGGCACCATGCTCACTTACGGCAGCTATTTCCGTCAGGAGCAAAACATCCCCGCCACCGCCACGCGCGTCATGCTGGCCGATTTGTCGGTGTCACTGCTGGCGGGCCTGGCGATTTTCCCGGCAGTGTTTGCTTTCGGTTTTGAGCCATCAGCGGGCCCGTCGCTGGTGTTTATGACGATACCGGCGGTATTTGCCAGCATGCCATTTGGCACGGTGTTTATGGCGCTATTCTTTGTGCTGGCCGCGATTGCTGCCACCGGCGCGATTCTGTCGATTCTGGAAGTGCCGGTCGCGATGATGAGCGAGCGCTTTGGCTTTAGCCGTAAAAAAGCCACGGCCA
The DNA here is from genome assembly GCF_040047665.1 of Chitinibacter sp. FCG-7. Classification (NCBI taxonomy): domain Bacteria; kingdom Pseudomonadati; phylum Pseudomonadota; class Betaproteobacteria; order Neisseriales; family Chitinibacteraceae; genus Chitinibacter; species Chitinibacter mangrovi. The sequence goes on from NZ_CP157355.1 coordinate 179,049, forward strand.
TTTCGGTGGGTGTGATTGGCCTGTTTGGCGTACCCGCGTCGCTGTCGTCATCGCTAAGTGCCGATATGAAGCTCTTTGGCCTAAACGCATTTGATCTGTTTGATTACATCAGCTCGAATATCCTGATGCCGCTGGGCGGGATTCTAATCTGCCTGTTCGTCGGCTGGGTGTACGGCCTGCCGCAATTGAAAAAGCAGCTGAGCAATAACGGCACACTGAACAATAGCTTTGTGATCAAAGCGGTGTTTGTACTGGTGCGCTATATCACGCCCGTGCTGATTGGCGTAATCATGCTGCGCGGGCTGGGCGTATTCTAAACAAGCCGCCAGCACCTGCCACAAGCTGCAGCGCGGGTGATTATGCACCCGCTGCAGCGGCTATTTTCCCTTCATGGATTGCGAGCCCCACTCACCCAGCCGAGTTTTGGCGTGCTCACTGGGGAGTGGCCGGCCTTTGCCTGAACCCATGCGTTGCGCTTTGTAAATGCCACTATGACCCGAGCACAGGTGCGCCATGGCGCACGCCAGCAAGGCGTAGGGGGCAATGGGTGCGCCAAACAGCTCGACGGCCATCAGGGTACACGCCAGCGGCGTATTGGTCGCTCCGGCGAAAACGGCGACAAAACCCAAACCAGCCAGCAAGCCGAATGGCAGATCCAGCAGTGGCGCCAGTACATTGCCCAACGTTGCGCCGATATAAAATAGCGGCGTGACTTCACCGCCTTTAAATCCGGCACCCAGAGAAAAAATGGTGAAGAATAATTTCAGCGGCGCATCCAGCCAGCTTAGCGGCTGCGCAAAAGCCTCAACAATCACCGGAATACCCAGCCCCAAATAGCGGCCACCGTCCCAGCCCAGCCAGTGAATGCCGGCAATCAGCAACGCAAAGATACTCCCACCCAGTAATGGCCTGAATGGCGCGTATTTAATACGCTTGAAGCAATTACCCATCCAGTGTGCACCATCGGCAAAGAGCTTGCCCGCACCGCCAAATACCGCCCCGGCAATCAGCACCATCAGCCCCAGCCATAGCGTAAATTCAGGCACCGCCCCCACGCTGTAATGGGTATGGCTCACGCCCAGCGCTTGCCCGATCAACTGCACCGTGGCATTGGCGACAAACGCAGCCACCAGACAAGGCAGCAAAGCGTTATTGCGCATCAGCCCCAGCGCCAGCACTTCAACACCAAATACCGCACCCGCCAGCGGCGTGCCAAACACCCCGGCAAAGCCCGCGCTAATTCCGGCCATCAGCAGCACGCGGCGACCATCGGGCTGGCGGCGTGTCAGGCGGCTGAGCTGGTCTGCCAGCGCCCCGCTCATCTGCACGGCGGTACCTTCACGCCCGACCGAAGCGCCAAATAGATGCGAGATCAGCGTACCCAGCAGCACCAGCGGTGCCATCCGTAGCGGAATAATGGCTTTCGGGTCATGAATTTCGTCGATCAGCAGATTATTCCCTGCCTCTACCTGCTGCCCCAGCTTCAGATACAGCCAGCCCACCATAAACCCGGCGGCAGGCAAACCCCAGATCAGTTGCGGATGCGCAACGCGGGTCTCGGTCACCCAGGCCAATGACCACAAAAAAACAGCCGCCGCGCTGCCGCCCAGCACACCGACGAGCGCAGCCAGCGGCAGCCAGAGCAAAAGGTCATGCAAAACCGTGCGGTAATAGGCAGAGGATGAAGTGCAGGACATGGCGCAATCCAAACGGAAAACGCCCATTCTAGCATCGGCCCTAATGCCGGGCTTGATGCAGATCGCGGATCACGCGGCGGCAGCACACTAACGCGAGCCACCGGGCTGGGATAGCTGGAGCGCTTATTTTTGCGCGGTCGTTACACCATACTGGCGCAGCTCCGCCGGGCTCAGCTTGAGCGCAGTAAAAACTTGGATCGCCGCATACGCGTCGTTGGCGGCGTACAGGAGTTGATTATCCTGCAATCTGGCGCTGGCCCAGTTGGACGTGCTCACGCGTTTGGATTTACTGAAACGCTGACGCAAAATCAGCGCAATGGCGCTTTTTGCGCCCAATGTGGCGCTGTAGCCGTGGAGGCGAAACACCACGTCCAGATCAAAGACGCCAGCGAGCTCAACGCCCAGATTGCGGCGAATATCGGCGCGATCCGATTGCAGGCCAAAGCCGACTTTGATCAGGGCGGCATTGGCGAGGAGTTCACCCGCCGCTGCGCGCGCCGCTGCGTTGCTCAGCTGGAAAATATAGCCGCGCTGCAAAGTGGCCAATTGCACCACATGTGGGCCGCTGGGCACTTCACCCACGCGAAACACCGGTTTGGATTCGGTATCAAATCCAACAAAGCTTTGCGCGAGCAAATCATCACAGGCTGCGACCAGCTCGGCGGCGGTTTGCGGCACCACAATGGCAGATAAATCCAGCCCCGCAAACGGGGGAAACAAGGCGCTTTGCTCTTTACTCGGTGGATAGTGGCGCATCAGTATCTTCAGTTCAAATCATCAAATCAGCCGCGCAGTATACCTGTGATCATCCGCAGCCAGCACATCAATGGGTATACGGCAGCAGAGCAATACCAGCAAGCCCTACAGCCATATACCCAATAGCAGTTGAATTACCCCAGATAGCGCGTTTCCAGATGCGCGCGAAAATGGGCGGGATTGAGCGACTCGCCCGTGGCGCGTTCGATCAGCTCAGCGGTTTCCCAACGACTGGCTTGTGACCAGATATGGGCTTTGAGCCAATCAAAAATCGGTGCTAAATCCCCCGCCGCAATACGCTGATCCAGATCGGGATGCATTTGGCGGATCGTTGCAAAATACTGCGCGGCGTACATCGCACCCAGCGTATAGCTCGGGAAATAGCCAAAGCTGCCATCGGTCCAGTGAATATCCTGCAGGCAGCCATTTTTGAAATTGCCACGGGTATCAACGCCCAGATAGGCCTGCATTTTTTCGTCCCACAGCGCGGGAATATCGTCCGGCTCGATCTCGCCATCAATCAGCGCGCGCTCGATTTCGTAGCGCAAAATCACATGCGCCGGATACGTTAGCTCGTCGGCATCGACGCGGATATAGTCGGGTTTGACGCGAGTGTAAATTTTGGCCAGGTTCTCGACGCTAAACGCGGCCTGTTCACCCAAGTGTTGGCTCACCAAAGGCTGGATCAGCGCCAAAAACGCCGGGCTGCGGCCCAGTTGCATTTCAAATGACAAGCTCTGGCTTTCATGAATCGCCATCGAGCGCGCCCGCCCCACCGGTAAATGCACGGTATCACGCGGCAGATTTTGCTCATAGCGCGCGTGGCCGGTTTCATGCACGATGCCCATCATGCTTTGCATAAAATCATCCTCGGTGTAGCGCGTGGTGATCCGCACATCTTCCGGCACGCCGCCGCAAAACGGGTGGTGCGAGACATCAAGGCGACCGGCGTTAAAGTCAAAACCCAGTTTCTCCATCACCGCCAAACCCAGCTCGCGCTGCGCCGCAATGGCAAACGGGCCTTGTGCGGCGACTACACTTTCTGCCGTCTGCTTGCGCATTGCCTGCTGGATCAAATCGGGCAACCATTGTTTGACATCACCAAAAATCCGGTCGAGCTCGGCGCACGTCATGCCCGACTCGTATTTATTCATCAATGACTCATACGGCGATAAACCGCTGTGCTGACTTAAAAGCTGTGCCTCTTCGCGCGCCAGCCGCACCACTTCGCGGAAATTGGCCAGAAAGCCGTCCCAATCATTATTCGCGCGCTGTGTGCGCCATTCGTGCGAGCAGCGCGAACCCGCCAAGGTTTTGGCTTCGACCAAACTGGCGGGCAGCAAATTGGCCTGCTCCCATTGGCGGATGATTTCGCGCAAGCTGGCTTGCTCGTCGGCAGTTAAATCTTCTTGCTTTGCTGCCGCAATTGCTTTCGCCAAGGCCGGATCAGTCAGCGTTTGATGGATCAGCACGCCCAACTCGGCCATCGCCGCCCCACGCGCGTCATTACCGCCGTCCGGCATCATCGCCGCCTGATCCCAGCCCGCCAGCGCCAGCAGATGTTCAAAACGGTAAATGCGGCCAAAGGTGGCCTGTACGGTTGAATAGGCAGTTTGCTTCATTGCGGCTCTCAGTTTTTAGCAGAAATTGGCGAAACGCCATCATGCCAGCCTTGGCCGCAAATCCAAAGCGCTGACGCTGCTAGGCATGCTTCTGCTCACTGAAAGCCACGCAAGATCAGCGCCGCCACAATCTGAAGGCAGCCCTGCACAATCTTTCACTATAATTTCGTCAATTTTTGCAAAAAACACGCAGCATCGTCATATTCTCTATACCGCCCATCGGGTTTTGACATAATATGACTGGACATTTTATGTCCATCATCCATGATGACGCTAACACTAGAAGGAGCAATCGCAATGGAAACCGAATTGGATCAGCGAATTAAAGCGGTGGCTACCGGGCTGGAAGCCACGCTGGGCGCGGTTGAAGTCGAGCGAATCACGGGTGATGTGCCTGTCTTTAAGCTGACCGTTACTGGGCGGGAAGAATTACCGATGTTTGTAACCCAGGCGCAATCGCAACTGCTATGCATCTGCTATCTGTGGACCGAAGCCGATATCGCCGCTGCGCGACGCACTGCCTTGCTCGAGGCCATGTTGGATTTGAATGTCGCCATCCCGCTGTCTTCATTTGGCCGGATTGGTGACAAATACGTCTTGCACGGTGCGCTGGCTTGCGATGCTGGCGTGGACGATTTAACGCAGGATTTGCTCGCGCTGAGCGACAACGCGGTCGATGCCCTAGTGGCCATGGCCGATTACCTGGTTTGAGAAGGAGAATGAATCATGTCGGTATTTAGCAAAATTCTCACCGCATTGCGCGGTAGCGCGCGGGAAATTGGTGAAAGCGTCGTCGATAACAACGCCACCCGTATTTACGAACAGGAAATCTACGAATCCAAAGCCGCGCTAGCCAAGGCCAAGCAGGATTTAACGCTGGTGATGGCGCAGGAAAAAGCCGCCCAGCGCGAAGTGGAACGGCTCAATAAAGAAGTCAGCCGCTTTGAAGAGCACGCCCTGGCCGCGCTGGACAAAGATCAGGAGCAGCTGGCCATCGAAGTGGCGGGCAAAATTGCCGAGCTCGAGAGCGAGCGCGCTTTGCAGGAAAAAGCCGCCAGCGAATTTGCCCAGCACATTGCTAATCTGAAAGAGCTGATCCAGCAAGCTGGCGCACGAATCCGCGAGCATGAACGCGAGCTGGCCGTAGCCAAAACCACCGAAAGCGTTTACCGCGCAACCGAGTCAATCTCACAAAGTATGGGCAGCGGCGCCTCCAAGCTGGGCAATGCGCGCGAATCGCTCGACCGGATCAAACAGCGGCACACTGAAATGGCCGACCGCATGAAAGCGGCCGAGGAGCTGGACGCCGAGCTCGGCAGCAAAGCGCTGGAGAAAAAGCTCGCTGCGGCCGGTATTGGCGAGCAAGCCAATCAGCAAAACAACGTGCTGGCACGCCTGCAGGCGCAGCGCAAAGCCAGCCAGCCCGCCGCCCCTACTACAGCTCAGCCGCCGGCGACCGATGATGGGCAAGCAGCAACATGAGCAGGCCTTCGGTTCCCGAGCGCTGGCAAAGCTCTGATACGGCCATCAAGGCGGTGCAAGTGGCGTTTGATGTCGAGGAAAAAGTGCTCAATGCGGTACGGCGTGCCGCATTTGACGCCCATATCAGCACGTCGGACCAGATTCGCCTCTTGCTTGATCTGCCCACCTCGCACAAACCCAAGCGCCCTCGCCTGACCGTCACGCTGTCAGATGTCGATTACGCAACGCTGGCGCAGCGCTTTGGTTTGCCCGCAGAAAACCGACTGGAAATCAAGGAACGCGCACTGCAGGTGCTGATCGGCTTTGCCCGGCAATTCGAATCAACACCCGCAGATTCTCAATCATAAGCGGTACAGCGATACAGGAGCAGGCATGGATCAATTCATCGCAACCATCAGCACCTTTCCCACCGCGATCTGGACGGTGATTCTGGGTGTTGTGCTGGTGTACTGGCTGGCGTCTTTGCTAGGGATGGTCGACGACTGGCACGTTGGCCAGCACACCGAGCTGGATATGCCGGGGCACGGAGATGGCGGCGATTGGGCGGCCAAACTGATGGCGCTGGGGCTGGGCGGCGTGCCCTTCTCGCTAGTGCTGAGCATTTATGCGCTCAGCGGCTGGCTGTTTTCGGCGCTGGTGCAGCAGTATTTTCTGTGGCTGCCCAATCTGCTGCATTACCTGCTGGGCGCGGGCCTGTTTCTGGTCTGTGGCGCGCTGGCTATTCCGTGTACGGCGCTGGTGCTGCGGCCATTGCGTGGTCTGTTTGTCACGCACACCGCAACCAGCAAGCTGGCGCTGGTGGGGCGTGCGTGCAAAATCAGCACAATGAGCGTGGACGAACATTTTGGCCGCGCCGAAGTGGCCGCCAATGGGGCTCCACTCAATATCCGGGTTTGCGCCGCCAGCCCCAATACGCTGGTGAAAGGCAGCCCTGCTGTCATTCTGGACTACGACCCTGCGCTGGATGTTTACGCCGTTGCGGCACTGGAAGATGGCTAGGGGTATCTGGCTGTATGCATTATTAATCAATGGCCAGGTGAATATACCTGGATTATTCAAGTAGCTCACTCAGGAAACGACGATGACTCCCGTTTTATTCTCAATAGCGATTTTTGGCTTTTTCATTCTCTGCGCCTTTTTATTGTTCGTGAAGTTTTACAACAAGGTCGAGCAAGGCAAGGCCATGATTGTGAATACGCTGCGCAGCGAGCCCGAAGTGATCTTCACCGGCCGCATGGTGTACCCGATCATCCATAAAAAAGAAATGATGGATATTTCGCTGAAAACCATCGTGATCAAACGCTCGGGCAATGCGGGCCTGATCTGCAATGACAATATCCGCGCCGACATTGAAGTGACCTTTTTTGTGCATGTAAACAAAACAGCCGAAGACGTTTTGCGCGTGGCGCAAACGGTGGGTTGCGAGCGCGCATCCAGCCCGGAAATTCTGGAAGAGCTGTTTGCCGCCAAATTTGCCGAGGCGCTGAAAACCGTCGGCAAAAGCATGAATTTTGAAGACCTGTATCTGGCGCGCGATAAATTTCGCGATGAAATTATCCGCCAGATTGGCGACAACCTCTCGGGCTATGTGCTGGAAGACGCGGCCATTGACTATCTGGAGCAAACGCCGCTGGACCGGCTTGACCCGAACAATATTCTGGACGCACAGGGTATTCGCAAAATCACCGAATTAACCGCCATCCAGCACGTCACCACCAATGAGCTGCAACGCAATGAGCAAATGCAGATCAAGAAAAAAGACGTGGAAACCACCGAAACAATACTTGAGCTGCAACGCCAGCAAGCCGAAGCTGAAGCGCGTCAACTGCGCGAAATCACCTCGGTGCAGGCACGCGAAAAAGCCGAATCGGATCGCGTAACCTCGGAAGAGCACGCCAAAGCTGAGCTGGCCCGGATTCAGGCCGAGCAACAAATCGCCGTGCAGCAGGAAAACATGCAGCGCGAAAAAGAAGTGGCGGAAAACAATCGCAAACGCGCTGTAGCGATTGAGGAAGAAAAAGTCACCCGCGCACGGCAGCTGGAAATCGTCGATCGTGAGCGCGAAGTGGCGCTGCAGGAAATCGAGAAAGAAAAAGCCGTTGAAATCGAGAAAAAAGCCATTGCCGACGTGGTTCGCGAGCGGATTGTGGTTGATCGCACGGTGGCCGAACAGGAAGAAGCAATTAAAGAATTGCGCACGGTGGCCGAGGCCGATCGTACTCGTCAGGCGATTGTGATTGGTGCCCAGGCGCAGGCCGAAGAAAAACTGGTGCTGCAAGTGAAAGCCGCCGAAGCCGACGAGCGTAGCGCCAAACACAAAGCTGTGCAGGAGCTGACGCTGGCCGACGCCATGCTCAAAGTGGCTGAAAAAGATTCGGAAGCGAAAAAACGCGAAGCCGAAGGCGTCGAAGCCATGAACGCCGCCGAAGGCCTGGCCGCTGCCCGCGTGATGCTGGTGCAGGCCGATGCCAAAGAGAAAGACGGCCTGGCACATGCCCGCGTGAAAATTGCCGATGCCGATGCGATTGCCAAGCTGGGCAGTGCAGAGGCCGAATCCTTGCGCCTGAAGCTGGAAGCCGAAGCCATCGGGAAAGAAAAACTCGGTCTGGCTGACGTCCAAGTCAAAGCCGCCGACGCCGACGCAGTCATCCGTCAGGGCGATGCCACCGCGCATGCACTGGCCAAACGTGGCGAAGCCGAGGCCAGCGTGATTCAGGCGCGTTTTGCCGCCGAATCACAAGGCTTGAACGATAAATTTGCCGCCATGCAGGCCATGAGCGACGAAACGCGCGCCCACGAAGAATTCCGGATGCGCCTTGATTACGCACACATTGAAACCATGCGCAGCATTGAAGCCAATGTGAATATCGCCAGCGAGCAAGCCGATGTACTGGGTCAGGCGCTGTCGAAAGCCAAGATTGATATTGTCGGCGGCGAAGGCGATTACTTTGGCAAGTTTGTCAATTCGCTGGCCATCGGCAAAGCCATCGACGGCACGATAGGCAAAAGCGACACCTTGCAGCTGGCGCTGAAAGATCATCTGGCGGGTGAACGCGATCTGATTACCGACGCCAAAGGTTTGCTTGGCAGCCTGGGACAATCTGCCGACGAGCTACAAAGCCTATCCGCCGCCGCTTTGCTGCACAAAATCGGCAGCGAAGGCACACCCGAAGCCAAAGCCGCACTGCGCAATCTGCTGCAAACCCTGGGGCAGAACAAAGGCTGATCTTGATTTAGGCAATGTTCAGATTCTGTGTTGATATGGCCGGATATTGTGATTTGACGATGAAAAGCGATATTCGTAGGGTGGGTTAGGCGGTTTTATGCCATAACCCACCGGGACGCGGTATTAATAAGAGTAGCGCCATGGTGGGTTACGGCCGAAATACCTTTGTAGTTTTAGGCAAGATCGTGGCGGCCTAACCCACCCTACGCATGATCAACACCAAATCTGAACATGCCCTTGATTTGATGGGTATATGGCTGCAGGCTTTTTATTAAATATCCTGCAGCCATATACCCATTGACCGGATGAACAAGATATTGACAAGCTCCACCGGCAAGTCAGCATCCATGCAAACCGAGGGCTCTCGTAGCAATCATGATACTCAGCACGGTATATCGCTGTAGCGCTTATTCAAAAAGATCCAGGGAGCAATACCCATGCAATGCCTAACATGCAAGAGCCAGATGCAAACGCAGGAAGTGGCCAAAGGTTTATTAAGCGCAGTCTGTACCGCCTGTGCTGGCGTGTGGCTTGATCTGCGCGTCTACCAGCGCTGGATTGCGGCGCGCCAGTCAGCACTGACGCCTTCCCAGCTCAATGACGCAGCCAGCACTCAAGTGCTGGCGAGCGAAGTAGAGCCTGAACCGCTTGAACCGGTAACAGAAGCAACACCGCAGGCGCTGCGCTGCCCGCAATGTCAGAATCTGCTGCAGAAGTATCGCATTGCCAGCCAGCAGGCCTTCCGGGTTGACCGTTGCGCTCCCTGCCATCAGGTCTGGTTTGACGCGCCCGAGTGGCGCAGCCTGAACGAACAGGGCTTGCTGACGTCGCTCACGGCGATTTTAAGTGATCGTGGCCAGCGCGATATTCGCGCCGCCGAAACGCGGGAAAGATTGGCGCAGATGTACCAGCAACGTTTTGGCGCTGCCGACTACGCACAAGCCGCAGCTGTGCGTGAATGGCTGGCGCAGCATCCGCAGCGCAGACACATTCTGGCGTATTTAAGCGCACCCGATCCTTACGCTGCGCCCGCCAATTAAGCCGCCCCACCCCGCGCAGCGGGTATTCCCACTATGCAGAGCCTTGAGAGCAAGCCCGAGATATGAGCACATCGACAGACCAAAACATCAGCGCCGACCAGGATATGAGCAACAATGGCGGCTATGAATTGCTGTGCCAGCGTTTGGCCAGCCAGGGGCAGACTTTGCTGGCCAAAGCCGGTGTGCTCAATGAGTCGCGTCTGGCGGCGTTTGGTCGCGCCGAATTGCGCCTGCTGGGCAGAACGCGCGCGCGCACCGAAAATGCCTGCCAGGCGCGCGATCTGGTTCGCGTCGGGGATTTGCTGCTATTTGCTTACAACGTCCATCTGGGGCTGCGCAAGGAAACACGGATTGACGATGTGTTCAGCCTGTATCGCCTGAGCGGTGAAGGTGACACTCTGGATTTGCAGCCTGTAGCGGTCACAGGATCGTTTCTGGACGAAGTGCGTTTTGTCGCCGATTTTCGCGAGCTGTACGCCTATTACAAAAATGCCAGCCTGCGCCAGCTGCGCGTCACCGGGGATAAGCTGCTGGCGGCATTCCAGATCGGCTTGCGCCCCACCGACGTGCGCGTGTTCCGCTGGCAAATGAATCGTGACGGTAGCGTGCAATACATTGATAACCGTGGCGAGCGCGATATCGTCCTGCCGCCAGCGCACGATTTTGAATGGGTCGCCACCACCCGCGCCGAACACATCAATGGCAAGCACCCGCATGTCAATATTCTGGATACGTTGTTTGTGGAAACAATTGGCGGCGATTTAACCGTCAAGGTGGAAAACAATACCGATACCGGGCGCGGCATCTACAGCGAGCCGGTAGACGATGCCAATCAGTCACTGACCGATGCCGAGGTCAGCTACGCGCAGCTGGGCAGCCTGATCCTGCTGAAAATCCTGCCGTATCGCGAAACGGTTTATCGCTATCTGGTGTTTAATTCGCGCACGCAGCAGGTGCTCAGGATTGACGGGATCGGCGAATCTTGCGTGCAATTGCCGGAAGATCACGGGATTATTTTCCCCGGCGGCTGCTATTTGCAAAGCGGCGAGTACAAGACGTTTAGCGAAAACGTCGCCGGGATGAAATTCAAACGCATGATCAGATCGCCCAATGGCGAGGATGTGCTGTATGTGTTTTACGAGCCGATCGCCGGCCGTCTGGCGCTGCTGGCCTACAATCTGATCGACAAAACGCTTTCCAGCCCCTTGCTGAGCAATGGCTATGCGCGCTTTGACGACGGGCGGGTCTTGCTGTTTACCAGCGAAAGCGAAGAAGCCACTCGGCTGCACCCCATGCAGCTGTGGAATACGCCTTTTTGCAGTGAAGACCACGCTGCGGCAACACCACCGGCCGGATTTTTTGGCCGGATTGGCAACGCCGAGCTGGTACGCGGCATTGCCGAAGTGTTTGCCATTGCCCGAGGAACGGCCGAGCTGAAAGCGACCCGAGTGCATTACGAAGCGCTGATTCGCAGCGTAACGCATTTGATGGACGGTTATTTCTGGCTGGACGCGCCTGAGGCGGGCGATCTGGCGCAGGAGCTCAAAGCGATTGTGGCCACCGCGCGTTTAACGCTGGACGAATTTGATAAAGTCCAGAGCATCCGCCATAGCGCCAGCAAGGCACTGGAAGACGCCAGCGCCAAGCAAAAGCAATGCCTGACCAGCATCGCCGCCACCATCTGGCGCACGCCGCAGCAGTTTGTGGAAACGCTGGCGCAATTGCGCCTGCTGCGCGGCGAATTGCTGGCACTGCGCGAACAGCGCTATATCGATACCACGGCGCTCGATCAGCTCGACGCCGGGCTGGCCCAGCAACAGCAGCGTTTGTCAGATGAAACCGTGCGCTTTCTGGCCGACCCCAAATCACTGGCGCTGTATCACCAAGAGCTGGACAAAATAGCGGCCAGCCTGCCCGACATCAGCACCGTGATTGCGCTGGCCCCACAGCTCAAAGCGCTGGATGAAACCGCCAGCGGGCTTGATCTGCTGACCGAATTGCTGGCTGGGTTGGAAAGTGGCGATCCAACAGTCAGAACACGCATTCTGGATGACGTGGGCGAAGTGTACGCCCGGCTTAATCAGGTGCGCGCCAGCGTTCGCCAGCAACGCGATCAGCTAGCCGTGCGTGAAGCCAGCGCCGAATTTGGCGCCCAATTCAAATTATTTGGCCAATCGGTCGCCAATACGCTCGATCTGCTCACGACGCCGGAGCAATGCGAAGATTCGCTAACCCAATTGCTCACCCAGCTCGAAGGGCTGGAGAGCCGCTTTGGCGAGCAAACGACTTTTCTGGACGATATCCTGGCCAAGCGCGAGGCCGTGTTTGAAGCTTTTTCAGCCAAAAAGCAAACGCTGCTCGCCGCACGGCAACAGCGGGCGCAATCGCTGAATGCGGCTGCTGCACGGATTATCAGCGGAATTGAAAAACGCTTGCAGCGCTTTGAAAGCCCTGAGGCCGTACACAGCTATTTTGCTGCCGACGCCATGGTGGTCAAGCTGCGCGGCCTGATTGACGAGCTGCGCCAGCTCAACGCCACCGTCGAGGCGGACACCGTTGAGGCCAAGCTCAAATCCTTGCGGGATAATGCAGTGGGTATGCAGCGGGACCGCTCGGATTTATTCGGCTCTGACGGCATACGTCTGGGTCGACATACCTTTAGCGTCACCACACAAGCTGTTGACCTCACCTTGCTGATGCGTGACGATGCTTTGTGCATCCACCTGACCGGCACCGATTTTTACGACCCGGTACACGATGAGCGCCTGACTCCCTTGCGCCAGTACTGGCCGCTGACCTTGCCGTCGGAAAGTGGCGATGTTTATCGCGCTGAATATCTGGCCTGGCGGATGCTGATGGCCATGCATGCCGGTGAGCTTTCCGCCGCCAACCTGGAAGAAGCGCGCCTGTCAGAAGCCGGGCTATTGCCGGTGGTGCGCGAGTTTGCATCCGTGCGCTATCAGGACGCTTATCAGAAAGGCGTCCATGATGTCGATGCGGTCCAAATTCTGGCCGCCTTGCTGCCGATGGATCTGCAAGCCGGGCTGCTGCGCCATGCGCCCTTGCCACGTGCGCTGGCCGCATTATTCTGGCAGTTTGGCATTGTTGAAGAGGCGCGCGCGCAGTGGCTAAGCCGTGCTGAAAATGCCAGAAAAATCGCCCAAGAATTCGGCCAGACCCGTGCCCTGCAGGATTTGCACGCAGCCTTGCGCGGCAAACTGGGCGAATTTCTGGCGCAGGAACAGCTACTTGTCGAGCCGAATGTACAACAAGCCTTGCTCGATTATCTGCTGGCCGAACTGACCAGCGGACATAGCACATGGTGCGCCAGCGCCGATGCCAGCCATCTGCACGAGCAGCTGCTGCTCCAGCTGGAGCGGCGCAATGCCTTATCTACTTTGCGCGAAGGCTTGCAACACGGCCAACTGCGTGATCGCTGGGCCTTGGCGCAGGCATGGTGCGAAGCCTTTGCGCTGCACACGCCAGCAGACGAGGCGCAGCCTCAGACATTATCGCTGGCCTGCGTGCCCGAAGCGGCCGCCATGCTCTTGTGCGAGATGCCGCGTCAGCGGCTGAATGTGGCGCTGGCACAGCATTTAAGCGGCTTGCTGGGCACGCACACGCGAATTCAGGAGGGCCGAATGACGCTGGACCTGAATGAATTCAGCCTGCGCTTACAGCAACATGATTTGATCGTCGAGCCAGCATTCCGCCAACTGCAGGCCATCCGCCAGCAATTGATCGATGAAATGCGCAAGAGCATCCGGCTGGAACAATATCAGGCCAAACCCTTGGCTGGGTTTGTGCGTAATCAGTTGATCGATCAGGTCTATCTGCCGCTGATTGGCGACAATCTGGCCAAGCAGATCGGCACGGCTGGTGATGCGCGGCGCAGCGATCTGATGGGTTTGCTATTGCTGATTTCTCCGCCGGGCTACGGCAAAACCACCCTGATGGAATATGTAGCCAACCGGCTGGGACTGATCTTTGTCCGCGTCAATTGTCCAGCACTGGGCCATGATGTGACGACGCTTGATCCGGCGCAGGCAGGCAATAGCGCCGCACGTCAGGAGCTGGAGAAACTGAATCTGGGTCTGGCCATGGGCAATAATGTCATGCTGTATCTGGACGATATTCAGCATACCAATCCGGAGTTTTTGCAGCGTTTTATCGCCTTGTGCGATGGCACACGCCGCATCGAAGGCATCTGGCGTGGCCAGCCACGCAGCTATGATTTGCGCGGCAAGCGTTTTTGCGTGGTAATGGCCGGTAATCCCTACACCGAATCGGGCGATACATTCCGCATCCCCGACATGCTGGCCAACCGGGCCGATATTTATAATCTGGGCGATGTGCTATCCGGCAAAGAGCATTTATTTGCCTTGTCGTACATCGAAAATAGCCTGACGGCCAACCCGGTACTGGCCCCACTGGCCAACCGTGACCCGGCTGATTTACAGCTCTTTTTGCGCTGGGCAGCCGGTGAACAGATCCAACTGACCGATTTCAAACACGGCTACAGCAGCGCGGAAGCTGGCGAGATTGTCGCCGTGCTGCAAAAACTGTTTGCGGCCCGCGATGTACTAATGAAAGTAAACGCCGCCTATATTGCATCGGCCGCGCAGGCCGACGCTTATCGCGTCGAGCCGCCATTCAAACTGCAAGGCAGTTATCGCAATATGAGCAAGCTGGCAGTAAAAATCTCGGCCTTGCTCAATGAGACCGAATTAGCCAATTTAATCCGCGATCACTATTTGGGTGAGGCGCAAACGCTGACGCATGGCGCGGAAGAAAACCTGCTCAAACTCAAAGCGATGCAAAACGCATTGACGCCAGAAGAGCTGGAGCGCTGGGAGCAGATTAAACGTGATTTCCTGCACCACAAACGCATGGGCGGCAGCGATGCCGATGGCGCAACTAAGCTTGCGCAACAGGTCTCGCATATCGTCACCGCGCTGAGCGAAATCAGCGCACGACTCGGTAGCGACGAGCGAATTAGCAGCGGACTGAGCGAAATTAGCCAGCAATTGGCCAATCGGCAAAACAGCGAGGCCTTATTGCAATCGCAGGAGCTGAATCATCTGAAAGTACAAACCGAACTGCAGGCCAAATTGCAGCAACAGGAAATCCAAACTGATTTGCAGCTCAAGCTCAAACAATGGCAGCACGAACAAAACAAAGCACTCGGCCAAGGGCTGGGCCAGATCAATGACACCTTAAGCAAAATGCAGCCACAGATTGTGGTAGAACCCCAGCCAGAAATCGTTTCCGTCCTGCAGGGCCTAGCTCACGCCTATGAAAACAGCCTGATCCCGGTGATCAGCGCCATGCAGCACAAAATCCGCCTGGATCATGACATCTGGGACAAAGTACAGGTGATTGGCGAACAGATCAGATTGCTGGAAATGCATTTGAAAAACACAAACTGAGCCAGCCCCCACCGTGACCAACACCCAAGCCCTCATGTACCAGCCAATCCCACCGCCGCTTGGCCTAGAAAGGCCAAGCAGCAATATGGACTCGAAATCCTAACCTTTCGCTTAACTTGGTCATCCAAGATTGGAACTTGGGACTAACACATGCCTGCAGCATTCCAATAACAGATTATTTACAACATTAGAGAGTTATGTTTCTTATGCGAACCCAATTGGTATTTCATCTGTCGATTGTCGCGTTGGTTGCCCCAGTCTGGGCTGGAGAAGCAGCTGTCAAATTGACATTGGCAGAACAGCTAGAACGGGTACAGACTGCTGGACCTCGCGCAATCACCACTTACTGCGGACAAGAGGTCCCGGCACTAAAAGAGCAGATGGAGGACGAATACCAGCGTTTCATATTAAAGCTAACAACTGCAACTGAACCTCTGGCGCCTTCGACTTGGCAAGGCAATGTCTGAACATAGCTTCTTAGACCCTAATGAACTCGACCAGATTGGCAGCAGGACGCACATTGGCTTATGAAGTGGCTCAAACCCAAACAGGGTTGCCAGCAAGTTGCTGAGATTTCAACAGTAACTTGGCATTAATTAAATACACCCATCCCCAGCAAAAAAACACAACTCATTGTTTTATATCACCATATATAAAACCAGTCCCTAGTGTGATGGATTTGGCACAAGCTTTGCTAATTACTGAATTGTAAGCTGCCATGCGAGCAGCTCATTTCATCGCAAAGGGGTAAGTCATGTCTACAGGTCGTCAAATCAAACTTGGGGTATTTTTGTCGCCATCAGGCCATCATGCGGCAGCGTGGCGGCATCCGGATACGCATGCGGCAGGCTCAACCGATTTTGAGCACTTTAAGAAACTGGCCAAAATTGCCGAAGCAGCCAAATTCGATACCATTTTTACCGCTGATAGCGATGGCATTTGGGGTGGCAGCGGGGATGCCGACTTGCGCAGCCGTCGCGAATTAAGCACCGGTTTTGAGCCGATTACGCTGTATTCGGCGCTCTCTGCGGTGACCAAGAACATCGGTTTTGTCGCCACCGCCTCGACCACGTACAACGAGCCTTGGCATATTGCGCGCAAATTCGCGTCGCTGGATTTGATCAGCGGTGGCCGTGCGGCGTGGAACGTAGTGACTTCGGGTAATGCCGAAGCGGCGTATAACTTTGGCCTTGATGCGCACCCCGATCACGCCGAGCGTTATCGCCGGGCGGAGGAATTTGTTGAAGTCGTTACCGGCCTGTGGGATAGCTGGGAAGAAGGCTCGCATGTTTACGATAAAGCCTCCGGCGTGTATTACGACCCGGACAAGCAGCATATCCTCAACCATGTTGGCAAATACTTTAAAGTGAAAGGCCCGCTGAATGTGCCACGCTCACCGCAAGGCCATCCGGTGCTGGTGCAAGCGGGCTCGTCCGAGCCAGGGCGTGATTTGGCAGCCAAAACGGCTGAAGCCATTTTCGCCGCGTGGCAAACGCTGGATGATGCACAAGCCTTTTACCGGGATGTGAAAGGCCGTGCCGAAAAACTGGGTCGCAACCCGGATCACATCAAAATTCTGCCCGGTGTTTATCCGGTGATTGGCCGCACCGAAGCAGAAGCTTTGGCGAAAAAAGAGCAATTGCGCGAGCTGATCGACCCGAAAATCGGCCTGAGCCTGCTCGCTAGCCTGGGTGGTTTGGAAGGTTTGCGTGATTACGACCTCGATGGCCCGGTGCCACAAGATTTGCCGGAAACCAATAACAACAAGAGCCGCCAGCGCCTGCTGCTGGATTTAGCGGCGCGCGAAAATCTGACGATCCGTGGTTTGTATGAGTGGGTGGCAGGTGCGCGTGGTCACCGGGTGATTCACGGCACGCCAGAGAGCATTGCCGATCAGCTGGAAGATTGGTTCGTCAATGGCGGGGCCGATGGCTTTAATCTACTGGCTCCCACTTACCCAAGTGGCCTGGTTGATTTTGCTGATCTGGTCGTGCCGATTTTGCAAAAACGCGGGCTGTTCCGTACCGAATACGAAGCCAGTACGCTGCGCGGTAATCTGGGTTTACCCATCCCGGCCAATCGCTACTCGTTGGCCGATTACATCGGCAAAGTGGCCTAAGCGAATATGAAGACAGCCGGTTCGCCGGCTGTTAGGCTGCGAACAAAGTGGAAGAACAACATTTTTCAAGTCTCAGCAAAGCCGAGCCTAGGAAATAAGGCTGTGAATGTGCAGCCTTGATGTTCTATTCCCACCCCTCCCGTCCCCTCCTGGAGGGGAGCCTCGCTGCGCGAGTGGGGTTTGCCATCAGTCTGACAGCCGGTTCGCCGGCTTTTTTTGTATCAAATAGCAATACATAGCCATGTATTGCCTTCAAGATCAATCCAATCAATACCTACAGGCATATACCCAAGGAGCCATTATGGGCAAAATCAATGAAATCAAACCGGAAACGCTAATTGGTCAACGCTATGGGCAAGCTGCGTTTGCCACCCTGCCCGCCATTAGCCCGGCCATCGAAACCCTGCTTAGCCACCGCACCGTTCGCGCCTTCACGGCTGCACCATTGGCTGAAGGGACACTGGAATTGCTGGTGTCAGCCGCGCAATCGGCACCCAGCTCGTCCAATCTGCAAGTCTGGAGCGTGGTGGCGATAGAGGATCACGAGCGCAAGGCACGCCTGGCGCAGTTGGCGGGCAATCAGGCCCACATCCACGAAGCGCCCCTATTGCTGCTATTCACCGTTGATCTATCGCGGCTAAAACGCATCGCCGAGCACAAACAAACCCCGATTGCCGGTATTGATTATCTGGATACGCTGGTCATGGGGTTTATTGATGCTGCCTTGGCGGCACAGAATGCGCTGGTTGCCGCTGAATCACTTGGCTTGGGCACGGTTTATATTGGCGCGCTGCGCAATAAGCCTGAAGCCGTTGCGAATGAATTGGGTTTGCCAGCGCATGTTTTTCCCGCGTTTGGCCTCGTGGTGGGACACCCCGATACCCAACGTCCGGCGGCAATTAAGCCTCGCCTACCCCAGCGCACGGTATTACACCGCGAGCAATACAGCACCGAAGGTGAAGCTGAGGCGATTGCTAAATATGATGAAATCTTGCGGGAGTTCCAGCGTAGCCAAGGCCTGCCAGCGCAAGACTGGAGCGAACAAGCCAGCAATCGCCTGCGTGGGCCTGAATCACTTAATGGCCGTGATCAACTTAGCGCAGCGTTGCAGCGGCAGGGGTTTATTTTCCAATAAGCGAGGAATGCGATCAGCAAATTAAACCTCGATATACCTTACTTGCCAAAGCCATTTATTCACCATTGCCATGAATAAATGGCTTTGAATTTAATCGGTTTTGCGGCTCATGCCATCGCGATGCCACAAGCCCGGAAACCACTTGATCCATAGTCCGGCAATCAGCAAGGTGCCGACTCCGCCCAAGACCACAGCGGCCTGCGCGCCAAACCAATGTGCGGTAACGCCCGATTCAAATTCGCCCAATTGATTGGAAGCACCAATAAACAGGCCATTGACCGCACTCACCCGGCCGCGCATATGATCTGGCGTTTCCAGCTGAACCAGAGCGCCGCGCACCACCATGCTGACCATATCGGCCGCCCCCAGCAGCACCAGCGCCAATAGCGAGACCCAGATTGAGCTGGAAAGCCCGAAAATAATCGTCGCCACGCCAAACAGGAACACCGCCAGAAACATTTTCTTCCCCACCTGGCGTTGCAAAGGAAAATAGGCCAGCAATACCGAGACGACGATGGCCCCTACCGCAGGTGCAGAGCGCAATAAACCCAAGCCCCAGGGGCCAGTTTTTAAAATCTCAGAAGCAAAAATCGGCAACAGCGCCGTCGCACCACCAAGCAGAACGGCAAATAAATCCAGAGAGATCGCGCCCAGAATATCTTTGTGATCACGAATATAGCGAAACCCGGCCAGCAAATGGTCTAGCCCTTTGCTCGTGAGCTGCTCGTTGGGCGGCGGCTTGGGCAAAACAAACATCAAGATGCACGCAATCAGCATCATCAAGCCGCTCAAGGCATAGGTTTCGGCGGGCCCCACCGCAAATAAAAAGCCACCCAAGGCAGGTGCCACAATCGTGGCGGCCTGCATTGCGGACGCCGCCGCGGCAATGGCGCTGGGCAGTAATGCGGCTGGCACGATATTGGGTAACAAGGCCTGCATCGAGGGCATTTCAAATGCCCGCGCAGTCCCCAGCAGGAAAGCCAGCGCAAACAGCACTTCCCGCGTCATGCCCTGCTGAATAGTTAACCCGCATAAGACCAGACCAATCGCGGCCTGCGCAGCCTTGGTCGCTGCTGTAATCAGGCGGCGATCATAACGATCGGCCACCATGCCGATCTGCAATAAAAACAGCACTCTGGGCGCAAACTCAAGCAGCCCAACCAGCCCCAGATCCAGCGCGCTGCCGGTGATGCTGTACATCTGCCAGGCTGTTGCCACGGCCAGAATCTGAAACCCCGCGGCAGTAAAAATTCGTGATAGCCAGTACGCCAGAAACGGTCGATGGTGAAACAATGAATCGGTTTTCATCAGAAGGCCTGCGAAAAGATCAAAAAAACAGCCCCTTGCCGGATGCGGTCAAGGGGCTAGGCAACGGCTTCAGACGCTTATGGCGCTGGGTTGCTGATGCGGGCTTGTACCTGATCAATTTTGGCGATGATTTCATCGCTTAAACTGATCTTGATCGTACCAATATTTTCTTCCAATTGGGCCAAGGTAGTAGCCCCAATCAGATTGCTGGTGACAAATGGGCGGCTATTGACATACGCCAAGGCCAGTTGGGTCGGAGTTATGCCATGTTCACGCGCAATCGCCGCATATTCAGCCGTCGCCTGCTCGGCTTGCGGATTGGTGTAGCGGCTAAAGCGCTCATACAGCGCCAGGCGTGAACCGGCTGGCCGTGCGCCGCCCTGATATTTGCCACTCAACACACCAAAGGCCAGCGGTGAATAGGCCAGCAAGCCCACTTGCTCGCGGTGGCTAAATTCGGCCAGGCCAATTTCAAATGTGCGGTTTAGCAAGCTATACGGGTTTTGAATACTGGCAATCCGTGGCAGTTGCTGTGTTTTGCTCGCCGCCAGAAACTGCGCGACGCCCCACGGAGTTTCGTTCGACACGCCGATATGCCGCACTTTTCCGGCTTGCACGAACTTGGCCAGAATCGATAAAGTTTCTTCAATGCCAACCGTGTATTCGTCGTCAATCCACGGATACGCCAGACGACCAAAGGTATTGGTGCTGCGATCAGGCCAGTGCAATTGATACACATCGATGTAATCGGTTTGCAAGCGCTGCAGGCTGGCATCCAGTGCCGCGGTCAAGCTGGCACAGTCAAAATGCGTCTTGCCATTGCGGATATGATTGGGCTGATGTGCCTGCCGCACCGGGCCAGCAGCCTTGGTCGCCAGAATCACTTCCTGACGGCGGCCGGTCTTTTTAAACCAGCGACCGATATATTGCTCGGTGCGCCCTTGCGTTTCCGGGCGGGGCGGCACGGGATACATCTCGGCGGCATCGAGGAAGTTGACGCCTTGCGCCAAGGCATAATCAATTTGGGCGTGGGCATCGGCTTCGCTGTTTTGCTCACCCCAGGTCATGGTCCCCAGACCAATCACACTGACATCCAGATCACTTTGCCCTAATTTACGGTATTCCATGGTGGTCTAACTCTCGTTTTTATGTTGAATGAATCTGCTATGGATGAACAGCCAAACTATCGCTCTCTTGCAATAAACCATGCCTTTTGAGCAAGGTGCGGACCATATTGCGCGTTAAACCCAATAATTCAGCGGTTCTCACCTGATTAAAACGGGTTTGCTCGTAAGCCGTGGTGATCAGCAAAGCTTCCAGCGTATTGAATAAATCCGGCTGATCCTTGCCCAGCAAAAGCTTGAGCTGATGGCCAATTTCGGCCAGCGGTGCCCGGGTGCTGGTGGCGTCTGGCGTACTCAGGTTATGCGCCGATAGTTTCAGATGTTCAGGATGAATTTCCCGCCCACTGGATACCAGCAAGGCATAGTGAATGATGTTTTCCAGCTCGCGAATATTGCCCGGCCAGCTATACCCTTGCAGCGCAGCCAGGCTATCCGCAGTCAGACTAGGCGCTGCCAAGCCCAGCTTTTGCGCATAGATTTCCAGAAAATAATCGGCCAGCGGTTCAATATCGCCAATGCGCTGGCGCAACGGTGGCAACACAAAGCTCACGACATTCAGGCGGTAATACAAATCCTGCCTAAAATGCCCCGCCTGCACCGCTTGCGCTAAATCGACGTTGGTCGCCGCCACCAGCCGCACATCAATCGCCGTGGCTTTGCGCGCACCGACGCGGACGACTTCGCGCTCTTGCAAAACGCGTAGCAATTTCACCTGCAGGGCCAGTGGCAGATCACCAATCTCATCCAGAAATAAAGTGCCGCCATTGGCCGCCTCAAACCACCCCGCCTTGCTGCCCACCGCACCGGTGTACGCCCCTGCTTCATGCCCAAACAATTCCGACTCGGCCAGCGTTTCGCTGATCGCACCGCAATTGACGGCCACAAACGGCCCCTTACGGCCGCTAATGGTGTGCACGTGCCGCGCAACCAGCTCTTTACCCGTGCCGGTTTCACCGTGAATCAAGACCGGCGCCAGTGAAGGCGCAATGCGCTCCACATCAGCCAGCAAGGCACGCGATTGCGGATCGGCAAAGACCAAGGCTTTGGCCCGAATACTGAGCGGGCTTTTTTCCTGCTCGGGGTAAGTCAGAATGGGGGATGGGCGATCAGACATGGGGGACTCCAGAACGAAATTGACAAAACATAAGGCCATGTCGGCGCTTGCTGAGAAAAACCATAAGGTATAGCCTTCAAAGCCAATCAAATAGCTTTCTACAAGCAAATACCCGATTAAACTGTCACAGCCAGATCAGTGATCTGCTGATTGCAATACCTCGCAAAAACTGAGCCCAGCCGCAGGTCAAACCGTATAAGCCGGGCTCAAACCATTACAAAGTGGCAATCGATACTTCGGTCGATTTCACAAAGGCGATCACTTCGCGGCCTGGTTTGAGATCCAGCTCTTTGACTGAGCGCGTCGTGATCACCGAAGTCACAATGCCGGATGGCGTAGTCACATCTACTTCCGAGAGCACCGGGCCTTCGATAATTTCACGAATCGTGCCGCGGAATTGGTTGCGTACATTGATAGATTTAATGCTCATGGTGTTTCTCCTTGGGGGTCAATAAGCAATCTTCAGTCGGATGAGCGAAGATTCTCAGGTCGTAAAAAATGTAGTTATTCGCGTGATACCGGGTGGCAGTCGGTATTGTTTAAATACTGATCCGCGCCGCCTGGACTGATTTAGCCAACTCGCCTGCGGGAATGCGGGCTTGTTCTGGATTAGGTAAATGCGCCACCAGTTGCGAGACTGCTGCCTCAAGCCGGGCCAGAATCGGCTCGGCAATCTGGTAGCTCAGATCTTCGTTGCGGGTGAAATCTTTATCAGTGGCAAACACAGCACCGACGATGTGGCGCGCTTTCAAAGCAGTCAAAACCGGCTGCAGTGCATAATCGACCGCCAGCAAATGCCCGGCACTGCCGGCCGAAGCCAGCGCCAGCACGGCTTTATTTTCCAGCGCACGTTCGGGCAGTAAATCCAGTACGGTTTTTAATGCGCCGCTATAAGCCGCTTTATAAACCGGCGTGGAAACCACCAGACCATCACTGGCAGCCACTATCTGCACAAACTCCTTCACGGCAGGGCTATCCCAGCGGGCATTGATCAGATCTTCGGCCGGAAAATCTTCCAGCGTAAATAGCTCCAACGCGACACCATGCGCTTTCAACGAGCGGCTTACGCGCTCCAGCAAAGCGCTGGATTTGGATTGAGCGCTGGGGCTCCCCGCCAGCAGTACAACTTTGGACATGCTGCATATCTCTGTAAAAATGGTATGCCGCAACTATACCCAGCCACACATATTCCCACAAAGAATTATAAAATAATTTAATATCGTAAATAGTTATATAAAAATACACTACTCTCAGCCCCGCTTCGGGCTTAAACATAAACATCCCAGAAGCTTTTCAAAGTCAGCACACTGACCAACAGCAAAAAAGCACGTCGCACAAAGGCATTGCCAAAACGCAGAGCCAGCTGGCTGCCGCACACGCCGCCAAGCAAATTGGCCAGCGCCATCCACAAGCCCAGAGACCAGGAAAGCGAGCCGGCACAGGCAAACACCAGCACCGCAGCCAGATTGGACGCCAGATTAGTCAGTTTGGCAGGCGCTGCGGCCTGCAGAAAACTCATGCCCAAGCCACGCACATACAGCAGTTTTAAAAAAGCCCCCGTCCCCGCCCCGATCAAACCATCATAAAAACCAATCACCGCAGCGCCCACGCCAGCGCGTTGCCGGGCGGTGCGCGCATACACTTCGGTGCTTTGGCGCTCTTGACGGCCATCGCTAGTGCGCCAGCAATAAATCAGCAGGGCCAGAAACACAAAAGGCAATATCTTGCGCACAGGCTCGGCTGGAATCTGCGCAATAAGCAAAGCACCGACCAGGGAGGCGATAAAGGCTAATAAAATCGCGGGCCAGATCATGCGCCAAGGTGGACGTAATGCGCGGCTGTATTGCACTGCCGCGCCAGCGGTACCAAAGATGGAAGACAGTTTGCTGGTACCCAGCAAAACGGCAGGTGCGGTGCCCGGCATCAGCGTAAATAGCGCGGGCAGTTGCAATAGCCCGCCGCCGCCAATGACTGCATCTACCACCCCCGCCAGAAAGGCCACGCAGCCAAGCTCTAGCCATAACATAAGTCAGAATCCAGTCTAGACACCGGCCAGCCGGACAAGCTGGCCGAGCCGATTAGCGATTTTTTGGATTGCCCTTGCTATCGAGCTCAGTCCAATAACCTTCCAGCTTGAGCTCCTTAATGGCTTGCTGCTGGTATTTGGGTTCAAACCAGTCGTTCACCTCAAAACCCTTGCGGATAAACTTGAATTTCAATGAATCCTGAATGGCATCACGATATTGCGCGACAAAAAAATCATCGAGCAAGGGGCTGGAGCGGACTTTCAAATCCGAGCCATCCAGATCGCGCTTGTACGCCGCGTAGGAAGTCCCGGATTTGGCCCACTCCTGCAAGGTTTTATCCCGGTTTTTGGGCTCGGAAATCTCGGCGGCGGTTTTGACCACCACATTGACCAGCCGTTGCGTTAAGGCCGGATTGGCTTTTTCAAACTCCTCGGTCACCAGAATATGCCCCTGGCGAGTCAATACGGCGGGCTGATTTTTATTGGTGTAGATGATTTTGACCAAGCCACGATCAACCAGCTGAAACACGTCCGAACCAAACCACGCGCCATCGACGTCTTTCGTTGCAATGGCAGCCTGTGTCGTGGCGGTATCCATATTGATCAGCTTGAAATCGCGCTCGGTCAGCCCTTTCTGATCCAGAATTTTATTCACCAGCAACTGGGTATTGGTGCCTTTGAACAAAGCGACTTTTTTGCCTTTCAAGTCTTCAAGCTTGCTGGCCGGTGAATCGCTGGGCACGCCAAAATAAATCGTGCCATAGCGGCTGGTCGCCAGAATCAAGCGGGTTTTCAGCCCGCCCGCTTTGCCCACAATCGCGGGCATATCGCCTTGCGAGGCAAAATCAAGCAGCTTGTTGGCAAAAGCCTCATTCACTGCCGGGCCAGCGCCTTTAAAGAAATTCCATTCGACCTTGATACCGTCTTTTTTAAATTCATTCTCGATCAGGCCACGGATATGGGCGTTGGACAAAGCCGATCCGCCCACCACCGGGCAGCTGCCCGTGCCGACCTGAGCCACGCCAATGCGAATGACTTTAGCCGGGTCGGCCCAGGCCAAGGCGGGTAACAGTGCGGTAGCCAGCAAGGCGATGGCTAATTTTTGTTTAGTGTTTTTCATCCAGTGATCCCCTATGTGCTCAACATACGTCGCCAAAATTGCGACAAGCTGACTTCTGCACAAAGCATGCCAAAACATGCGCAGCGCCACAGCAAGCCACGAGTGCTGCTTTTGCAGCAAAATGCCACCGGAATCAGCCTGCAATCTGTAGGTAATCCAGCAGAAAAACCGTTTTTACCCCGTAAGCCCATTAGTGGCTCAGGTTGAAAACGCAACAAAGTGCGCAATAGACGCCTACTTTTAGAACAGTTGCGCTGCTGGTACGCCCTTTGCTTGAACGATGGGCGCATTTGCGCGCCAAACACGCCAACAGGAATCAACGATGACAACACCGCTCGAGCAAATTGCACTGCAGACGATTACCGCCCAAACCACCACGCTGGCGAGCTTTCCAGCCAAGGCCAAACTGATTGTGAATGTGGCTTCGCGCTGCGGGCTGACACCGCAATATACCGGGCTGGAAGCGCTTTACCGGCAGCACCAGGCGGCTGGTTTGCTGGTGCTGGGCTTTCCGGCCAATAACTTCAAACAACAGGAGCCAGGAACAGATGAGGAAATCGCTGCGTTTTGCAGCAGCGAATACGGCGTGAGCTTTCCTTTGTTTAGCAAAATATCGGTCACCGGTGCCGATATTCACCCCCTCTATCAAACACTGACCCGCGCACATCCTGAGCGCATCGGTGGCGAAAGCTTCCGCAGCCGTCTGGCCGAACGCGGCATCACACCTGAACACCTGACTGACATTCTGTGGAATTTTGAGAAATTCCTGCTTGATGAACACAACCAGATCGTAGCCCGCTTTGCGCCCAATATCGCCGCCGATGATCCGGCATTACTGGACGAGCTGGCCAAATTGCTGAGTTAAATACACTACAGGGTATAAGGCTGAGCGCATTGTTTAGCCTTACTTTTAGGAACATACCCCAATCATTGCAACTGTGGCAGCGACAGACTCTGTGTAGGACTTACCCAACTTTGCCTTTGGCCTAGGTGGAATCTCCTGCTAGAACTGGGCGCTGTAGTCGTAGCTAGCAACAGTACTGATGATGATTAACTCGCTGCGTTGGCTAGCACGCCATTTTCACTTCTAAAAATATTCCAAAATATTATTTTGTAGATATTTGATATTCCAATAGAGTCTAAACTTCATTTCCAGGAGTTGACCATGTTACTAAACCGACTATTTCGCCAGCTGCAACTGGCCAGCGCCGTCCTGATCATCTCACTGCCTGCCATGGCCAGTGATTTTCTGGTCAATACCGACTGGCTTGAAAAAAATCTGAACAATCCGAAAGTTCGCCTGATTGAGGTCAGCGTCAATCCCGGCCTGTTTGAGCGTGGCCATATCCCGGGCGCGGTGAATTTACCTTGGCACACCGAGCTGGTGGATACCGTCAAACGGGACATGGTGTCGCGTGAGCGCTTTGAGCAAACGCTGCGCAAAGCGGGGGTCAACAATGACAGCACCATCGTGCTGTATGGCGACACCAATAACTGGTTTGCCGCCTGGGGCGCATGGATTTTTGATGTTTACAACGTCAAAAACGTCAAGCTGCTCGATGGTGGCCGCAAAAAATGGGAAGCCGAAAACCGCCCATTGACCCCACTGGCCAGCAGCCCTGCGCTGGGCAATATCAAGCTGGCGAAAGCCAACACCGCGCTGCGGGCACGACTACCTGATGTACTGGCAGTGGCCGAAAAGCGCAGCAATGGCGTGCTGGTGGATATTCGCTCACCGGATGAATACAGCGGGAAAATCTTTGCACCCGCCGGCGTGGATGAATTATCCGTACGGGCTGGTCATGTCCCCGGCGCGGTGAATGTACCATGGAGTAAAGCAGTCGCCGCAGATGGCACCTTCAAGCCGGTGGAAGAGCTGCGCAAGCTGTACGCCGAAGCGGGTGTTGACGGCAAAAAACCGGTGATCACCTATTGCCGGATTGGCGAGCGCTCTAGTCACACCTGGTTTGCGCTGAAAAAACTACTGGGCTATGACGTGCGTAACTACGATGGCTCATGGACCGAATACGGCAACAGCGTGGGCGTACCCATCACCAACCTGGCCGGCACCGTCTGGGGCGGCAAGTAATTCCGAGTCACCAAGGCCCAATACCTCAAAGCTTTACAGGGGTATTGGGCTACACATCAAACATCGCATATCTCTTCGGGCTATACCATGCCAAGTCCCCTCCCCCCATCCATCGCGCCCCTGTGGCAAGCCAAACCCTGGCAATACCTACTCTCAGCCCCTAGCCCTGCTGGGAGCCTTGTTCAGTGCATGGTATATAAGCCAACAGCCCGAGCTCGATCCGGGCTTATCGCTATCGCTGCTATTTGGTCTGATTTTTGGCGCAATTTTGCAGCGTAGCCGCTTTTGCTTTTACTGCGTCAGCCGCGATTTTCTGAGTGAGCGCAAGGTGGATGGTCTGCTTGGCATTTTGCTGGCGCTGGCGGTGGGCACGCTGGGCTATCACGCCATTTTCGGCGCTTTTTTACCCGAAGCCACACCGGGACGATTGCCACCTGGCGCCCATATTGGCCCTGTCAGCTGGGTATTGCTGGCTGGCGCGCTGATGTTTGGCTTTGGCATGGCACTGGCCAAATCTTGCGTCAGCGCCGTACTCTATCGCTTGGGTGAAGGCCACTTCGCGGGGCTTGTCGTGCTCGCCGGCGTTGTACCCGGTTTTGTGCTTGGCTTTCTAAGTTGGAATCCGCTTTATCTGTGGCAGATTCAATCCGCGCCGGTCGTTTGGCTACCCGCGCATTTCGGCTACGGCGGATCATTACTCATCCAGCTACTGGCGCTGGCAGTGCTGGCGGCGGTATTACTGCACTTTGGCCGACGCGACGAACAGAGCGCCGCAGCCAGCAGCAATTTGCCCAGCCTGCTCTTCGCCCGGCGCTGGCCGACCTATATCGGCGGGATTTTGATCGCCATGCTGGGTACGATCTCCTTTCTGCGGCTCAGCCCCTTGGGCGTCACCGCAGAAATCGGCAGCGTGGCCCGCACATTGGGCAGCCAATTATCATGGTTTCCAGAGCGACTGGAGGGGCTGGATAGTTTTCGCGGCTGCGCCACCGTCATTAAAGAGACGCTGCTATCACGCAATGGGGTATTTATCGCAGCCCTGATCGTTGGCGCATGGGCCGCCGCACTGCCTGCAGGCCAATTCAAACCAGCCCTACCCGCCTGGCGCGAGCTACCCCGATTATTTGTCGGTGGGGTGCTCATGGGCTGGGGAGGCATGCTGGCGCTCGGCTGCACGGTAGGCACCCTGCTGTCGGGCATCATGGCTGCAGCCTTATCGGGCTGGGTATTCCTGCTGTTTGCCGGGCTTGGATTGTGGCTGGGGTGGCGTAGCTGGCGCTAGATGCTCGCCAAGGCAGCAAGTTGCTGGCTGCACTGCTGATTTATCGACACTCGTACCCGAATAAACCAATTTTGATGCCCCTGATCGCCATTTCTGGCTGGCATGTAATTTGCTCAATGCTCATGGCTAATTGCCATGGAGGCCACAGGATATGGGTGCAGCATTGCCAAAATTACACAAGCTCGTTGTGGGCCAGCATCTGAATGATGCTGCGATTGAGTCAATCCAGCGCCACGCGCCGCAGCTTTCGATCCATCGCTTAAGCCAACACTGGGATGATCTGGCCGATGCCGATGCATTCTGGCCGGGGCTGGAGTCGCCCGATGGTGACACGCTGCTGGCGGTGGCACCCAAATTGAAATGGCTGCAGTCGTTTGGCGCGGGGGTTGATCGCTGGCTGAGCCCTTCGCTGATTAAGAGCAATTTAATCGTGACCAATGCCAGTGGTATTCACGGTACGCAAATTGCTGAGCACGCGCTGGGCTTAATCCTGAGTTTCGCCCGTGGCTTTGGCACGCTGCTGCGCGGCCAGCAGCAAGCACTGCATCATCCAACGCTTAATCAATTCGAGCTATCGGGGCAGACGCTACTGATTATTGGTTTCGGGCGGATTGCCCGCGATATTGCGCCGCGCGCGGCAGCATTCGGGCTCAAGGTGATCGGCGTCAAGCAATCCGAACCCGATCCTGCTGCCCCACTACCCGCTAGCGTGGATGAAATTGTCGGCGTTGATCAGCTCGCTGCCGCGCTAAGCCGGGCCGATCATGTTATTTCACTGCTGCCACTCACCGCTGCCACGCAGGGCTTTTTTGATGCCCAGCGCTTTGCGCAATTCAAACCGGGTGCTTATTTCTACAACCTGGGGCGCGGCGCTTCGGTTGATCATCTGGCACTGTATACCGCTTTGCAAGGCGGCCATCTGGCCGGTGCCGGGCTCGATGTGACCGAGCCAGAACCATTGCCACTGGAGCATCCTTTGCGCCAGCTCAGCAATGTTCTGCTCACCGCGCATACTGCCGGCGCTAGCCCGCATTATCAGCAACGCGCACTCGCCGTGGCGCTCGATAATCTGCAACGCTTTCAAAGCGGCTTGCCACTGATCAATCTGGTTAATAAACACGCAGGCTACTGATTCACTACCGCAAGGACATTGTATGGCTTACTTGGTATTTTCTGGCTCAACACGACGCAATTCATATCATACCCACCTGGCGCATGCGGCTGTAGATCAGCTTGATCAAAGCGGGCAGGCATATACCCTACTTGATCTGGCTGATTATCCGCTGCCTATTTACGATGGTGATATTGAGGCGGCGGGCCTGCCGGAAAACGCCCGCACGCTGCGCCAGATCTTCGCCCGCCATCACGGCTTGGTGATTGCCAACCCGGAATACAATGGCTCGATCACGCCGCTGCTGAAAAATGTGCTCGACTGGGTTTCGCGCAAAGACGACAGCGTTAAAGACATCGAGCCGTATGCGGGCAAAACCGCGCTCTTACTCGCTACTTCGCCCGGCAGCCTGGCGGGCCAGCGCGCCATTCGCCACACCCGGGAAATATTAACTTCGCTTAATGCCATTGTGCTGCCTCAGCATGTGGCGGTGCCCACCGCATCACAGGCTTTTGCGCCAAATGGCGAATTAATCGACGAGAAACAGAAAGCGGCACTGAAAACACAGCTCAATGCCTTGATTCAACTGACCGAAAAGCTGGCTGACTAACACACCGCCGACCAAGAACCAATGATGAGCACAGCCTTCACCCCAGCAGTAGCTACCGTTGAAAGCACCCGCATCCACACTGATGAGCAGGGCCTAGTCACACGCGACATCCGTTTTTTGAGGGATGACACGCACATTACCGCCTATGTCGCACAACCGGAAGGCACCGGGCCATTTCCGGTGGTTTTGCTGGTGCACGAGATTTTTGGCGTGCATGAGCATATTCGCGATGTGGCGCGCCGCCTGGCCAAGCTGGGCTATCTGAGCATTGCGCCTGAATTATTTTCGCGCCAAGGTGATGTGAGCCAGCTACACAGCATTGATGAAATCCGCCCGATTGTGGCCCAAGTACCGGACACTCAGGTATTGGCCGATCTGGATGCCGCGCTGGACTGGGTGGTGCAGCATGGCGGCGATCCTGAGCGGGTGGCGATCACCGGGTTTTGCTGGGGTGGCCGGATTACCTGGCTGTACGCCGCGCACCAAAGCAAGATCAAGGCGGCTGTGGCATGGTATGGCCGCCTGCAAGGCGAGCGCAATCATCTACAGCCTAGCCATCCTATTGATGCGAGTGCTCAGCTGCAGGCACCTGTGCTGGGCTTATACGCCAGCGACGATAGCGGCATTCCACTGGATGATGTCACCCGTTTTCAAGCCGCGCTTGCGGCAGTGGAATCTCCATCACGGGT
Source organism: Chitinibacter sp. FCG-7 (assembly GCF_040047665.1). NCBI lineage: Bacteria > Pseudomonadati > Pseudomonadota > Betaproteobacteria > Neisseriales > Chitinibacteraceae > Chitinibacter > Chitinibacter mangrovi. The sequence continues at coordinate 210,028 of NZ_CP157355.1, forward strand.
AATTGTTTACCCCGGCGCACCGCACGCTTTTTATGCTGATTATCGCCCAAGCTATCGCACCAGTGCAGCGAGAGATGGCTGGCAGAAGCTGCAAAACTGGCTACGCCAGCACGGGGTATAAAGCCATTCGCTGCGGTTTTATACCCACACATTTTATATTCAATTAAGAACTATCATTAATACTTAATAGTATTTAATGAAATATAAAGCTCGCCGTATAGTGGTGCTCGAAACACAAGGCTAAACGACCTTGTGAGAACAACACCACATATGGAGAGCATCATGCTAAAGAAGATTTTTAAATCAACGCTCGTCGCAGGCCTGACCATTGGTTTACTGGGTACAGCGCAAGCTGAAGAATTGCGGATCGGTTTCCAGAAATACGGCACGCTCACCGTACTGAAAGCCCGCGAAACACTGGAAGCGCGCTTAAAACCGCTGGGCTGGAATGTACGCTGGATCGAATTTCCAGCAGGCCCCCAACTGCTGGAAGGCCTGAATGTCGGCTCGATCGACTTTGGCACCACCGGTGAAGCCCCACCGATTTTTGCCCAGGCAGCAGGCGCCAATCTGGTTTACGTCGGCAATGAGCCACCCGCCCCGAGCGCCGAAGCGATTGTGGTGCCTAAAGGCTCAGCGATCAAAACGGTTGCTGATTTGAGAGGCAAAAAAATCGCGCTCAATAAAGGCTCGAATGTGCATTACCTGCTGGTAAAAGCACTGGAAAACGCAGGTCTGAAATACAGCGATGTGCAAACCGTATTCCTGCCGCCCGCCGATGCCCGCGCCGCGTTTGAGCGTGGCTCAGTCGATGCCTGGGTGATTTGGGACCCATTCCTTGCCGCAGCGGAGAAACAGATCGGCGCCAAAATTCTGCGCGATGGCAAAGGTCTGGTGGCTAACCATCAATTTTTCCTCGCCACCCGCAGCTTTGCCGAGAAAAACCCGAAAGTACTCGCACAGCTTTTGGATGAATTGGATAAAACCGATGACTGGGCCAGCAAAAATCAGGCTGAAACCGTGAAAGAAATTGCGCCTTTGCTTGGCTTAAGCCCGGAAATTGTGCAGCTGGCCGTAGCCCGTTACAGCTACGGGGTAAAACCGGTCGATGCCAAAGTGGCCGCAGCCCAACAGCAGATTGCCGACGCTTTCCACGAGCTGAAGCTGATTCCCAAGCCCATCAAGATCAAAGATGCCTTGCTGAAATAAGGCAGGTTCAAACGCCAGCAGTGCCCCGTTCCCCAGAGGCATAGGTATCTACACAACTCCGCTGCTGGCTTAAAAACGCAGCAAGTCGAGCTGCCACAGTAGTTTCCCCCTTTGTAAAAGGGGACTAAGGGGATTTGGCACTATTTCAGCAGTTAAAATCACTCAAATAGTGCAGAAATCCCCCCTAACCCCCTTCGACGAAGGGGGGAACAAATGCGGAAAACTTGTGTAAATGCGTATGTCCCAGAGGGACAGGGTGCTGCGCTCAGCAAACACACTACGCAAACCACTGATTAATAGGTATACGCCCACAGGCCAATAAATACATTGCCTTCAGCATTATACCCATCAAGGATATGAGATGAATATTTTCTGGTTTTTGCCCACCCACGGCGATGGGCGTTATCTTGGCACTCAACACGGCGCTCGTGCCGTCAGCCATGGCTATTTGAAACAAATTGCCCAAGCGGCAGATCAGCTGGGCTTTGAAGGCGTGCTGATTCCCACTGGGCGTTCATGCGAAGACTCATGGGTGATTGCGTCATCGCTTGCGCCACTTACTGAGCGCCTCAAATTCCTGGTCGCCATTCGCCCCGGCATTATTTCGCCGACCGTTTCGGCCCGCATGGCCGCCACGCTCGATCGCATCTCCAACGGACGTCTGCTGATTAATGTGGTGACTGGCGGCGACCCAGATGAGCAACACGGCGATGGCATTTATTTGAACCACGCCGAACGCTATGAAGTAAGCGACGAATTCTTGCGCATCTGGCGTGCCGTCTTGCAAGGCGAAGCGGTCACTTTTGAAGGCAAACACCTTAAAGTTGAAAACGCCAAGGCGCTGTACCCACCCGTGCAAAAGCCCTATCCACCGCTGTGGTTTGGTGGCTCGTCCGAAGCCGCGCACGACTTGGCGAGCAGAGCAAGTGGATACTTACCTCACGTGGGGCGAGCCCCCTGCGGCGGTTGCCGAGAAAATCGCCGATGTGCGAGCCCGCGCCGCCCAACACGGGCGCACAGTCAAATTTGGTATTCGCTTGCATATTATTGTGCGGGAAACCAGCGAGGCCGCCTGGGCTGCCGCCAATGAATTAATCGCCAATGTGTCGGATGAAACCATTGCCGCGGCACAAAAAGCCTTTGCCCGCTTTGATTCGGTCGGGCAACGCCGGATGGCCGAGCTTCACCAAGGCGGACGCGATCAGCTGGAGATTTACCCTAACCTTTGGGCGGGCGTGGGTCTGGTGCGCGGCGGTTCAGGTACAGCGCTGGTCGGTAATCCGCAAGAAATTGCTGCCCTGATGCAGCAATACGCCGACCTAGGCATCGAGACCTTTATCCTGTCGGGCTACCCGCATCTGGAAGAGGCTTATCGCGTTGCTGAATTGCTCTTCCCGGTGCTGCCGATTGAGCAGAAAAACGCCCCCGCGGCACAAAATCTGACCGGCCCATTTGGCGAAGTGATTGCCAATGACATTGTGCCGCCTTCGAAAACCGCGACACCGCAGGAGGCATGATGAGCCAGCACACGCATGCCTGGGCGCGTGCGGCAGCAAATCGATTGCTGCCGTGGCTGGCGCCCATCACCCTGATTGTCGTCTGGCAATGGGCTGCCGTGGCAGGTCTGATCGGCAGCCGGATTTTGCCGCCACCGCTCGAGGTACTCAAAGCGGGATGGGTCTTGCTGCAATCGGGCGACTTGTGGACGCATCTGAAAATCAGCTTCTGGCGCGCCAGCGTGGGCTTTGCCATCGGCGGCGGCTTGGGGCTGTTATTGGGGCTGATCACTGGTTTATCCCGTCGTGGCGAGCTGCTACTCGACACCAGCGTGCAGATGATCCGCAATATCCCGCCGCTGGCACTGATCCCATTGGTGATTCTGTGGTTTGGCATTGATGAAGCCGCCAAGCTGTTTCTGGTGGCGTTCGGGACGATCTTTCCGGTGTATATCAATACCTACCACGGCATTAAATCGGTAGACCGCGATCTGGTGGAAATGGCCAAAAGCTATGGTCTGAAAGGCTGGTCGCTGTTTCGCGATGTGATCTTGCCCGGCGCCTTACCTAGCATTCTGGTGGGCGTGCGCTTTGCGATTGGTTTTGCGTGGATTTTGCTGATTGTGGCCGAAACCATTTCCGCTAGCTCGGGCATCGGCTATCTGGCGATGAATGCCCGCGAGTTTTTGCAAACCGACATCGTGGTGCTGGCCATCCTGTTGTATGCGCTATTGGGCAAGGCGTCGGACCTGTTTGCCCGCGCGCTGGAGCGCCGCTTTTACGCTGGCACCCCGCTTATCAAGTCAAAGGTGAATGATGACGCAAACCAATCTGGAAGCCACGCAAGGCGTTAGCCTGCAACTGAAAGGCATCGAGCGCCGCTTTGGCGAGCAAACCGTGCTACACGCGCTGGACCTGAATATTGCGCCGGGTGAATTTATTGCGATTGTCGGGCGATCTGGCTGCGGCAAATCGACGCTACTGCGACTCATTGCCCAGCTGGACGAGCCCAGCGGCGGCAAGATTATTGCCAACAACAAGCCGCTGGAGCAATCACAAGTCGAAACCCGACTGATGTTTCAGGAGGCCCGCCTGCTGCCATGGAAAACCGTACTTGCGAATGTCGGACTGGGTCTCATTGGCAATTGGGAAGATCAGGCTTTGGCCGCCTTGCAGGAAGTCGGTCTGGCCGAGCACGCACACAAATGGCCTAGCCAGCTCTCGGGTGGGCAGAAGCAACGTGTTGCATTAGCACGTGCGCTGATCCACCAGCCCGAGTTATTGCTGCTGGATGAGCCGCTGGGCGCACTCGATGCGCTAACCCGCATCGAAATGCAGCAACTGATCGAGCGCCTGTGGCAAACACATGGCTTCACCGTTTTGCTGGTGACGCACGATGTACAGGAAGCCGTGGCACTGGCTGATCGGGTGATATTGCTTGATCAGGGGCAGGTAGGGCTGGATCAAACCATCGCCCTGCCCCCGCCCGCGCAGCCACGGCAATATCCATTTTGCCGCGTTGGAAGAGCTAATCCTGCACCGCGTACTCAAACAGGCCGACGGCCAGCCAGTCCTTGCCAAACCCAGCGAAATCCCGCTCGCCCCCGGCGCACTGCGCTGGGCTTTGTAAGCCACAAGGCCGCAGATGATTGCGGCTTTGTGGTTTGACATAAAGTCATCTGCGTTGCCGGCCAGAAGGGACGGCTCAAACGAATCCAGGTGCGATCTGAAATCATTGAGCGGCAAAACTCTCCTCTGACATCTGACACTACTTACGCATATTTGAACAAATAATCTGCCAGATTAGAACATTCGATCTTGCTGGGTCGATGGTTAGAATGCAAATAGCATGCTGACACCAGCCACAGTACGCAAACGTCCAAAACAAAATGGCACAGAGGATAAGGCCTATATCCGATTACTCCTGATGCCAAGGATTTTGAGTGACTCCCACGCCTTGCTTTATCACACCAGAAGGTGTGTCTGCTCCTGCGATTGTGATACAGGCTGCTGGCAGACCATACCAACAGAATTCTTGATCTTGGCTATCAGCGATTTTCACCGTGGCAACGACGGCCACGGCGGGAAAGATTGGCGATTTCAACATGGCCAATCTTGCAGCAAATCCAGCACCAGAAGGTGCTGGATTCAAATAATAAGCGCCTTGGCGCATTTTGGATGGAGACTATCAATGAAAATCATCGCCCCTTTGTTTGGCGGAATCATGCTGGCAGCGTGTGTCCCGGCTTTTGCGGCATTACCACTGCAGCCGGTATTGAGCCACGATAACTACGCACCGGAATGGAAACCGAATATGGCCTATGTGGCTGGCAATGTCGTGAGCTATCAGGGACAGCAATACCGTACCAAATGGTGGAGTCAGAATACGCCACCTCAGGCAGTAGACTGGAGTTCTTGGCAGCGCTTGGCAGCAGTACCTGACGGGGATTACACCTTGAAGTTGCAATCGGGCCATGCCAGCCGCGTTGACTGGTACGAGAACGATGTATTGATTGCCACCCAAAATCTGACACCCGCGGCAACGCAGACTATCGAGTTGCCAGTACGCGGCCGCAGCAAAGGCAATTATGCCTATAGGGCAGTGTTAAGCAATGCCGAAGGTCAAACCAGCAGCTCGCCACTGCCGGTTAAAGTGCTAGACGAGGAACAATACAAAATCGGGGTGCGCACTTTCAATTTTACCGATACAAACCGGCTTGATCCGCTGGCCGACACGCCACGCCAGCGCGAACTGATGGTCAAAATTTGGTATCCGGCCAGCCTGGGCAGCACACAGCCGGTATTAAACCACTGGTATCACAGCGAAAAAGCCATCACAGGCAATCCCTGGGATGATTGGCTGAAAAATACGCCAAGCCAAAGCCGCCTCAATGCTGATTTGGCCGACAAGGAATCGCCATTTCCTGTCTTGGTATTCTCGCCCGGCTATGGTGCCAACCTTGAATCGAGCCAGTTTTTATATGAAGATCTGGCCAAGAAAGGTTATGCGGTGGTGGTCATTGGCCATACTCACCAGCACTCATTAGTCACCATGGCCAATGGCGAGGAAATCCGCATTGATTGGGACAAACGGGCCCACGATTTCGACGGTGGCATTACGCTTGATGAACTCAATGCCCTGATGGCCAGCTTGAAAGATAAGCCATTGACTGCCGATGTGAAGCAGCAGATTTATGACGCGTTTGCCAAATGCGAAGGCGATCATAAACAGCTGAAAATCTGGCAGGACGACACCCGCCTTGTGCTGGCCGAGCTGGAAAAACTCAATACTAACGCCAATAGCGTATTTGCCAACCGGCTGGATCTATCGCGGATCGGCTTGCTCGGCACATCGTATGGCGGTACCAAATCACTGCAATACCTGAGCGAGATCGACAATCCATCGATTCGTGCTGCAGCCAATATTGATGGGCAGGATTATTATCTGACGGCAACGCATCAGTTCAATAAGCCTATCTTGTTAATGGCCACCGAAAGCTGGGTAACCAAAGATTTCGACCTGATCTACGACACCGCCAGCAGTGACGCGTATTACGTCAAGATCAAAGGCAGCCTGCATGGCGATATTACCGATAGCACCGTGCTATTAAACCACCTCAAACCGAATGTGGATTTTCTGGGGCCGATTGACGGCAACACCATGCGCAGTATCACCAATCAATCAGTGCTGGCTTTCTTTAATCAGTACGTTAAAACCCAACCCCAGCCGCCAAGCCGTAAAAATGTGCTGGAATTTTTGCACGGTTATAGCGAGCCACAGGTGCAATTTAAACTGCAGTGATTATAAGTACGCTCGCTCAACAGCACTCAGGCAACAGAGTCGGCCGTTAGTTAAAAGCTGTACGCAATAATGATCCACCTGCAGTTTGCACCGACAAGGCTGGCGATTTTTAGCCATACCAGCAATTCGTGCAGATACTGCCAAAGCAGCGCCCCTGCCCAGCAAGGGCGCTGCCCGGATTGTAGTTACAGCGCCAGCTTATGCTGGCTCGATGCTTTGCTCATACTGGAAGAAATTATGCGGATCCCATTGCCGCTTGATTTGCTGCAGTTTTGGATAGTTGATGCCAAAGTAGCCGTGTTGCCAGTTTTTATACTCTGAATTGGGATAGTTCTGATAGTAAAACTCAGACCAGAGCGGCTGCATCGCTGGAGATTCGAAATAGTCGTGCAACCAGCTAAATGCAGCAGGCTTTTCTTTCTCTTCCATCCAGAATGAATCAACAAAAATATCGAAGTACGCATTCCGGTGTACAAATGCAGTGGCCTCAGGCCGAACCGCATTGATCGCGCCACCGTAGGGCTCCATCGAAACAATGTTATAAAGATTTGGGCTGGTTTTGAAATAGTCGACGATTTGCTGATATTCCGCCTCGCTCAGCGCCCGTTCAACATAGGCGCAGCGTTTGGTTTCCTTGATGGCATCAGGAATAACGCCTTCTACATTGTCTAGCAAGTGCTCGTTCGCTTGCGCGTATGGCACCTGCTTTTGCCAGAGCGAACCGGTCGGGAAAGATGTCGTCCCAACCGCCAACAGCGGCGCGAGCGCTTTGGCGCCTGCGGCAGCATCTTCACCTGAATAAATACCACGAATGCAGAAATAGGGATCGTTGTAAATTACCTGCTCGCCATCGGGCTGCACCACAGTGCGTTGTTTGGTCGCCAGAAAACCCAATAGCCCAAGCTTGGTGTCCTCCAGAGTTTTAGTCATCTGGTTTTGCCACAAGGTCAGTACTTTCGCTGCATCTTCAATCGGCCAGTTAATTTCGATCGGCCATACCAGAGACAACTCCTCCAGCCGGTATTTAAGCGCAACCACAATCCCGAAATTACCACCCGTGCCGCCCCGATGAGCCCAAAGTAGCTCAGGATGTTGTTCCTCGTTCGCCGTGACAATTTTTCCGTCCGCGGTGACCAACGTAACCTCAATCAGGTGATCGCAGGCAATTCCCCAGCGCATGCTTGTATATCCATACCCGCCGCCCAAGGTGTAACCCGTCACGCCAACCGATGAGCAGCTCCCACCCGGTGTGTGCAAGCCATACGCGTTGAGCACATGATTGAATTCACCCCAGGTCACCCCGGCACCCACAGTCGCAATCTTGTGTTGTGGGTCGACAAACACGCTGTTAATCAGCGAAACATCAATCACAATCCGCCCATTGAGCACCGAATAGCCTGCCGTACTGTGGCCGCCAGCACGCCCGCATACCTGCAAGGATTGCGCTTGTGCGAACTGGATTGAAGCGAGCACGTCGGCAACATTCGTGCAATACACCACAAAAAGCGGGTATTTATCGAATGCATTATCACTTTCCGCCCGGGCTTGCTGATAACGATCTGAAAATGGCGTAACAACCTCGCTGGTTAACGACGCCTGGTAAGCAAGAAAGGCAGCATAATCAACATGATGTTGCTTGAAATACTCCTCCAGCGGAGGCGTGACGGATGGGTTGCGCGTCACCCGGTTCGGATTTCCACTGTTGAGTAATTTGCGCAAGGGGTGAAAGGCAACATGTTTTGGCATAGCTAACTCCTGGAGTATGTATGTAATGACACGAAAGCTCACGATGACACTGCAGCTAGATGCGAGCGCAAAGCATTCTTACACGAAAACCAAGAATATATTTACCGATAACGAAAACAATTTTCATAATCATGAAAAAAACAACATCAAATTTATATCTTTAGATTTGATGCCCTTATAAATAATTTCGAAATATGTAAACAAAAAACAAGCTAGCGATGCTTGATCAAGGCCGAGTTGAACCGCCTAGACCGTCGTCCTGCCCCGCCCTGCCCTCGCAGCCATGGCAATATCCATTTTGCCGCACTGGAAGAGCTGATTTTGCACCGCGTACTCAAGCAGGCCGATGGGCAGTCTGTGCTTGCCAAACCCAGCGAAATCCCGCTCGCCCCCGGCGCGCTGCGCTGGGCTTTGTAAGACACAAGGCCGCAGATGATTGCGGCCTTGTGGTTTAGGAGAGCAGTTTTTACATTTCAATCAAGCCGATGCGATCACTGGCGCGGGTTAATCAATAACCATCGATTTATCGCTTTCGGCATTTTTTGTTAGCATGGGCTTATTTTTCAGTTGGTGAACACCATGAGCGAACAAAAACAACCCAGCCTGTTGATCAACCTGTTGCTGAACATTCTGATCCCAACGCTGATTCTCACCAAATTAAGCACCGAGCAATGGCTGGGGCCGACTTGGGCCGTGGTCGCCGCGCTGGCTTTCCCCTTGGGTTTCGGCCTATTCGATTTAAAACAAAGCGGCAAAGTGAACTTTATCTCGATCTTAGGGGTGGTGAGCGTGCTGCTCACCGGCGGCATTAGCCTGCTGGAGCTTGACCCCAAATACCTGGCGATCAAAGAAGCTACCATCCCCACCCTCATCGGCTTGACCCTGCTGATTAGCCAGTTCACGCCCTACCCGCTGCTACACAAGCTGCTGTATAACGAGCAGATTCTGAACATCCCAGCCATCGAGCAAGCACTCGCCACCCCGCAGCAGCAAGCTAAGCTGGGGCAACGCCTGACCATCACCAGCTATTTTGTAGCCAGCTCCTTCTTTTTATCGGGCATTCTCAATTACCTGCTCGCGCGCTGGATTGTAGTTAGCCCTGCGGGCACCAGCGAATTTGCCGCCGAGCTGGGCAAAATGACGGCACTGAGCTACCCGGTGATCGTGATCCCCAGCATGATCGTACTGATCGCCAGCCTGTGGTACTTGCTACACAGCCTAAAAAAACTCACCGGCCTGGATACCGAGCAGTTACTGGCCAGCAAGGGTTAATCGCCTTGAGTAGCCATCCGTAGCCGTCTGCTGGCTAGCAGCAGGCATCGAGCAATAAAGGGTATATTGCCAGAAAGCAACATCAGATTATGTTTGCCGGCAATACCCGGCCGGGTAATTGCCTGTGCCTGGGGCACTGCGCTGGGCGTTGTAAACAACAAGGCCGCGGGTGAGGATACCCTGATAGCAGTTTTAGTGCTCCGCTTCTAGCATTAAAGACAAGTAGAACCTTTGTCGTTCGCTAAGCATTCAAAATTCATGCGTTTTTATTACGGCACGCTTCAATGAAGAGCTCTCCAAGCTCAGTTAAAATTGTTGTTGTTTCAGTGTCAATTTCAATATCAAAATCTACGGAGGTGTATGTTTCAGGATCACTTGCTGGAATATCAATGCTATGTGTACCTGCGCTTGCAGTATAAATAACTTTAGCCAAGCCCAATCTTATTATATTGGCCATTTCAAATTCTTTAATTGTATTTTCAGTTATTGACTGCGGCGCTGCAATTTTCCTTTTTAGGGTTAATTCTCTGTATTTGAAAGAGTCAAGTTCACGATTAGCTGAACTAATTTCTGATCGCACCTCCATTCTTTCATTCGAAAAATAATTCTTCCCGCCACTCTCTATATCATTTTTCTTTTTTTGTTGAGTGCTTCGATTTTACTGCGTAAATTATGCTCCATTGTCGCTCTATTCTCGATAAAATTTGAAAGTTCTTCTTCTAGAGATGAAACTCTCGCTTCTTTGTCAAGAAGCGAGGCCTCTAGCAACTCAAACTCATCTTTTGACAGCTGACTTAATATATAAGGGAATACGTGATTTTGAATGTTCTGTTGAGAGTCAACCATATTAACAAGCAAATTAGCCCATTTGTCTTGCAATGCTTCATCATCTTCAAGCGAAGCATTTTCCAAGTATGGGCAAAGTAGCTTTGGCGTTATGGCCTTAATGCTTATATTGTTATCTTCACATAAAATCTTAGCTTTATTTAAAATTTTGACTTGATTATTAAATCTCCAATAAGATATTTGATCTCTAACTAACAGACCAAGCTCTTCGATTGGTGGCAAAACAAGCTTATCAACAAAATTTTTGACAATATCAATACCGCATTCAACAGTTTTAGATGAAAAATCAATGCTCGTCGTTTTATTATCATTGCTCATGATGGGTGCATCCATGTTTGTGTATACCGTGCAATATACACCCGCACATACTTCTAATGCCGGAAAGCATACAGCCAGATAGAATCATCACATCACACTTGTTGGATATTCCCCACGTGTCAGCCGTCTCAACCAAAGAACAACGCAGCCATCAATATCGGCTTTGGTCGAGTGGCGTCTCTCTTAGCCTGCTCATTTACCCCCACCAGCAACGGTTTCAATCGCTCCAGCGCTTGTTGCAGCGTGGCCGTTGGGCAGCCGAAATTGATTCGTACCCAGCCGGGGAAGCCAAAGTCGGCGCCGTCCGATAGCCCCACCCCGTGTGCTTCAAAAATCGGTAGCGGATGGGTCGGGTGGATGGCGCGGGCGTCGATCCAGGCCAGATAGGTCGCTTCGGGGAAGGTAATGCGCAGGCGCGAGCCGGCAAAGGCGTCGGCGAGTAATTGGCGGTTGATTCGCAAGGTGGCAATCAACTCATGGTACCAAGTGCTGTGATCGCGATACGCGGCTTCGGCGCCGATATAGCCAAGCAGATTCACCGATGGCACTAGTCCCGCCATTTCACGGCGGAATCGGGCGCGCAGCGCAGCATTTGGGATGACGGCAAAGGCGCAGCCCAAGCCGGGTAGATTCCAGGTTTTCGATGGCGCGTACAGCGTGATGGTTTGCTGGGTAAACTCGGCATCGAGCGTTGCAAACGGTAGATGCGTCAAGCCTTCATCCAGCAATAAATCACAATGTATCTCATCAGAGCACACAATCAGATTATGTTTGCGGGCAATACCAAGCAGGGTATTTAGCTCGTCGCGGTTCCACGCCCGGCCGACTGGATTATGCGGGTGGCATAGCAATAGCAGTTTGGTTTGCGGCGTAATCGCCGCTTCAAAGGCAGCAAAATCCCATTCCCAGCGGCCATCCTGTGATTCAATCAACGGCACGGCAATCAGCTCACGATTCGACAAGCCCGGCGCGCGCAAAAATGGCGGATACACCGGCGTCGCAGTAACCACTGCATCCCCCGCCTGCCCTGCTGCGCGGCACGCCAGATTAAGCCCCTGCACCAAGCCGGGCAGCCAGAGGATCCAGTCGGCGGCGATGTCCCACTGATAGTGGCGACGAGCATATTGCTGCACCGCCTCCACCAAGGAGTCTGGCGGATTGGTGTAACCCAACACACCGTGGTCAATACGCTGATGCAAGGCTGCCAGCACTGAATCGGGCGCGGCAAAATCCATATCGGCCACCCAAAGCGGCAAGATGTCCTGCCCGCGGTATTTATCCCATTTCATACTCGCGGTGCCGTTGCGATCGATGATGTTGTCAAAACTCATTGCTATTCCTTATTCGGCACTGCCGCGCCTGCGTTATCGCTATCACTATTTACTCAGCGCTGATGTGCTAATTCAATGCCGCGCCGCCAGTTTATCAGCCAGCAGCTCAAGCCAGCGCCTGCGCCAGATCGGCCAGCAAATCATCCAGCGCTTCAATGCCCACCGACAGGCGCAAAAGCGTGTCGCTGACCCCTAGCCGTTCACGCTCGGCCACACTTAAATTGGCATGAGTCTGAATGGCCGGCACGGTAATCAGGCTCTCCACGCCGCCGAGACTTTCGGCATACGAGATCAATTGCAGGCGGGAAATAATCTGCGCCACTAGGTCTGTATCGCTTACCGCAAATGACAAGACCGCGCCAAAACCAGACGAAAACTGCTGAATTTTCTGATGCTGACTATCGCTCGGCAAGCCGGGAAACAGCACGTAGCGCACCCCAGCTTGCTGCTGCAAAAATTGCGCAATCGCCAGCGCATTAGCTTGCTGGGCCGCCAGCCGCAGAGCCAGCGTTTTCATGCCACGGATCGTCAGCCATGCATCTTGCGCCCCCAAAGTTGCTCCAATCGCGTTTTGCAAATAGCCCACGCGCGCGGCCAGCTCTGGCTCGCGCACGGCCAACAAACCGGCAATGGTGTCGTTATGCCCGGCAATAAATTTGGACGCCGAATGAATCACCACATCCGCGCCCTGCTCTAGCGGCCGAAACCAGTATGGGGTTAAAAATGTGTTATCGACCAAGAGCAGCAGATCATGCTGTTGTTTCAAGGCCAGCAGCGCGGCAAAGTCGGGCACTTGCAGGCAAGGATTGGAAACCGACTCGATCAAAATAGCTTTGGTCTGGGGGGTAATGGCCGCAACATAAGCACTGGCCTCATACACCGGCACATACGTCACCGTAATACCAAAGCGCGCAAAGATTTGATCGAGCAAGCGGTAGGTGCCGCCATAACAGCCCTCAGATACGATCAGGTGATCGCCTTGGCTAAATAAACTAAATAAGGTCGACAAGGCGGCCAGGCCACTGGCAAAGGCAAACGCCGCACACCCGCCCTCGGCACGCGCAATCGCCTGTTCGAGCGCCTGCCGGGTTGGATTGGCAGATCGGCTGTAATCAAAGCCGGTGCTCTGGCCAATGGCCGGATGCGCAAACGTCGCCGTTTGATAAATCGGCGTACTAATTGCGCCGGTTTGCGGATCGGTTTGTAGCCCGGCGTGGGCAAATTGCGTGGCTAATTGCATGGATTCATCTCCTAGCTGGGTTTGACCAGCAGACGTTGGCCCAAGATTTGCACTGCGCTGCACAGCAGCAGATAGATCAGCGCAACAAAACCGAACACTTCAAGCGGATAAACTTGCTCGCGGCTATTGACTTGATTGGCGACAAAGGTGAACTCCGCCACGCCCACAATATACGCCAGCGAAGTGTCTTTCACTAAAGTGACCCATTGGTTTACAAACGACGGCTGCACGATTCGTAACGCTTGCGGCAACACCACCCAGCGCAAAGTTTGCCGCTGACTTAAGCCACTTGCCCGCGCTGCTTCCCATTGCCCAGCCGGAACCGCCCTAATCCCCGCCGCCATGGCGTAGGCCAGATACGCGCCTGACACCAAGGCCAGCGCCGCAATCACGGTCAGCACACCGGGCACATCAATGCCAAACACAATCGGCAACAGGAAAAAGCACCAGAACATCAGCAGCAACACCGGTATGGCGCGCAAGACCTCGCACAGCAATTGCAAAACCCGATGTATATGCCCAGAGCTCAATATTAAAGCCAGCCCCCAGCCTATACCCAGCATGGTAGCCAGAACACCCGACCCCACTGCCAGCAAAAGTGTCAGCACCAGCCCGCCCAATGGCCCATGCGGATAAGCGCCGATCAGGAAAAACAGCCAGTTATCGCTAATCACAGTCCAATTCATGCTGACCACCCCGCTTGCCCACGGCGACGCCCAACGCGTTGTAGCGCAATAATCACGACCACATACAAGACACTAGCGACGGCAAAGGATTGGAAGGTTAGCAAAGTTTGCGCATCAATCTGGCGCGAGCGATACGATAATTCCATCACCCCAATGGCCATCGTTAGCGAGGTATTTTTAATTGTATTAAGGTATTGCCCCAATAGCGGAGGCCAAGCTGTTCGCAGGGCCTGCGGCAAAATCACCCAACGCAAGACTTGCAGTGGCCGCATGCCATGCGAGCGCGCCGCTTCCCACTGCCCGCGCGGCACCGCATTAAGGCCGGAGCGAATATCTTCGGCAATAAAGGCCATCGCATACAGCGACAGCGCAAGCCACGCGGCTAAAAACTCAAACGACGGCCAGCCCACATGCGGTTGTTGCCATTGCCACACGCTGTGCGGGTGGTGAGCCAGACCATGGCCGCCTCGGGCAGCAAGGAGCCAACGGCAAAATACCAGAACAAAACCTGCACCAGTAAAGGCACATTGCGGATACTGCTATGCACCAGCAGTAGTATTCGATTGCGACTCTGAAAACGTGCAATCCCTAAGACCAAACCTAAGGCCGTACCAGTCACAATCACCGCCAACGACAGCAGCAGCGTAATACACAGGCCTTGCGCAAAAAACACCAAGTGCTCGCTGCCCAGCCAGTTGCTTCCCAACCAATGCGGCATTGTCTTTCCCCTTCCCTGCCCAAGCATCATTGATACCTCAATAGCAAAACGGGCCGCATTGCGACCCGCCTTCGTATCGTCCTGTCAGGCCGGGCTAGATTTTGTCGCCGATGCGAAAATCGCGAGGCAAGGCGGCTTTGCTTTTCGGGCCAAACCAGTGCTCGTAAATCTTCTTGGCTTCACCCGATTTTTCCAGCTCCAGCAAAGTGTTATTGACCACTTGCGTCAGGCGCTCTTCGCCGCGTGGCAAACCAATGCCTTGGTATTCCCGCGTTAGCGCAAAAGCTGGAAATTTCGTATTTCGACTTATCCGGCGCATTGGCGAGCAAACCCAGCAATTTGGCATCGTCCTGGGTAATCGCTTGCACATTGCCATTGCGCAGCGCGGTAAAGGCCAGCGGCGTGTCGTCGTAAGCCACCACCGGAGTGGCCGGATATTTCTCGCGCAGCAGGGTTTCTTGTGTTGTGCCTTTGTCTACCCCAATCCGCAGTTTTTTAATGTCATCCGCAGTTTTCAGCACGCCTTTTTTTGGCGATGAATTTCTGGCCAGTAGCAAAATAAGGGGTGCTAAATTCAAGCTGCTTGCGGCGCTCGTCGGTGATGGTGAAATTGGCGGCGACCAGATCGACCTTGTTGGCGATCAGCAATGGAATACGATTGGCCGGGTTGGTGGCTTGCAGCTCCAGCTTGACGCCCAGTTTTTTGGCAATCGCCTGGGCAATTTCAACGTCAAAACCGATCAGCTGACGGGTTTTTTCATCAACAAAGCCAAACGGTGGGTTGCTATCAAAAGCGGCCACACGCAGAACGCCGGCTTTTTGATGTCATCGAGTTTATCAGCCCAGACCGAGCCGGAGAGGAAAGCCAGAGATAGCGCGATCAGAATAGGTTTTTCATCGTGGGGTCTCCCGAAGTTGAGATTAATCTGGGCGGATGTTTGCCGCCCAAACCAGCTGCGGTGGTGTTCCGCATAGACCCATGATGCACTTGATCAAATATAATAAAAAATACTTTATAGAATTATTGTTATTCCATTTAGAAATATAAGGCCATAAAAAATTGCAGCCAACAGCGAACTCATTGGCGCGAGCATGCATGTTGGCTGCAATAATTTAAATGAGCTTATGCCTGTTCAAAAGCCAGACTTTCCACCACACTCGGGCGGTCTTTGAATTGGTGATAGGCATTAAATAGCGCCGGAAACTTCGCCAGCAAGCCTTCCACCCGATTGACTCAACCCAAAAACACGCCCAGATAAGCATCGGCAATCGTAAAGCGATTTCCCACCAGATAAACCCCGCCTTGCAAAGCCTGCTCAAGATGCGCTAGCGCCGACTCCAGCTGGGTGCGGGCTTGTTGCTTGATGCCAGCATGTGTTTCCGGGTCGGCATTATAACGCTCAGGGCGATTAATCGATGGAATGCGCCCACGTGCAGTTCGGCGCTGAGGTACCAATCCATGATTGAATCTTCGCACGTTCCGGGCTGCCAGCTGGCGCAAATAGCGGCGTACCTGGCGCCAAATCGGCTAGAAACGGCAAGATCGCGCTATTTTCGGTAATGACCTGCCCATCAGCCAATTGCACCGCCGGTACGCGCCCCAGCGGGTTGACTTGATGAATCGGCGATTCAGGCGTGCGCAATGGCACTTTCACAATCTCGACCGGCAGCTTGAGTTCGCGCGCCACAATATGCGTGCCAAATGAGCATGCGCCGGGGGCAATAAATAATTTAGTGGTCATGATTTATCCTTTTTAGAATTAGCGCTGGCCAAGGCTGGGTCGCGCGGTTTTTTCTGCAATGGCAAAGTGCAGATAACGGTTGAGATGGATACCGCTAGACGTTTGCAAAGCATTCAGGCGCTCGGTCAGGCGCTCGATAATTTTGCTCACGCACTGCGGAGACGTACTCGATCAGGAAATTGCCAAACGAGCTGGCCTGACTGAAATCAATCACCGCTTGCGCATTCGGGAACACATCAGCAAAGCGGCGCAGAGCGGATTTCCTGAATTAAAAAACCGGCGCTTTCAAATTGCGCGGCCAATTGCGCATGCGTCACGCGGTATGGCGTACTGCCCACATGCTCACCACGGTAGAGGTTCAGCTCATTGACGGTCTCGCGCAGCGAGACGCTGAATATCATGCGGCTGCTCAAGTGCCGCCGAGCTAATGCCAATGCGCCCGCCAATTTTGAGCACCCGCCATGCTTCGCCTAGCACTTGGTCTTTATGCGGCAACCAGTGATAAACGCTATTGAGCACCACCGCGTCAAAACGCGCGTCATCAAAGCCAACCAGATGCTCGGCCCGGCCAAGTTCAAAGCGCAAATTGGCTAGCGCCAGATGTCTGGCGCGCTCCTGCGCAATATTGATGCGCAAAGGCAATGGGTCGATCCCGATCACCTGCCCATTCGCGCCAACATAGTCGCTCGCCGCCAAGGCAACCAGCCGCCCGGTGCCAGCACCGACGTCGAGCAGATGATCGCCATTTTTGAACGCCAGGCCCTGCAATAGCAGCTTGCCATGCTCGAATTGCAGATCGCTGACATCATCATATTGCTCAGCCAGACCGGGGGTATCCTTCTGAAGATTAGCCATATCAACGCTTCCTACAATAAAGGTGGGGTGGGTATATTTTCTAGCACGCCAGTTTCCCGTACGTACTGCTGCCACTGATCTAATAGATTATTCAAAACGTCTGGCCGGGCAGCAGCCTGATCGTGAATCTCTGCCGGATCGATGGCCAGATCGTACAATTGCCACACTTCAGGCCCGGCTGGCGCAGGAATAAACACCGCCTTCCAATGCCCGCGCCGGATGGCTTTGCGGCCAAATAATTCCCAGCCGGTAACATGATCTTCAGCATGAATTTGCTCGGCGTGCCCCTGCAGATACGGCGCGAGCGATTGTCCGCGCAGCGTCAAGATCTCGCGGCCCTGATACTGCGGGAACGGGTGCGCCACCCCGGCCAGCTCCAGTATCGTCGGGGTCAAATCCATCACCGTGGCAAACTGGCTGCTGATTTGTCCTTGCCGTGCCAGCGCCGGATGGTGAATCAGCGCCGGTACGCGAATACCGCCCTCGGTGGTAAATGCCTTGTAGAGCCGCGATGGCGCCGTGCCTGCCTGCGCCCAGCGCGGGCCGTACCAGACGTAGGAATTACCCCGCCCGATATTGTCCAGACTATTGTCGTAATGCTCGCTGATCACCTGCTGCAAATTGGGGCCAAAGGCTGGTAATGCCTCCAGCAAAGCGCCTTCGGCACCGTTATCCGACAGGAAAATCACCACAGTATTGTCGAGCTGATCGTGCTGACGCAGATAATCAAGCACACGGTAGATATTGCTATCCATGCGCTCGACCATCGCGGCATACACCGCCATGGTTTTGCTGGAAATGGCTTTTTCGGACTCGCTCAGCGCAGCCCATTCGGCATTACTGGCCACCACCGGGTGGGCTTCTACCTCGGCATCGAGCAAGCCTAATTCGCGCAAGCGCGCCAGGCGCTGCTCACGCAATACATCCGGGCCATCGTCATACCGGCCCAGATATTTCTGGATGATTTCATCGGGCGCTTGCAGCGGCCAATGCGGCGCAGAAAATGGCAAATAGGCAAAAAACGGCTTATCCGCAGGCGCTTCAGCCAGGTAGTCGAGCAATTTGTCAGTGAAATAATCGCTGGAATAAAAGTCTTCCGGCAATTGCTCGACATACTGGCCATCTTCGGCGTACAGGCCACGAGTGCTGCGCAATAAGCGTGGCACTTCGTCGCCTGCAATCGGTGCTTCAAAGCCATAGTGATTGGCCGCCCCCGGCAATAAAGCAAACGAGCGATCAAAGCCACGGCCATGTGGCGTTTGCTCTAGCGCTTTGCCCAGATGCCACTTGCCCGACATCAGCGTGTAATAACCGGCATCGCGCAAGATTTCCGGCAAGGCCGCCACCCGCTGATTGAGATAACCTTCATAGCCCGGCTTACCCGCATGCGCGGGGGTCAGGATTTCAGCAAAGGTACCCAAACCCGCCAGATGATGATCGGTGCCGCTTAAAATCATCGAACGCGTGGGCGAGCACGCCGAAGCCGCATGAAAATCGGTAAACCTCGTGCCGCCATAGGCTAAGGCATCCAGATTGGGGGTACTAATCTCGCTACCAAAAGCACCGACATCAGAAAAACCCAAATCATCAGCCAATATCAATAAAAAATTAGGTCGATTTTGTTTTGACATGGCCGGCTTACCACGCAAACAAATAGTCTTTGAAGCCGTAGCTTTCAGGCTGCACGTCATCGATCAGGCTTGGCTCGACTTCATGACCAAACTCACCGAGCACATCGTTTTTGATGGCAACCAAAGCGGCATCGCTGCGATTGCGCGGGTGCGCTACATTCACCGGCACAATACGTTTGATCCGGCCCGGACGTGGCTCCATGACAACCACCCGATCACCCAACAAAACTGCTTCTTCAACATCGTGGGTCACCAAAATCATCGTAATGCCTTCGGTTTGCCAAATGCGTTGTAACTCGGCTTGCAAATTGGCGCGCGTCAATGCATCCAGTGCGCCAAATGGCTCATCAAGCAATAAGATTTCTGGGCGATTGACCAAGCCGCGTGCAATCGCCACCCGCTGGCTCATGCCGCCCGAAAGCTGATACGGATAGGCTTTTTCAAAACCTTTGAGGCCAACTAACTCCAAATGCTCGGCAATAGTTTTGGCGCGCTCTTCGGCGTTAAACTCTGAGTTTTCCAGCGCCAGACCGACGTTTTGTTCAACCGTTAACCATGGGAACAGTCGATGTTCCTGAAACACAATGCCCCGTTTGAGGCTAGTGCCTTTGATGCGTGCGCCGTCTAGCTCGATTTCGCCCTGATAATCATCATCCAGACCAATGGCCAGACGCAAAATAGTCGATTTACCGCAACCGGAGCTGCCCACAATGCTGACAAATTCACCCGGTTTAATATTCAGATTAATCCCGTCCAACACTTCCAGCGTTTCGCCTTTGACGTGATATTGCTTTTTAATGTTTTTAAAATTCAATGTACCCAGTTCGCTCATGGTGTATTCCTTTATATTCAGTGGCTTTAGCGTATTTAGTGAATGCAGATTGGTTTGCCACTCTTAGGCGCTGCGGTTACGCCAGCGCAGTTGACGGCGCTCCAGTTTGGTGGCGATCTGATTGATAATGGCGCCCGTAATACCCACCACCACCACGCCAAATAACACCAGCGCCATATTGAAATGCTCACGCCCATCGACCATGGCATTGGCGACGCCATACCCTGATTTGAGGAAGTATTCGGCACCGATGGTGGCCAGCCAGCCGTAAATCAGCGCCAGCTGGATTCCGGTCAGGATTTGCGGGCTGGCCGATGGCAGCACCACTTTGCGAAACAGTTGCCAGCGGCTGAACTCAAACACCCGAGCCACTTCCACGTGATCGCGGTGAACGCTGCGGATGCCTTCAAAGGTGTTGATCGTCGTTGGGTAAAACGCCGCAATGGCAATAAATACAATCTTGGCCGGTTCACCCATACCAACCCAAACCGAAATCAGCGGAATCCAGGCAAAAATGGCGATCTGTTTAATGGTGTTAAAGCTCGGGCTGAGCAAGCGATCTGCCCAGCGCGATATACCGAGCAAGCTGCCAAAGGCAATGCCAGCCAAACTACCCAGCGCAAAACCGCCCAGATAGCGCGACACACTGAAAAACAGGTCCAGAAATAAAGCGCCGCTACTGATTTGCTTAATGCCCTCTTTGATCACTTCGAGCGGCGAAGCCAGAATGGCGCTATTGGCCAGGTTGTAATTCGTTACGCCGATCCAGGCGGCCAGCAAGGCCAGCGGCAAGACCAGACCACGCCAGTCTCGTTGTTGAGTATTGATGCTCATCTGTTTCTCCTTAAAACGCGACACGACGCCATTTCAGAAAATGCGCTTCTATCCATTGCAATGACTGATCCAGCACCAAACCCACCGCGCCAATCACCACCACGGTGGCCAGCACTAGATCAAGCTGGAATAGCTGACGACCCCAGACCATCAGAAAGCCGATGCCTTCACTGGACGCCAGCAACTCAACGGTGACCAGCGCCAGCCATGAGTGCGTCAGGCCATAACGCAAACCGTTAAACAGCGATGGCAAAGCCGCCGGAATCACCACCTTGCGCAGCAATTGCAAGGTGTTAAAGCGGTACACTTTGGCCACCTCTAGGAACTGCTGCGGAATATTGCGAATGCCCTGATGGGTATTGATCACGACAGGCACGAGCGCGGCCTTGGTAATCACCAGCACTTTCATCGCTTCACCAATGCCCACCAGCATGATCAGCAATGGAATCCAGCCCAGCGCCGGAATCTGGCTCAAAGCCTTGAAGGTCGGATAAAGATAGGCTTCAACGGTTTTGGACAAACCCATCAAGCCACCTAGCAGCAAACCGGCAATTGAACCGACCAGAAAACCATAAGCCACACGTTCAATGCTGATGCCCAGATTGAGCGTTAAATCACCGCTATCCCATAGCCCGACCAGCGTTTCCCACACCAGACTAGGGGGCGGCAAAATTTGTGGCGAAACCCACTCTTTCTGGCTAGCCAGCTGCCATATCGCCAGCACCAGCAAAGGGACAATCAATGCAATACTGATGCTGCCGATTCGATTGACAATGGACTCAAACCATTGCTGCCCCTTATTGGCCTGTACTGGGTTGATGCCCAGTTCATTGGCGGTAATTGCATCACTCATTGTGATACTCCTTGTAAAATTGTATTGGTACAGATTCGCCGTGCAGCCCTGATGCAGACATACCAGCCAGCCACGACGAACAGCGTCATAAAGAGTAAAAATACGCGCTGCAAGTCAAACCAGTGCCCCAACAAGCCTCCCAGCACCGTGCCCGAAAAGCCACCTAGCGGCCCCACCAGCGCCATCAATCCAGCGACCTGCCCCTGCCCCAGCTCTTCGCCAATCTGCGCGATGCGGCTCATATTGGCCGCCTGCAAAACACCCAGACTCAAACCCAGAGACAGCGCACCCAGCCACAGCAAGCCTGCCCAGGGAGTCACCGCCAGCATGGCCAGACTGGCAATGCAAAACCCGAAGGCCACGCGGTATACCTTGATCCTTCCCCAGCGGCTTGCCAGCCCACCCAGCGCCATCAAAGCAAAAACAAAAGTCGAGCCTTGCGCCGTAATCAAACCGGCAGCACTACTGGCCGATAGATCAAATTTGCGAATGGCGATCACCACAATAAAGGCGGTGAAAAACATCATGCTGCTATTGACCAGCACTTCAATCAGGCAGCCCTGCTGCAAGCCACGATGAACACGCAGCAAACCAAACTGCTGCTTAACCTTGCTCCAGACCGGTGCGCTGCTGATTGCACGTGGTTGATACGCTCGCAGCACCTTCGGCGCAAACAGCAGCGTTACGGCAAAACTCACACCGATTAGCTGGTAAACCCAAACAAAATCCAGCGCTGCCACCATGGCCGAAGCAATCGCGGGGCCAATCAAAAACATCCCTATCATGTGGCTGCCACGAAACCAGCCTGCCTTGGCGTCACCAATCTGCCTAAGCTGCTGCATAAACACGGCATTGAGCGAGATAAAACGGCTTGGCATGCAAAAGCTGATCAAGGCGGTGCCCAGCAGCAGAAACAGCGGGCTGGGCACTGCCGGAATCAGGCAATAAATCAGCGCCGCACTGGCCGTACCGGTAATAAATAATTTGAGCGGTCCCCAGCTATCGAGTACCAGACCAACCGGAATGCTCATAAACAGCATGCCGATCATCTGGGCAGCACTGATCAGACCAATCTGTGCATTGCTCGATTGCAGCTCAATTGCATACAGCGTGGTGGTCACCTTGGCGACACCAACGCCTACGCCAGCAATCAGCGACAAGGCCACAAAATAGAGCAGAAATCGGGCCGGCTCGGTCACCGGCCCGACCGTAGTCGGGCCCGTTAACATTATTTACCGCCCTTCGGATTGCCTTTGGCGTCATAGGCTGTCCAGAAGTTTTCCAGCTTTTGCTCTTTCAGTGCCTGATTGACATATTTGGGCTCAAACCACTGATTGACATCGAAGTCTTTGCGGATGAACTTAAATTTCAAAGAAGCCTGTACCGCATCGCGATAGTGGTTGTAGAAAAATTCGTCAAGTAGCGGGCTGGAACGGCGCTTGATATCCGCACCACCGCCGTAATCACGCTTGTAAGAGGCATAAGGCGTTCCTGATTTCGCCCATTCTTGCAGCACTTTGTCGGCATTTTCCGGTTTGGAAATATCGGCAGATGTCTTGACCAACACGTTGACAACGCGCTGAGTGAACTCCGGATTGGCTTTTTCAAAGTCTTCGGTCACCAGAAAATGGGTCTGGCGGGTAAGCGACAATGGGCCTTCCTTATTACTCCAAACAATCCGGGCAACACCCCGATCAACCAGAGTGAACACGTTTGCGCTATACCATGCGCCATCGACGTCTTTAGTCGCCATGGCCGCGTCCGTCGTCGCAGTATCCATATTGATCAGCTTGAAGTCTTTCTCGGTCAGACCGTACTGATCGAGCACTTTGTTCACCACCAGCTGACCATTGGTCCCTTTAAACAGCGCCACTTTTTTGCCTTTCAGATCTTCCAGTTTTTTGACTGGAGAATCAGCAGGTACGGCCAGATAAGTCGTTCCCAAAGTGCCATTGGCCAGCAGAATTTTGGTTTTCAGGCCACCAGCTTTGCCCACAATCGCGGGCAAATCACCCTGCCAGGCAAAATCGAGCAATTTATTCGCCAGCGCTTCATTCACCGCCGGGCCGGCACCTTTAAAGTAATGCCACTCAACCTTGACGCCGTCTTTTTTGAATTCTTCTTCCAGCAAACCACGCAGCGCAGCCGTCCCTGCAGACGAGCCACCGACAACCGGACGACCACCAGTACCGACGCTAGCGACGCCAATGCGGATCACTTTGGCCGGATCAGCCCAGGCAGGGGTAGCTGCAATCAGTGCAGCAGACAAAAGGCTCAGTGAGAAAATGGTTTTTTTCATATCAAATACTCTTTAAATTTTGAATCAATCTTGATTGCCTGATCTGCTGGTTTAAATAGACTCAGCAGATCGCTTTAAATTGGCAATAAATAGCCCAGCCTTAAAATCCATACTGGAATTGAGCAAGGTATTCATTGCTTTTGGTATTGGTCGCCTGATCTTCGCGGCGGTTGTAATTGAGTTGGAATTTGGTTGTCTCAGCAAAAAAGACATTCAAACCCACGGTATTGATGATGGTTTTGTCATTCGATTTGGCTGTATTGGCGTCAAATTCGTCATAGCGATAAAAAGGCTGGTAGGAAACCGGCCACCAATCGTCAAAGCGCGCCTGCGAGCGATAGCCTTTGACGAATTGCTCGCCAAAGTTGTAAAACAGCGTCGCGGTCTGAGCACGGCTATCGACCTTGGTTTTCACCGGATTTAACACTGTACCGCTGGCTACCGTATCAGTGCCGCGAATGTATTCATACGTCACACCAAAGGGGTGATGGTTGTAGCTCAGATCAAGCCCGAAGCGATCCTTCACACCATCACCGACCTTACTTCCGGCAACAAAGAGCGTATTGGTGCCTTTGTAGAGCGAAGCGCCCAATGTGAGCTCACGCCACCATGAGTTGTATTCGGCAGGCGCCGTCAGCGCGATACGACCAATGAAGTCTTTTTTGTTGTTATTGTCCGATTTGTTGGGGCCATTGCCGTTAACTAGACCGACCACATACTTGATCAGCGGCGCGCGGTAGTTGTAGCCGTAATCGACCTCGGGTAGCAGATCGCCCGTCAGGCCAATACCAATCTGGCGCTGAGCAAAGCCATAGCGGCCAACAAACTGCGCATTATTGATCACCGGTTTCAAATCTTCAGTGGCCGCAGCCTCCAGACCAAACGGCACCAACTGCTGACCAAAAGTCAGCGCCAGGCGGCCTTCATCGGCAGCCAGTGTAGGCAAGAGCTGATAAGTCAGATTGGCGTCGAGCAAGTTGAAATTACTGGTGTCGAGCAGCTGAGTTGCATTGCTTTGCGGTGAATAACCAAAGCGCAAGGCATAGCTCAGATTGCGTCCTTCTTCGTAATCCTTGTACAGATTACCGGTAAAGGTCAGCACGGCAGTGGGTACATCGAAACTGCTTTTACGGTTATCCGTTACGGCATTATTCACCGCTAGATCGTTGTAACTCACCCGTGCCTGGACCGTACCGCCAATCACCAGATTACGCGTAGCCAGCGCGGTTTTGGTATCGCGATCCCGCTGCACTTGGTATTTATAGTTTTCCAGATCGGTAGTCAGACCTTGCAGCTCTTCCTTGGTCGCCAGCTGTTCAATGTCGATTTTTTCGGCAGCCGGCGTGGCAGCAACTTGCCGATCCAGCTGTTGCTGCAATGCTTTCACCGAATTTTGCAAAGCCTCGATTTGCTCTTGCAGCTGCTTATTATTCAGGGCTTGCTCGGCTGCTCCCGCTTGCGCTGCGAGTAGCAGACTCGCCGCAATCATCGTTAATTTGCTTTTCATGGTTTTTTGCTCCTTGCTTGTGTATCTGCTGTGGTTTTGCTTTGGCGCATCCCTGCCGCAGCTTTTCTTGTGACGAACACATATGAGCAAAAGGCATGCCAACTACATTTGTTAGCTTTTTTGGCTATATGCAAGGTAAATTGCTGGATTGCGGACAAGCAGACTGAACAAAGTGTTCAAAAATCAACATCTGCACAGCTTTTACTCTTTGCCCTAGCAAACCAGGCCAGATCAGCCCAGATCAGGCGGCCCCACCCGCCGGGCAATGTTCAAATCGGCGCAAACTGCACGCGCTCGCTGCAGCAATATCAACACTGACGCATCAAAAAACAGCGGGAAACCGTTGAAAACAGTGGCAAAATCGCTGGCACGAAAAATGCAGATAGCGACGGGTTAATTCACTCAACCCGCCACGGAGGCACACCATGAGCAATCTTGCAGACATCAATCAATTGACTAATCAGGTTTCGCGCGCGCTACTACCCACGCAGACACTTAACGGGCCTTTGCCAGTACAAAACGCCAGTGATATTCAGATCACCCCGATCAATGGGGCATTGGGCGCGGTGGTCACCGGGCTGGATGCTAATCAGCCACAGCACCCAGACACCATCTTGAAATTAAAGGCTGCGCTGCGTGAGCACTTTATTTTGGTATTCAAACGGCAGGAGCTGACTGAAGGCGCATTACTGCGCTTTTCCACTTATTTTGGTTCGATATTTAATCCACCGGAAGATGTTCCGGTGCTGGCATCGAATAGTGGTGGCAAAGCGCCCGACGTGGTCGCGGTGGCGAACACGCCCGATGGTTACACTGGTAATGGCGAGCTCACGCCACACGCTGACCATCAATGGACACCAATACCCTCGGCGGGTAGCCTGCTGCATGCTATTGAATTACCTAGCGTTGGCGGCGATACATCTTGGTATAACATCCATCAAGCCTATCTGGATCTGGACGAAGAAACCAAAGCCAAGATCGAAGGCCTGCAGCACATCACTTACAATCCGTTCCTGCGCCACATCAGCAATGCCCAGCGCAAAGCACAGGGCCTGGAAGCCGAATACCCACGCTACCGCACGCCAGCACGCGATATTCTGGGCCCGGGCTTTCCGCACCCACTAGTTCGCACCCATCCTGAAAGTGGCAAAAAAGTGCTCTTCCTTTCGACCCATACCGAATCTGAATTGCTTGGGCTGCCTCCAGCGGAGGCAGAAGCATTGATTGCCCGCTTGCGTGAACATATTCAGCAGCCAAAATATCGCTATGAACACCACTGGGAATTGGGTGATATTGTGTATTGGGACAATCAGGCCACCTTGCATTCACGCACCGCTTTCCCGGAAACCGAGCGCCGTGTACTCAAGCGTGTCAGCCTGGCTGGCAGCCGCCCCTTCTAAGCCAGTCCAAGCTCGCAACAATTTCACCTTCAAACAGCCGCATCTGCGGCTGTTTCAGATTGATGACAAACCTCACTCGCGAAGCGAGGCTCCCCTCAAGGAGGGGACGGGAGGGGTGGGAATAAAACATAAAGGCTGCAGATTCAAGGTCTTATTTCTTAGGCTCGGCTTTGCCGAGACTTAAAATTCGTGATTTTCCACTTTATCAGCAGCCTGAAACAGCCGCATCTGCGGCTGTTTGTTTTTCAACATCCTGTTGGCGACCAGTGCAGCATCTGCAACAGCGCACAGCATAAACAAACCCAACCCTTTGAATTTAATGTCAATTATTCCTGGCACAAGTTCTGCTATGTCGTGGGTATCTATAGAGGGAGAAACCCATGAGCCAACGACAATTACATCTCAACGCTTTTTTACTTGGCACGGGCCACCACGTCGCCGCTTGGCGCCACCCCGATGCGCCAGCTGCAGGCGCGCTTGATTTCAACAGCTACAAACATTTTGTGCAAAAGGCCGAAGCGGCCAAATTTGACGCGGTATTCCTGGCTGATGTCGCCGCAGTTTCTGGCGAAGGCAGCACACACGAGGCGCTATCACGCAGCGATCGAGTGCATTTCGAGCCGATCACGCTGCTGTCCAGTCTGGCTGCGGTCACGAGCAATATTGGGCTAATTGCAACGGTCACCACCACCTATAACGAGGCCTTACCATTTGGCGCGTAAGTTTGCCTCGCTCGATCATCTCTCCGGCGGTAGTGCAGGCTGGAATCTGGTGACGTCGGCCAATGCTGCAGAGGCACTGAACTTTAGCAAGCCTAGCCACGCAGCCCATAGTGATCGCTATCAGCGCGCAGAAGAGTTTATCGACGTTGCAAAAGGGCTGTGGGATAGCTGGGCTGATGATGCGTTTATTCGCGATAAAGCCTCTGGCATTAATTTTCCGCCGGAAAAACTCAATGTCCTTAATCATCAAGGCACCCACTTTCAAGTACGTGGACCACTGAATGTGGCACGCCCGGTGCAGGGCTATCCGGTACTAGTGCAAGCCGGTTCTTCTGAGCCCGGCAAAGAATTGGCCGCCCGTACCGCAGAGGTTGTATTCACTGCGCATCAAACCATTGAAAGCGCGCAAGCGTTTTATCAGGATCTGAAGGGGCGATTGGCAAAATATGGCCGCAACCCGGATAGCTTGAAAATCCTGCCCGGTATTTTCCCTGTCGTTGGCCGCACATTGGCCCAAGCCCAAGCCAAATATCAGGCGCTGCAAGATTTGATTCATCCGACTGTGGGGCTGGCCTTGCTCTCGGGCATGATTGGCGTTGATCTGTCTGGCTACGATGTGAACGGCCCATTGCCAACTGATCTACCCGAAAGCAATGGCGGCAAAAGCCGCCAGGCATTGCTGGTTGAAAAAGCGCGTCGCGAAAATCTAACGATCAAAGAATTGTATTTAAGTATTGCTGGTGCGCGCGGGCATTACACCTTGGTCGGCACACCTGAGACCATTGCCGACACCTTGCAAACTTGGTTTGAAACTGGGGCTGCCGATGGCTTTAATATCATGCCACCGGTGCTACCGACCGGGCTGGATGATTTTATCGAGCAGGTATTGCCTGAGCTGCGGCGTCGGGGCTTGTTCCGCGACGAATACCCAGGCAAAACCTTGCGCGATACCTTAGGCCTGCCCCACCCTGAAAATCTACGCATCCAGCACAGCAATGCATTGGAGGCCGCATGAGTCAGGATGTAATTACCGTCAAGGTCACTAGCGGCAGCAATGGCTACTTGCGTATTCGCAGCCGCGAAGCCGCCACTGCAGTTGGCCGCGCACCGGATGGACAGAATGCGCAGGATGCATTTCGCGCAGGCGAACTGGTACTGGGTGCCTTGGCTGCCTGCACTGCAGGCACCATTCGGCAATATGCCAAAACGCATGGCATCGACGCGCTGGAAGACGTCAGCGTCGATGTCACCGGATATGAGTCATCCGCGCCATCGCGCATTGCGGCGATTGTGTTGCGCGTGACTTTGCACGGCGGGATTTCTGCGAGCGAGCGCACCCGGCTAGAACGCGTCGCGCGGCACTGCAAAATCCACAACACCTTACTGCAAGCCCCCGAAGTTGAGCTGGCCTTTGATTACCGCGCAACGGCAGCTGCTGTCTTGGTCGAGCAGGAGCTCAACACTTAGCCGCAGTCAGTCACTTGCACTTAATACCCCGAGCCGCAGACTGCGGCTCGTTTTTATTTTTGGAGTCGCTATGTCTACCGAGCCATTTCACATGCCGCTGCCCAATCAGCCGCGCGCGTTTGTCATGCTGATGCTTAAACCATTTTTACCCTGGTATGGTTTGATGCTGCTGCTTGAAGCCCTCTCGGCCAGCTGCACGATGCTGCTGCCCTATATGATTGGCAAAACCGTTGGCGTGGTCAGCCATGCTGCAAACAATCCAGCACTTTGGCATACCCTGCTGCAATATGTGGGCATTTTCGCCGCGCTAAATCTAGGCGAATTGGTGCTCAGCCGCAGTGCCGGGGCCATTCAGATGCACATTGGCCCTCGCCAACGCCATCGGATTACTGCCCAGCTCTATGCGTGGCTGCAATATCATTCGCACCGCTTTTTTGCCCAGCAATTTTCTGGCGCCTTAGCGCATCGCATCACCGAAACGGCGATGAGTGTGAATCAAACCATTTGGGCGATTCATACCGAATTCTGGCCGATTACCGTGACCTTCATCGTCGCGAGCGCCCTGTTATTTAATGCCTCGCCGATTTTAGGCGGCGTATTGATCGCTTGGATTATTGTTTATGTGGCGATGAGCTATATCCTCGCCCGCCGCGCGCAACCACTGGCGCAGCGTTTTGCCGCGGCTCGGAGCACCACGGCGGGGAAAATTGTCGATTCGGTGACGAACTTAATTAATGTCCGACTGTTTGCGCAGGAAGAGTTCGAGCGTGAATATCTGCAACGACATCTGGACGAAGAGCTCACGCATGCCAACCGCAGCAATTGGTATACCGAGCGTGTGCGCTGGTTTCAATTTGGCTCGGCGGCCATCCTTAAGGTGGGTATCCTCTCCTTCGCCTTGTATCTATGGGCTCAGGGGCAGATAGGAGTGGGGGTATTTGTGATGAGTACCAGTATGTCACTGCTGATCATCAGTGAAGCGCGCAACCTATCCCGCCGCTTTTTGGAGGTGTTTGAATACTTGGGCAATATCGAGCACGGCGTCAGCACCCTACTGCGCCCGCATGAAATCACCAACACGCCCAATGCCATCGCACATCAAGTCAAAGCGGGGAAAATCGAGTTTCGGGATGTGAGCTTTGCCTATCAACCGGGCCGAGGGATTTTTAATGCGCTCAATCTCACTATTCCGGTAGGGCAAAAAGTGGGCGTCGTGGGCTATTCAGGCTCGGGCAAATCCACGCTGGTGAGTTTGCTACTGCGCTGGTATGACATTCAACAAGGGCAAATTCTGCTCGACGACGTACCGCTGACCACCTTGCAGCTGGATGCGCTGCACCGGCAAATCAGCTTAATTCCGCAAGAGCCCAGCCTGTTTCACCGTAGCCTGAAAGAGAATATTCGCTACGCCCGACCCGATGCCAATGATGCCGAAGTGGAAACCGCAGCCCGGCGTGCGCACGCGCATGAGTTTATTGATCGCTTACCCGAAGGCTATGAGGCACTAGTTGGCGAGCGCGGCGTTTCGCTGTCGGGCGGGCAGCGTCAGCGCATCGCGATTGCTCGCGCCATGTTGCAAAATGCGCCTATTCTGGTGCTCGATGAAGCCACTTCAGCGCTGGATTCGCAAACCGAGCGCTGGATTCAGGATAGCCTGCAAAGCTTGATGGAAGATAAAACCGTGCTGGTGATTGCCCATCGCTTATCGACCATTGCGCATCTGGATCGCATTATCGTTTTTGATCGTGGCCAAATTATCGAAGATGGCAGCCATGCCGAATTGCTAGCCAAACGAGGCGCTTACTTTGCTTTGTGGAGCCATCAATCCGATGGTTTTATCCCCAATCAGCTCAGCCAAGTGGCTAATCCGCCAGAAACTGTGGCCGCTTAAGTGCCCAACAGCGAGCCATACCGTATCCATGCGGCGTGGCTCGGCTTTGCATATCTCTGCCCCTTGTCAATTTCGCAGCAATTTGCTGCCGATGGCGATACAAAATCACCAAATCTCCCCCATCACCTACTACAACTCACGCTGAATCAACAGCATCTCGCCAAGCTCCAATCGCTCAAAGCCAGTTCTATAGCGCCATTGGATATAAAAACAAATTCATTAGCGCAAAATGAAATATATGGCACAGCTTTTGCTAACTCAGCATTACTGCACCACCGCAGTTCTACCTATTGATTGGAGCCCACTATGTCTGATGCAATTTTGAGCAACCCTCCCGCCGGTTTGTCTATCCACCCAGTCGCTGGCCGTATTGGCGCCGAAATTCGTGGCGTGAAATTGTCGCCTGAGCTGGACGATAGCGTGCAGCAATTTATTCGCGCCGCTTGGCTCAAATACAAAGTGATTTTCTTCCGTGGCCAGCAACATATTGATGATGCCAGCCAGGAAAAACTGGTTTCCATCTTTGGCAAAGCAGGTGTACCGCATCCAACAGCGCACACCAAAGAAGGCACAAATCTGGTCTTGGAGCTCGACTCGCGTCACGGCGAGTCGCGCCAACTCTTGGCACACCGATGTCACCTTTGTCGATGCCTATCCAAAAGCCTCTATTTTGCGCGGCGTCACTATCCCCGCCGCAGGTGGCGATACCGTTTGGGCCAATACCCACACGGCGTATAACGATCTAAGCCCGGAGCTTAAACAATTGGCAGATAATTTATGGGCCGTGCATACCAATGAATACGACTATGCCTCGTATCGCCCTAATGCTGACCCGGAAGCCCTGCGCCGCTATCGCGAAGTATTTACCTCAACCGTGTACGAAACAGAACATCCGGTTGTCCATGTCCACCCTGAAACCGGCGAGAAACATTTATTGCTCGGCCATTTCTTTAAAAACTTCCTTGGCATTGCCAGCACAGATAGCCGCAAACTATTCGATATTTTGCAAAATCACGTTACTCGCCTGGAAAACACCGTGCGCTGGCGCTGGCAGGAAGGTGATATCGCAATCTGGGATAATCGTGCGACGCAACATTATGCGATTGATGATTACGGTGATGCCCATCGCGTAGTACGCCGCGTTACCGTCGACGGCGAAGCGCCATTCGCTATCGATGGCCGTCGCAGCCATACCCGCTCCAAAGTGGCGCGCAATGCCCAAGCGGCGAACGAGCAGCAAGATCAGCGCGCGGCAGCCTAAATTTGAGCAGGAGGGCTTAGGCCCTCCTGCTTTTTACTGCTTCCCCAGCAATCTATCGTCATCACCTCAGCGTTACAGCTAGAGCTCAGCTCAGCGCATTCAATTGGGCATCGCGGTACACCGCCCCACCGCAAAGCTTAGTCAAACTCTGATGGGCGAGGGTAAGTTTCCAGATACATTTACTCAGGCTGTCGCTCAAGTGCGAGCCCTAACTCAATAACGATGACTCAATATCTTGTGAAATTAAATGGTCTAGATTTAGTCGACTCATTGAGTCGATCTTCAGATAGATGTCTTTACTTAATTCGAAACTATCTGCCATCAACAAATGCTGACTAAGTGGTGCAAGTATTTCGTTGTTGATAACTGAGTCAATGATCCTTGCCCCGCTTTCTACTTGGTCACACTTGGCATGAATCCAAGCCAACACGGCAGCATCCCAGTGCAATTGAACCTCGTAGCGCTCGAGCAAACGTTTTTTGACCCTCTCCAGCTTCGCAGCAACCAAACGCATAAACAAGGAAGGTGACAGGGGGAAATATGGAATGGTTTTCACACGACCAAGAAACGCAGCAGGAAAGGCTGCGCGCAGATCTTGACGTAATTCACGATCAATTACATCCGCTGATGGAATCAATTCAGCGTCAGCGCATAAGCTCAGGATTTTCTCATCGCCGACGTTGGCTGTCATCAAAATCAAGGTGTTGCGAAAATCAATATAGCGCCCTTCACCATCTTCCATCCACCCCTTATCGAACACTTGGTAGAACACTTCATGAATGTCTGGGTGAGCTTTTTCAATCTCATCCAGCAAGACCACAGAATAAGGACGACGACGAACAGCCTCTGTCAGTACTCCTCCTTCGCCATAGCCGACATAACCAGGAGGAGCCCCTTTGAGAGTTGATACAGTATGAGCCTCTTGAAACTCACTCATATTAATGCACACAATATGCTCTTCACCGCCATATAGCGCATCTGCCAGCGCCAGCGCCGTTTCAGTTTTACCTACGCCAGATGGACCAACCAAGAGAAATACACCCGCAGGCTTTTGCGGGTCTTCCAAACCCGCACGGCTAATTTTGATTTGTCGGCTGATGATCTCCATTGCATGATCCTGTCCCAGCACACGGGAACCTAAAATGCCAGCCAATCCTAACACTGCGTTCTGCTCATCTTGCAGCATACGACCAACCGGTATCCCAGTCCAATCTGCAACCAGAGTCGCGACAGCTGCGCCATCAACGCAGGGATGAACAAGTTTCCCATCAAGCTGCAACTGCTGAAGCTCATGTTTTAATGCCCGCAACTCTTCACGCAAAGCATCACGATCAAGCACAACCGGTTCAGCGTCGTCTTGACCAACACCAGATGTCGCTTCCTGATCCAACAAGGTGCGAGAAAGTGCAGTGATACTATTTACCAGCTGCTGCTCACCAATCCAGCGCTGCTGTAATTGCGCTTCTTGCTCCTGCTCTTGCTGCAGTTCCTTTTGCAGCAAAGAAATACGCTCAGAATGTGAATAGCCCTGCTCTACCTCCTGCCCTAAAATACGTAGCAATTGTTCTTTTTTGGCAATGTCAGCCTGCAGTGTTTCAATCTCACCAGGGGCCTGCGATTGACTCATTGAGACGCGCGCGCAGGCCGTG
Source organism: Chitinibacter sp. FCG-7 (assembly GCF_040047665.1). Lineage (NCBI taxonomy): Bacteria > Pseudomonadati > Pseudomonadota > Betaproteobacteria > Neisseriales > Chitinibacteraceae > Chitinibacter > Chitinibacter mangrovi. The sequence continues at coordinate 243,635 of NZ_CP157355.1, forward strand.
TCAAGCAGTGAAATTGCCTTGTCTGGTAATTGGCGAGCAGGGATATAGCGGTGCGACAATCGCACGGCAGCCTGCACCGCTTCATCCAAAACAACCACCTTGTGATGCAGCTGCAGCTGTAGCGTAACAGCACGCAACATGTCCATTGCGGACTCTTCAGTCGGCTCCTGCACTTGGATAGTTTGAAACCGCCGGGTCAATGCAGGATCTTTTTCGATGTAACGCTTGTATTCGCTCCATGTAGTCGCGGCGATGGTGCGCAATTTTCCACGCGCAAGTGCGGGCTTGAGTAAATTGGCTGCATCACCCGTCCCAGCTGAGCCGCCTGCTCCTATGAGAGTATGTGCCTCATCAATAAAAAGAATAATCGGCTGAGTGGATGACTGTACCTCGGAGATCAATTGTTTTAGCCGGTTTTCAAATTCCCCTTTTACGCTGGCTCCCGCCTGCATCTGCGCAATATCGAGTTCAAGCAAACGAACACCCTGTAGCAATTCGGGTACCTGCCCTGCAGCAATGCGTAAGGCCAGCCCTTCTACAACTGCGGTCTTGCCCACGCCTGCCTCACCGACCAGCAATGGATTATTCTGACGACGGCGGATCAGAATGTCGATTAGCTGGCGAATTTCATTTTCTCGGCATGACACTTGATCAATCAAACCTTCGCGAGCTTGCAAGGTCAGATCTTTCGTAAATCGCTCAATTGCACCTGCTTGATTAAGTAACAATTCATCACTCTCGCCCTCTTTGTCGAACGGAACAGCATTATCTGCACCTTCGCCCCCGCCTTCAGGCGAACCGAGTAGCCAATTTGACCAGTTTTCAATCAGGCTGGACGAACGAATTAGACGAAATTCCTTGCTCACCCGCTCCAAAGCTAGCTGGCCTGCTGGATCTTCCAGCAAGGCCAGTAATAAATGAGCGCCACGAATACGATTGGCCTTGAATTTCAATGAGGCATATATCCAGCCTCGCTCTACTGCGTGTTCCAGCTCCGGTGCAAAATCAATACCTGCATCGTGTATCTGCAAACGATTAAGAGCATCAGTCACATCGCTGGACATTCTCGCCATATCAACACCTTTGGCTGAAGCAATCCGGTGTATATCGGAATTGGGGAGTTGCAAAAGCAAATTTATCCAGTGAGCAAGCTCAACTCGAGCATGATTACGATAACGGGCGAAACGCGTTGCACTTTCCAAGGATTGGAACAGGGTTGGATTCAGCCTGCCAAATAATTCAGCACGATTTATTTTACTCATTATCTCACTCTATATTGCATGTTAGAATTATCCTGAATTTTTCTAATTCAGGGGTGATGTTATGTATCTTCAGTTGCTTACGACTCAGGGCGAGCCGACTGTAAATCAGCCGTCAATTCGGATTTACAAACAGAGTTTCAGCTTAGGCACCTCAGTAAACTGTGATGTCCGGCTACCTGATACTGGTGCTATTTCTGCAATTCATGCTGTGATCAGTGAGAATAATGGTCAATTGACGATTACTGATCAGGGCGAATTCACACCCGTCTGGTTAAATGGCAAAGCACTTGGTTTTGGCGAAAGTAGTGGACTTCATGTCGGCGATATGCTGCGTATCAGCACCCAGCTGATAAAAATGTGCGGACAAGAAAATGAACTTCCCCCGATAGCTCCGCAACAAAACTCCGCTGATTTTCTTGCATTTTCCGTTACTCATTCGAATCCAGCTCCAATTCCAACCACAGTATCTACTCACGGCAATCTGCCATATGCACAAAAACCAAGTGAGTTAGATCAATTATTTTTTCTAAATAGCACTGTAAATACGATGAACTCACCCAGTCATCTAGACCCCTTGCATGCACTCTCTCAAGCCGAGCAGGTAAGCCTTACCCATTCAGTACAAACTCTCAAAACTCATCACAGCCATATCACTGCAGATGATGCGATCGATGCTTTGTTTGGGATAAAAAAATAAATGCTGACGAACGGCAAATATTTCAATTCGCATATGTAATGCCACTTAAAACTGGCTGATTCTTTTTTTGAGGTAATAGCCAGCTATCAAAACCAAGCCGCACACCTTGACCCAATTTTAATTTCCGTGCAGTTGGCGTAAGAACTTCGAGCTGAATACGCCAGTTGTAATGAAGCCCGATCCAGTTTCTGATGAGTGAATTTACACGCTGTAAAGAGATAGACCCAGAATCGAATTGATCGTATTCGCTTTGTGTCATTGGACCTAGCAAAATAGAAAACCCAAATTGAACATCAGGCACTCTCTTGCCTAGTACCATACTTTGCCCTAGATTGTTGTTATGCTTCCCCAAAGCTGTGCATTGTTCCGTATCAAGATGTAAAAACTGGAAGCAGTTTTCACTCAGCTTTACCGGGATATTCAACAACTGTCGTAGTAAGACCTGCAATTCGTGAGTGCTACGGACAGGCCTGGAAAACTGTCCGGCATGTCGAATTTTAAAATGGTCTGGCAACGCATCACGGTCTACCAACTCTGTACCTGCATAGCCAGCAATTGCACCCACCCGCGCTACAAATAATTGACTGTCATCTCGATCTAGCGCAATCACTGGCTGGACATCAGCCCAAGCGCGATACAGTAAACACTGCATCCTGTGATGAAAGATATCTGCAAAATCGCGCAGCCTCATGTCTGCATGATTATGTAGTTTGTCCCAGACCTGTTCAGTCAAATGCAGCGGCAACGGACCATTTGGCCCAAATAATCCATTTGAAAAATGACGAATTACGAGAACATTGATAACAGGGTGTGTTTCAATGGCACTAATTTCAGTGGCGGCAAAGGCCAGATCGGGCTGATGAGCCAAACGCACTGCATCTTCATTTGCACGTTGACTACGCCCCAGAAGGGGCTTATCAGGATTATTTGCATCTACCCAGCGCATCACTGCAAATAAGTTTTGGCGCTGTGCAAAATCGCGTATAAATGACTTCATCACAGCAAGCCTCTACTGCCTACCTGGGCAGGCCAGACCTTAATCTGACCTCTATTTTGAGTAGACAGGCGAAACTCGACAAATGCATTAAGTTGAACAAATTGCAGCAAGAATTCGCGTAAGACTAATCCGAATACAAAGCCACTTGCCCCAGCAAAAGCGATATCATCAAGGCAGATATCAACCGACAGCCCTTTGCTATACGTGATAGGGCCTGGTTCAGGGTGCCGACGAGTAACAACTCTGGTACGCATCGCAGATAAGCTTTGTGCATGCGCCAAATGTCGATTTCGCCCAAAACGCGCATACAGTTCCAACAAGTTTTTTAATGTATTGACTGCGCTGCTTTCATCCTGATCATTCAAATATAAATAATTAAGTGAAAGCTGATTAATCAAGCGCCAAGGCGTTTCCCCCTCTGAAACAGCTGCTGCTGGCTCGGAAGGTGGAACCACGAAGTGTATGGATTCCAATGGGGCAGATTCAACAAGGGTCAAATCGCGCAGGCCATCGCGTGGACTCAGAATTGGAAATGGACCATTGGTGACAAGTATTTCTCCACCAAATTGGCGGACATCAGGGCTCAGCGGTGTATTATTTCGATCTACAACAGAAAGAAAAACCTCACTAAATTGATAATTTGCAACAAATGATGAGAGCGGTTTATTTTCATTCACTAACCGTGGCTGACGACGCAATGAGAAAAAGGCCGTTGAAGCTTGCCAGCCAGTACGGCCAGCACCTGCAAATAAAGGTGTAAACGTATTTATTTCCGCAAAATCTCGGCCAAAACCTTCAATAACTGTCGCATCATATATTTCGTAAGCCAGTGGTTTCCTACGATCCACAACCATATGATACTCAGTCTGCATATCGTCAACCAGAATGCGATCCATCCGACGTTTGAACAAATTTATTATAGGAGAAGTAAATAAACGTAGACTCTCATTGGAAACCATACTCGCAAGAGAGGGATCATTAGACCCAAGATGAATTGCAATTGTGACCTGGCCAGTAGATGCCCCCCCCTGAATGGCCTCAACTAATTGCGGATGAGACAATGTGAAATAACGGAATTTATATGGAAAACTAAAATACTCCTGCAACAATCGATAGCCTGAAAAGGTACGAGAATCAACAGGAAGTAATGCCTCATTTTCTGCAAATCCTTTCGATTTAATTGCATCAGAACCAAGAAAATAACTGGATCCATTCCGATTATGAGAATCAGAAAGGACTGACACGCCTAGTTGATTACCAACAACGAGCTCGCACAATTTAGTTGAAATAGAATCATCTCCAGCGGAGAAGAAATCCAAGCTATCAATCGACATGCGCCGGAAATCAGCACCGGGGTAGGATTGCAAAGTAATCAGTAATGTTGACTTGGTTCCGCGTGGCCCGCCATAAATTGACTCACCAACAACGTACTGAGCAGTTGCTAATTTAATCGGCCAAATACGGACATCAAAAGCGGTCACATACTCGCAAGAAATATCAATCCCTGGCACTGGCTGAGTCAACAGTCTGGCACCACGCGGGATAGTAAATCCATCATGTAGACCCGTCGATGTTTTGTCAGGTGTAAATCCGGCAATTGCACATGATGGAGTCTGTTTATTCCAGTGTGGGTAGGCACAGCTGAGTAAACTATTCGTAAACTCAGGAAATGCGGCCTCTTGCTTAAGCTGCACCCGGGAAGATAAAAAGGCAAACCCCTCCAATAGGCGCTCAACATAAGGATCGACAACTTGGCTATTATCGCCTAAATGTCCGGCGATATCCGGATACTGCCGGGAAAACTCCCGCCCCATATCCCGCAAGTGACGCAGTTCCTGATTATAAAGCTCAAGAAATCGTTCATTCATGCTGGTTCTGCCGCTATATCAACCAAAGCAAAACGCCCATTATCCAGATCCAACCTAGTTTGTAACTCCAGCTCAACAGGATAAGGTGTAGAGTGAACTAGCCCGCGAATTCCATAAGCCAAGAACTGGTGATGTGAATGACGGCTTTCAATTAGCGGAACAACAGATATTGAATCAGGTAAAATCCTAGGCTCAAAACGCACAATACTTTCTTCAATCCAGCTTTTAATCTGCTTCACATGTACAGACGATAGACTTTTACCGCTGACACAAGGAAATCCAAAAGCAAGCACAGACCCCGCGACATTCTGTAAAGGACATTCAAACACGTCTACCGCAGAAATTGCATTCAGCAAAGCATTCAAATCGGCTGAAACGCTGGCCAGTAATTTTGTCTTATCTGCAGGACGCATATTCTCATTACTCAATGCGCCGGGCTCAGAGGTCAAACGATCCCATACTGTTGTGGTGAATAAAAGATTTTTCATGAAATTAGATTTTTACCATGGCGAATCAAGGTTTTGAAAGTCATTGACAATCGGAAGTCGTGGTGTATGAATAAATTCACAGCAACTGCCATCACTTGATTTTTGCCACCAAACAGAACTACCGACAAACAAGCGCTCAATACCAAGTGCAGCCAAGTTACGTGTAAAGAAAGAAATAGCAGACGTTGCAGGCAAAGCATGAGGCGTGGCGCAAGTAATGCCCCCCCACTCATGCACCAGTCGACGAGTTAGTAAAGCATCTTCTTTGTTGGCCGCGTCCATCAATATCGGTAATCTTTCTAGTAATATTTCCAGTTGCTGGATACTTAGATGATTCAGTACTGTTCCTTCAGCAATATCTGCAATTCGGTCAAACCAGCCAGTTAAATCAGCTTGAATAAGCAAATCTGACGTCGCCTCATGAACTAATAGAAAAGGGTAATCACGACCTACTGAATCCCGACTTCGTAACATGACCCCCATCAAACCAACTCCATTCATTAATTCTGGAGAAATATAAAAACGCCACGCCCGAATTTCATTATTACTTTCATTAATGGAGCTTGATTTTTTACACACTAACTGGTTGCCAATCCATTTAGCTAGTAAATCACTGATCTCACAATTCAAACCACGACCTGTAAACTCAGGGGATGTAGGAATTTTTCCAAAAAAAGCGATCTTTTCCATTAATTGATTATATGTTTGTAGGGCAGCGGAATTTGCTCATCTCCGCTAAAGTGAATGGATTTTGTGCTGTAGATGCGACTATTTCGTATTTGACATAATGATCCTGAATTTTAAACGTAACACGAATAGCCTCTGGGCGGTCGGTCTTTTCAAGAAGGCCACGATCTATCGCCCGCCAAAGAGCCCAATCCCCTTCGTGTGTAACACTGCCAAGATCTTCACCTTTGATCGATGTTAAGCTCAGACGAACCTGACCTGAACTTTTGCCAGGCCAGCTCATCTGCATGGGCACAATTGCATCATGCCGATAACGCAGTATTTGCCCATCAACATCTAAAACCGCTTGAATTACATTTGCCCCCATTTCAACTGGCTTTATCGTAAATCTCACCTGAGAATTAATCCCGCTAGAGAAAAAAATAGTACGAATCGCATCAGCACGCTGAAATTCGGCTAAAGCAGTAGATGTCCGCCCTTTAGTCTCATTTGTGGCGGCCGTTTTCAACGCCCACACTTTTCCTGTCATATCAACTTCTTGCGCTAGATTTTTTTGGAAAAAACTATCCAGAACTCCACCCGGAGAAAAATACTTTTGAAAATCATCACGTTTCACTTCCTGAGTGCCAGTGCGATTAAATGGGTAACGCTTGTCGATAATTTGCGAACATGTGTCACCCAGCGTATTTTCAATGAGAGTAGATAAATTATTTCTTGCCTCACCTTGCGCATGGCGTACGCTGACATCAGATAGCGTCTGCAACATATCGTTGATCGGAGCTGGCATGCGCTGAGCTTCCGCTTTAAGACGCACTGGAATATCGCTTTGTGGCAAAGCTCCTTTTGACTGTACAGCAACTTCGGTTGCTGACAAATGATTGTATAAATCATTTAACAGAATCAATGTCGAATCAATAGGGGCAGGAACACCTTGCCCTGGTGAGTTCACCATACGATGTATGCTAATAAAACGACTATCAACAATATATTCCGGTTTACCAACGATTTGTTGTGCGGGCCGTTGTAATGCGGGAGCATTCACCAACCTCTGCAATTTATCTTTTTGTGCTTGTACTGCATTTGTTGCCACTGATTTGGCTAACGCTTCAGCTGATGAAGAAACACCCGAGTCACTTAATCCAACTAAAGAAGTTTCGCGCGTAACACCCCGTAGAAAATACAACATCGGTGAATCCGGGGCAGATAACAAACGTGCCAGATGTATACTTTGTTGCAAGTTTGAACTTGGTGCAATCCGGATATCATTCACATATCGCTCCCAGATTCCTGCATATTCATTCAAATATAACTGCTTGACTTGCAATTTATACTGCGCGTAATCATCAGTTCCGGAAAGCTTTTCTTTGAGGCTGGTTTCCGCCGTGGCGATACCCAGTACCCACGGTTCTTCACTCTGCAATTCTTTTAGTGTTGGATCAAGGGCAGGCAAAAATGCCTTCGAATAACCATCTGCAGTGTACAAACCGGGCACGCCTTGACTAATAGGTGCGCCACTTGCGCGTATGAAAATAGATGCCGCTGAGGGACCGGCTACTTCACTAAGACGGAATGGTGGCAGGTTATCTGCAACCCCCATTCGCTTAATTCGGCCATAAACCCGTTGTGATAATGAGCTAGCGGAAATAATTGCGCGTATTTCTTTTACTAGGTCACTATTGACTGGAGTTTTACTCTGCACAACGCCTCTGGAGAGCAAATTATTAAAGTGTAATTCAAGCTGTTTACGTTGCTCGATTGTTGTTGAATCGGCAAGATGATTTTCCCAATCCATAATGACCCAAGCACGCAAGTTCGCCTCATTATAATGCTTTGGATCATGTAGCATGAGATACATCTTCAATGTTTCATAAAGCATATCCGGATCATTTCGATATGTATCCAGTCCCAGCTCAAGACGATGATTTACATAAGTCAGCAGTGTATCCTGCAGCATACGTTCATATGCACTATTGGATGCTGATTTTAATTTTTCGAGTTGTCCCAAGCCAAGCATGTTGATGCTACTACTATCGCTAATGGGGTCAGCAATATGCATTACGCTATTTAAGGCAGGTAAAATTTCAGCTAGATTCATATCGCCAGTTACTTTAACTTGCTCGACATCGCGCTGAGCATCTGGCAATTTAGCATTGACTACTTGTATATAGCCTTCATTTTGCTGATAGCTGAGAGTTAATCCCCCAAGAGCAATAAGAAATACAAGCGATAATGATACGTAGCCCAACGTCCTAGTCAAAGTACGTTTACGATACCAGTTAATATCTCTTCCAGCTAAATGGCTTTCACCCAGAATCAGCTCGCTAAATAGGCGAGTCAGAAAATATGGGCGAAAAACCATTTGTGGCCCTAGTAATTTCGCAAAGGATTGTTTAATCCCAAGACTTTGCGGAATAGCACCGAATAATGGATCAATAGCTTCGCCTTGTTGAGCTGCACTGGTTAAATACAAACCTCGGAAAAGTACTCGTGGCTGGTAAGGATTTTGACTAAAAGCAGCTTCAGCAAAATCAATTAATGATTCGCGAACGGTATAAAAAGCTTGTGGAAACACCCCCACTGCTGAACGCCTTAGCAATTCTCCCTCTTTCTGCAATTTGCCGATCAGCATACACTGCAGTCCATTGAGCAAGCCGTCCACGTGACCTGAAATAGAAGAAATCGCAACATGCTCTTTTTCACCCGCAGGCAAAGGTAATGTAAAGCCCCAAACCTGCTGGCGTTCTTCAGCTGTCAATGATTCGAAATATTCAGCAAATCCATTAATCAAATCGCACTTCGTAACCAGAAGATAGACAGGCACTTCAAGGCTCAATACTTGCTGCAGCTCCTGAATGCGTTGACGTACAGAGTTTGCTTGATTTTCAAGATCTGCCCGCTGCCCCTTGATTAAGGAGTCTGCAGAAATCGTAACTAGAACACCATTAATTGGCTGATTAACTCGTGTACGTTTCAATAATTTGAGAAAATGGCCCCACTCAGCTGAGTCCTGTTGCCGATCACTTTCATGCGTCGTATATCGTCCTGCCAAATCTAGCAAGACAGCCTGGTCTGCGAACAACCATTTGCAATTGCGAGTTCCGCCCACGCCATCAATAGCATCGCTGCCAAGCGGAAATTTCAAGCCTGAATTTTGCAGGATCGTTGTTTTTCCGCTGCCAGGTGCTCCAAGCACCATAAACCAGGGCAAGCGGTATAGGTGAGCTTGGCGATCCAATCGCCCTAGCAAGCGAGATAGCCAGCCTTGCTCATCCTCCGGGCGGACTTGCCGAAGGACTTCAAGAGCTTCACTGAAGCGCTGAGTTAAAGCGTTAGAGGCCTCGCTAATGGCAGTGGTCTCGTCACTTTGCATGCCTTGCTCAAGCTCTTTCTGTGCTTTACGCTCACGGAATAATGTGAAAAATAAAGAGCCAAAATAGGCACACCAAATTACAGCCAAAACAATGATGCGCCCCCAATCAGACGCAAATGGAGCCCACTGTGCAACTTTAACGAGCGGACCTACCCACCAGATCAATAGGCTTAAGCATAATAAGCCTAATGCCGACCAAAACCATGAACTTGAAAAAATACGAAATAGCCTGCTCATTTTCGAATACCTGAATCTGCTTATTTGTTGGTAATGAATACGGTAATTTCAACCCGCCGATTTTTGGCCCGACCTATTGCAGTCGAATTGTCAGCCACAGATTCCGAGTCGGCACTGCCTTTTACTTCAATACGCCCCTTGCCTATATCTGAAACCAATACAGTGGCAACTGACTCAGCACGTGCTTTAGATAGCTGCCAATTCGATGGAAAACGTAAATTGCTGATAGGCTGATTATCCGTATGACCATTAATGACTACTGCACCAGGATATTTTTTAAGTTCGAGCCCGATCCGGTGTAATACAGGCAGAACAATAGGCAATACATCAGCACTGCCTGAGCTAAAAGAACTATCACCTAAAATAGTCACCACTGATCGGTCTTCATAATCAGCAACGCTTACCAGCCCTTCCCGCACTTCACGCTCTAGGAAGCGTGAAAAACGTGCCTCCTTGGCCGGAATAGCGTCACCACTCGATTTAACACGCAGGCTTTGAATGCTTCCAAAAACAGGATCGGAAAATTGATTCAATCGCAGGGAGAGAAAGAGATATAAAAGCAAGGCGGCCAACGAGAGCAGAGCCGCAGCAACCCAAATCGGGACAACCACCATGGATCGCTTACTCTGCTTTGAAACCCCTTGCCATTGACTTGCCATCTCGGCATTTGCAGAAGGGCGTAAAGTTCGCAACAGCTCCCCTAAGTTTTTCCTAATGACCTCATGCTGCTGCATGCCGCCATCCAAAACCAAATAACGACCAGCAAAACCATAGCTCATGCAGACATACATTAATTCAAGCAAATCGCGACTTTCATTTGCAGACTCTTTCAACCGCTCGAGCAATTGGAAAAACTTCTCACCGCCCCAAGTTTCTTTATGAAAGTGGACGAGCAGTGATGTAGCAGACCATGACCCACCCCACGAAGAGCTAGCAACAATCTCATCCAGAAAAGTGCACATTACATAACGCGCACCAATTACATGCTCATGGCGAACACCCCGGATGCGCATTGCTTCTTCAAACTCTCCAACTTTAGCGATGAGCAGTTGTTGCAATAGCGCAAGATCACAAGCTTCTTTTGCGTTTCGCAATTGAAGACCTGTGTACAACAGCTCGCCAGCTGCAGATACAATTGGATTGAGGCCAAAAGCTAGGCTTTCTGCTGCACGTACGTCAAATTGATGTACATCAACATGCCCAGTAGACTGAGCTCCACCAAACAGCTGCGCCCAAGACTCTTGCGAGCCTTTTGCATTGATTACCGCATCAGTCACTCTTCCCTCCTCACTACTCTTTAAATAACTTAAATTAAAATCAGGATCGAATCATCCAGAGCTCGATTTGGAGCCCGGGAAACTCACCCGCAATATGCATAGCCAATCCACCTGAATTAGGCAATGGACGCCAGAAATCGCTACTTTGATCGAATTCGAAATAGCAGAAACCTGCATGAAATGGAATTTGTGGAGGTGCAACAGGTAAACTGGAAATAGCAACACCTGGCAAATGCAGGTTTACAAGCTCACGGATTTTCTCAACAGGGCCAACTTTAATCTGGGATGGCAAACGACTCCGCACTACTTCACTAGCAACTTCTGCTTTAACCGCAAGTACAAATCGTGAAATGCCATAGAGAGCGCTGTCGGACATAATCGCAATTCGCACGCCCAGCTGACGTTCTTGCAAATCGATTCGAATTGCTGATTGGTCAATTACCAAGGTAAGTAACTCACGTAGCTGCTTCATGATTTGCATCAGGCATAAATGCGGTTGTTCATGCTGATATAAGGGCACATTATCCAGCAGGCGTTTTGCAGGCAGAAAAACTCGCAAATCGCCCAGCATTTGCTGGCAATAGAAATAAAAATCCGAAAATGGTAGCGCTGGACGTTGAAGTTGTTGTTCAAGGAATGGCAAATGCCGATTTACGGTTTGAAGCATCAAAAATTCGGTCACATCCGCCGCACCCGAACCCCGCTCAACTGAAATCCCTTCTGCAATCATTACGCCACGTTGGCGAAACATGCCAAGTAACTCGTGCTGGCATTGACGCACTAACGGATGATGACAATTGAGTAAAGGAGGAATAAATGCAGCATCAAGCTGCAGACGACCATCAACCAGTTTCTCTACCACGCTAGCAACAGGAAGCCCAATGAACTCCGCGCTCATATCTCGCGCAAGTAGTAATTGGTAGTTTTCTTCAGCCAGCGCAATATCAACAGCGAGTTGAGCATCAAACACATCACTGATTGAGAGATCTTTTACACGATATCGGGCGGCATGTTTTTCGGCTCCCGAATATGCATGTGTAGCACGCCCCTCAATACCCAAAGGGATCGCCAGATAAATCAGTTCATCACGAACATCAGCAGGCACATCCACTGGATCAGGCAATTCAAGATTGTCCGGGAATGAGAATACGGAGCCATCTTTGAGTACGCCTGCAGCTCGCCGCAAACCGACTTTTCCAACTTCAGCCATGCCGGTATCCAGCTCCAAGGCAGAAAATCCCCAGAACCATTCTGCACCCAGAGCTGCTACACGACTAAAGCGATAATCTATTGAGCGATCCAGCTGCTGGAAGTGCTGCTGCTGGATAAACAGCCCTTCACTCCACACGACGCGATTGTTAATCATGTTTAAATCTTTTAAATCCCGGGAATCAGAAGCTCAGCCTTAACGCAAGCTAGGCAATTTTTTTAGAAGCGCGTCTTTGGTTTTCTCTTTCACCATCTGCTCACCCTGAACTGCGGCCTGCGAAGCAGCTTTCTCTACAGCTGCCGAGGCCCTAGATCCAAGCGACGCTGGCAAAGCACCAGCCAAGCGACCGGCTTTTGATGTTGCCTCGACAGCAGTGAGTACGGCAGTAGAAGGTGGTGAGCTCAATTTAACTTTTGCCGGCGCCACCTCGACCAGCAATGCCAAATCTTGGCGGTAGCCCCAATTAACAAATGGTATTTCGAAAGTCCGAACATCGCCGACTTCACCGGCATTTCGCCAGCGCGATGAATCTACATCACGAAAAGCAACAAAAGTAGCCAAATATTTTGCCTCTGGTGAAATTGAACGTGTGAAGCGGGTCACATCACTCGGTTGCAAAATCAACTCTTCAATACTTAAAATTTCTGGCGAAAAATGCTCCATAGACTGACTTAGCTGGAAATAATCAGCAGATTTGAAAGCCCTTTCACCTTTCATTTGATATAGCTTCATAATTACAGGTGATGGTCTGCCATTTGAATCTGGATTCACCGCAGAATCAGCAACGACCAACACATCCATGTTTTGAGGACGGCTAGCACAAGCACTCAACAGCAAACATGCAATTGTAATCACAACAAAACTACGCACAAAAACACCTTTATGTTAATCAATTAAAAGCTACCTTTCTTACACTTGACTTTATTAAAGTCTAATCACAATATTGCACCAAGGCAATAGTCAGCAAATTAGAAGAAAACGCTAATATTCGATACTATTGCCAATCAGCAAAAAAACCTGTAAATACGACAATCAGAATACAAATTAACTTTTAAAATCATGAACTCAGATGAAATTTTAGCTCTGGCAGAAACAAGTAATAGTGAGCATCCATGCGGCATAAACCTTGAATACAGCGCTGAGTTTTTCTCACTCGAGGCACTAGTTCAAGGCACCCCAGAACAACAGTTTGGCGACACTATCATTCCAGCAATTGAGCCTGATTGGATCAAAGCTCGACAGCAATGTGTCAGCCTTATACAGCAATCTAAAGATCTGCGTCTAGTGACGGTCTTCACACGCAGTCTGATTGCAACCGAGGGTTTGGATTTACTACTCCCCTCTTTAGGTCTCATCGAACAATTACTTACAAAGTATTGGTGGCACCTACATCCTGAACTGGAAGACGGTGATAGCACTTTCAGACTGAATGCCTTGGGTGCAATTAACGACAATGACTTTCTTTTGCGTCAGTTAAGGCTCACACCTGTCCTACCATTACGCGGCCATGATGTGATCCGGATCATAGATATCGAGCAACTACATACCGCCCATCAGCATTCAAAATTGCAACTCGGTGAATTACAGCAGCACATTCAGGCGCAACCTGATGCTGCAAGGGCCTTGAGCCGAACCCTGAATGACTGCATCGCCTGCTGCCAGCGGATTGATGACATTTTAGAAAATCACGTTTCCACACACAGCTCAGTTACTGAAAATTTGCAACAGCTTCTTCGGGTAGTCCTCCATCACTTGCCCAGTGAGGCACCTACCCCAGTCGCAGGCAATCAGCAGATTGACGCCACGCAAACCCAAACGATTATTGCTGAATCCACAATCAGAGCAGCTAGTGGCCAAATCCAAAGTCGTGCTGACATCGTGCAGCAGATAGACCAGATGTGTGACTACCTCGCAAAACATGAGCCAAGCAACCCCGCACCGCTATTGCTTCGTCGCGCTCAAAAAATACTGTCAATGGATTTTCTCCAATTGATGAATGAACTCAACCCGGACGGTGTTTCGCAGATAGAGCATCTTGCCGGATTGAATCGTTAACCCAGTACCATCAAAGAGGACAAAAAAATGGCTAGACCCTCCACCGGAAACAGTGGTCAGAAATTTATTGCGCGTAATCGAGCGCCCCGCGTCCAGATCGAATATGACGTTGAAGTATATGGTTCGGACAAAAAAATTCAGCTCCCATTCGTAATGGGCGTGCTTTCGGACTTGGCGGGTAAATCGGCAGAAAATTTGCCAGCACTTGCTGATCGCAAGTTCATGGAAATCGATGTCGACAATTTTGACAGCAGAATGAAATCACTCAAGCCAAGTACGGCTTTCCGTGTAGCCAACAAGTTAACTGGCGAAGGCGAAATTAGCGTCGATTTGACCTTCGAAAGCATGGACGATTTCAGCCCAGCCCAAACAGCCATGCAAATCGAACCGCTGCGCAAACTGCTAGAAGCACGCCAGCAACTCTCCAATCTGCTGACCTACATGGACGGCAAAAATGGCGCGGAAAAACTGATTACCGAGCTACTCAATGACCCCACCTTGCTGGCAGCGCTATCCAGTGCTCCCAAGCAAGAAGATCAGGCTTGATACCTGTAAGGAGACCCGATAAATGAATCAAGAACTACTCGATCACCCCCAGCAGAGTACCAATACCGTCACTTTGGAGGTGGACAACGACTTTACCCGCCTGCTGCAGCAGGAATTCCGCCCTAAGTCCGATGAAGCCCGCTCTGCCGTCGAAGAAGCCGTGCGCACCCTGGCCGCCCAGGCCCTGGGTCAAACCGGCCTGATCAGCACCGATGCCGTGCGCACCATTGAAAGTATGATCGGCGAGCTAGACCGCAAGCTGTCTGCCCAACTTAATGAGGTGATTCACCACCCTGAATACCAGCAACTTGAATCAGCTTGGCGCGGCCTGCATTACCTCGTCACCAACACCGAAATGGACGAGATGCTGAAAATCAAGGTGCTGAGCATTTCCAAGACCGAACTGCACCGCAACCTGCGCCGCTACAAGGGCACCGCCTGGGATCAAAGCCCCTTCTTCAAGCGCATTTACGAAGAAGAATATGGCCAGTTCGGCGGCGAGCCGTTTGGCTGCCTGGTGGGCGACTATCACTTCGACCACACCCCGGTGGATGTCGAACTGCTGCGCGAAATCGCCCGCACCGCTGCCGCCTCGCACTGCCCCTTCATCGCCGGCGCCTCGCCCTCGGTGATGCAGATGGAATCCTGGCAGGAGCTGGCCAACCCGCGCGACCTGACCAAGATTTTCCAGACGCCGGAATACGCCGCCTGGCGCTCGCTGCGCGAGTCGGACGACGCGCGCTACATCGGTCTGGCCATGCCGCGCTTCCTCGCCCGCCTGCCCTATGGCGTGAACACCAACCCGGTGGATGAATTCGACTTCGAGGAAGACACCGCCGGCGCCGCCCACGAACGCTACAGCTGGGCGAATTCGGCCTACGCCATGGCCGTGAACATCAACCGCTCGTTCAAGTACTACGGCTGGTGCTCGCGCATTCGCGGCGTGGAATCCGGCGGTGCGGTCGACAACCTGCCCTGCCACACCTTCCCGTCCGACGATGGCGGCGTGGACCTGAAGTGCCCGACCGAAATCGCCATTTCCGATCGTCGTGAGGCAGAACTGGCCAAGAACGGCTTCATGCCGCTCTTGCACCGCAAGAACTCCGACATGGCCGCCTTCATCGGCGCGCAGTCCCTGCAAAAGCCGCAGGAATACGTCGACCCGGACGCCACCGCCAACGCCAACCTGGCTGCGCGCCTGCCCTACCTGTTTTCGGTATGCCGCTTCGCCCACTATCTGAAGTGCATCGTGCGCGACAAGATCGGCTCCTTCAAGAGCCGCGACGAAATGCAGCGCTGGCTGAACGACTGGGTACTGCAGTACGTCGATGGTGATCCGGAAAACTCCTCCGAATCAGTAAAGGCCGAGAAGCCTCTGGCCGCCGCCGAAGTGCACGTGGAGGAAGTAGAAGGCAATCCTGGCTACTACACCTCGAAGTTCTTCCTGCGCCCACACTACCAGCTGGAAGGCCTGACCGTATCACTGCGCCTGGTTTCCAAACTGCCATCGATCAAGGAAGGTGGTGCGTAATCCGCATTGCTAAATCACTGCCTGTGTAACTTCCCCGTGTTGCACAGGCAGTAATCACCAGCACTGAGTAGAAACATTTTCAATGGGTATATATCTACAGCCCTTTGCTATCAATGAATACAAGGATATACATCTAAATTTGACCAAGATGCAACTCACCGCTCCTTTCCTCAGCAAGCCACCAAACGCCAAATTACTTACATGTGAAATCAATCACACTACAAATTAATTAATAATCAAGTAAATTTGTTACCATTGCGAAGTAAGCGTTCGAAATGAGTAGTCGATTGAAACTGAATTGAATTTCATAGTTGCAGGTTTGCCAGCGAAGCCTTGCATTGAATAAGCAAGCTTGTTTCTTGATATTCCGATGAGCTTTCACTCCCTGCTTCAGTGATAAAACGAGCCGGTCGTTTTGGCCACCGGAGAATGAATGCTTATCAATTTATTGAACCAGTGGCGCAGCCACATAATACGGAGAAGTAATAATGGCAAATGATATGTTCCTGAAAATCGATGGCATTGAAGGCGAATCGCTTGATAGCACGCACACCAATGAAATCGAGCTGCTGACCTTGGACTGGGGCATGAGCCAAGGTGCAAGCATGCATGCAGGTACTGGTGGCGGCGCAGGCAAGGTATCAGTGGATGATCTGGTCTTTACACACAGCGTGGACAAAGCCAGCCCGATCCTGATGCAGGTTTGTATGAGTGGTAAACACATCCCTAAAGCGGTATTGACCGTACGCAAAGCCGGTGAAAAGCCACTTGAATTCTACAAAGTGACCATGACTGATGTGATGGTGACCAATGTGCAACCTAGTGGCAGCAACAGTGGTGGTGGCTTGATTGAAACCGTAGGCCTGGCATTCTCGAAAGTGAAGATCGAATACCAGCCACAAGGTGCAGATGGTTCGGCCAAAGGCGGCGCAATCGTGACCGAGTACGATATCAAAGCGAACAAAAAAGTTTAATTTGATTATTTAAGCAAGGAGGAAATGCCTCCTTGCTTCAAGCGAAACAAATGCAAAAAAACAGGTTCGAGTAATGACTAAATGCTATGCCACAGGTGATTTTAAAAAATACTTCAAAGAAAATATGGATGAATTAGGACTCCCCTTTCCCACTTCCTTATTTGACACATACAATACTGCAATTGCAACTGCAACAACATTGGTATCAGCCTTAAAAACCCTTGGCAAAGGGGCTACGATGGCGGAATTAATTGGCGCCACAACAGGCCTTGAACTATTAGCTGTTGCAGCATCAATCGGAGCAGCAGCATACACAGGCGCGGTTATTGGCAGCATCGCTGTTGCGAGCGGTCGTTCATTAGGGTGTGGAGCTCGTATTTCAGACTTGTTTGTTTTTGCAGAACAAAACAACTTACAATTTGAAGGATTAAGTACATTTTACCGACTTAACCCTCAGATTTTAGATACAAATCTAATATTTAGAAAATCTTTTGCTGCTAGAGCTAGAATAGTTTGAAGCGTATGAAATGAACAATCTAAGCAATTTGGCATTTATTCTAGTTTGCATAATACTTGCTATATTGGCCTGGTTCGTCTTTCAAATTCTTGGCCAATATACAATACTATTATTCCTTGCGATTGCCATCATCAATTTACTCGTAAAAATTGGAAAGTCAAAGTTCTCAAACAAAAATGATAACCATGACAGGTAATTCACATTATTACCCATGAGTGATCTCGCAAGAATAAACAGTTTATACACATCACTTTGACTGCTCAGAATTCTAAAATGACAACCATTCTTTCACCACAAACTCTCGCCGAGCAACTGACCGAGATTCAGGATCGAGTACGCAATGCACCATCAGATCCGCAGCACCGGATCGCGCTGACCCAGCTACTTTGTGCCAATGGTCAATGGGAGCGTGCTCATTTGCAAATCGAACATCTGCAAAAAGCTGATCAAGCCTATGCCCGGTTTACTCAAACCTATGGTGGTGCGATTCGTGGTGAACAGCTACGTCTGCAAGTCTTTACGGGCCTTGCCGCGCCTCACTATTTGCCGAACACGCCAGATTGGCTACTTGATCTGGCCATTGCGCTGCAACTGGAGCAACAACAAAACACCGCCGCAGCGCAAGAACAAAGGCAACGGGCATGCCATGAAGCGCCTGCGATTAGTGGTGAAATTGACGGCCAGCCATTTACCTGGCTGGCGGATGCCGACCCGCGCATGGGCCCGGCCTTCGAGGCCATCATCGACGGTGATTACCACTGGCTGGCGCCAGAAATGCTAACTCAAATACGCTTTTTCCCGCCACAGACCTTGTTTGACCTGATTTGGCGTCAGGCCATCATCACCACCCACGCAGGCGAAGAACTGGCAGCACTGATTCCGGCCCGCTATCCCGGATCGGAAAGCGCAGATGATCAGCACGCACTCTGCCGTGCTACTCGTTGGATCGAACAGCCGCACGACAGCTGGCATGGCCAGGGCCAGCGGATACTGGCAAGCGATGGTGAAGACTTCAATCTATTGTCCATCGTTTCGCTAAGTTTTGACGCTAACAGCAAGGCCGCTGATCAATGAGTTGCCCCCGCTCTCCTTTGCCCTGGGGCATGGCAGACCCTATTGGTATGGCCTGCGACTATGCCCGCACGCTCACTTTGCTGGGGCAAGGCGCCAATCCGCAACCCGTCGGGTTCGATTTAAAACAAGGCCAACGCCACTTCGGCTACAAGACATTGTGTGATGCGCTCAAAGAGCTGGGCATGTATGAACGCCAAAAAGGCACAGTGCGCTTTGTCCGTGATGTGATTGATGCAGGCGAATTAATCAGGGGCAATCTGCATATCACGCATCATCCAGTGATTGGCGGGGGTAAATCGGGCGATAGCAAAATAGAAGACACCGAATTCCGCGATCCGCGCATCCCGCTGTATTACGACATTGAATATGTTGAGGTGGCCTATGCACTGGAGCGCCAGTTTATTAACAGCCCCAGCATGTACGCTTTGTGGACCGGCATCAAACCATTAGCCAGTACAGCCAAAGTAGCCAGCGACACGCTCGGAGCGATTGAAGCCATGGAAAGCATCAGCGATCTGCGCAAAGTCTGGCAAACCATGAGTAGCAGCTATTCGGGTCAGACCTTTAATCCGATCAAGCAGTACTGGAGCGGCCAGAATAAGCGCGGGCTCTGGCTAGGCAAACTGATTGCACGTGAATTTAACAGCATTCTCGACTTTGCCGAACAGTTTTCAGTCAATGAAACCAGCGGCAAAGTAGACCCCATTTTGAATCGGGTGCGCATGAATGTTTTCTAAGCTCGAAATTGAAATGGACAACCCAGAGACAACACGGTTACGACTGGTCTTGTTGCTGGATACCTTGCTCTGCACACTGTACGGCGTTTCCATCACCGCTAGCAGCCTGATTGCAGGGGGCGAATTATCTAGGCGCGAAGGCACAAACCAGCAGCTACTACTCACCATTGGGCTAATTATTAGCGGAATATTGCTACTAAAAGCACTGGCTAGCTGGCGTGCCCGTACACAAAGCTGCGGCTGGCTTGGCCTTAGCCTGCTGATAGGTCTGCCATTCTGGCTACTACCTCTCTTGATCGGCTTCATGTTTCTGCTTGTACCATTGCTGGATGGCGGTGAGCCGTTTGGATCTCTCTGGGTAGTGCCTGGCATCTATCTCGGGCTGTTTTTCTTCATGGGTCCCACCATGGCCCTCCCTATCGAAGTGTACCCATTCTGGCGTAACAACGGCTCAGTAGCCACGCCATCTCAATCTGCTAGCCAGCAAAGCTGGCTGCCGCATTCCCGAGGTTAATCATGTTCAGCACCCGTACCTTCCGCCTGCGCAGCCCTTTACCCGAAACCCAGCTGTTTTTCCGTAATCTGGCGGGCACCGAGCTGCTCAGCAATATCAGCCATTACCAGCTCGTGGCGCTCTCCCCCAGCGCCAATCTGCCGCTGGATCAGCTGGTGGGCCATCCGGTCACCATCGAGATCGATCTGCCCAAGGGCGGAGTGCGCTATGTCCACCAGTATGTCGCCAGCATGGTGCTGTCTGGCGAGGAAGGCCAGTACTACCGGTACGAGGCCGAGCTGCGCCCCTGGCTGTGGTTTCTCACCCGCAGTGCCGACTGGAAGGTATTCCAGAAGCTCAGCACGCTGGACATCATCAAGCAGGTGTTCGCTGATCACGGCATTGCCCGATTTGTGGATCGCACGACGCAAAGCTATCCGCCCCGCCGCTACTGCGTGCAGGCGGGTGAAACCGATGCCAACTTTGTGATGCGCTTGTTGGAGCAGGAAGGCATTTATTTCTACTTCGAGCATGCTGCGGGTGCGCATGTGCTGGTACTGGCCGATAGTGTTGCGGCCCACAAGCCGCGTGGCGGCTATGAGGTGCTGCCTTTTGAGCACGGGGCCAGAGACAGCGGTATGCACATTGATCAGGAGCATTTTGCCCACTGGCGCTGTGGCAAAGCGGTGGAGAGCACCAAATTTGTCGTCAATGATTATGATTATTTCCGCCCTTCGGCCAATCTGCAGGCCAATCAGAGCGAAGGCCGCAGCCATGGCCAGGCCAATCACGATGTGTATCTGTGGCCCAGCGAGTATTACGCGCCCGAGCGTGGCCAGCATTTTGCCAGCGTTCGGCTGGAAGCGGCACAGGCGCGCTATGAAACCGCCACCGGTGCGGGTCCGATTGAGGGCCTGGGCTGCGGCCAGCTCTTTACCCTGATCGATCATCCGCGCAAGGATCAGAATCAGGAATATCTGATCACCAGCGAGCACATCATGCTCGAAGAAAACACCTACGAATCCACCGGCACCGGCAGCGGCCTGAGCCAGTGCCATATCACGGTGCAACCGGCCAAAACCCCATTCCGCCCGCTGCGCATGACGCCCAAACCCTATGTGCAGGGCACGCAAACTGCCGTGGTGGTCGGCCCGCCGGGCGAGGAAATCCACACTGACGAAAAAGGCCGCGTCAAAATCCAATTCCACTGGGATCGCTACGGCCCCAAGACCGACAAATCCAGCTGCTGGGTGCGCGTGGCCAGCGCTTGGGCCGGCCAGGGCTGGGGCGCGACGTCGATTCCGCGCATCGGTCAGGAAGTGCTGGTGTCCTTCATCGAGGGCGACGCCGACCGCCCCATCATCACTGGCCGGGTCTACAACGACGAGCAGCCCACCCCATGGGGCAATGCCAGCACCAAGACACAATCGGGGCTTTACAGCCGCTCCAGCCCCGGCGGCGGGCCGGACAATGCCAACATCTTCCGCTTTGAAGACAAGAAGGGCGAAGAAGAAGTGTGGCTGCACGCCGAGAAAGATCAGCGCATCGAAGTGGAAAACGACGAATCGCACTGGGTGGGGCGCGACCGCAGCAAGACCATCGACCGCGACGAAACCGTGCACGTCAAGCGCGACCGCTCCGAGACGGTGGACCACAACGAAACCATCACCATCGGCAACGACCGCACCGAGCAAGTCGGCAACAACGAAACGATCAGCATCGGCAGCAACCGCACCGAAACCGTAGGCAGCAACGAAACCATCACCATCGGCAAAAACCGCACCGAAACGGTGGGCGGCGCGGAAACTGTCACCATCAAAAAAACCAAGACCGAAACGGTGATGCTGGCCAAGGCGGAAACCATCGGCCTCGCCAAAGCACTGTCGATTGGCGCGGCCTATCAAACCACGGTGGGTGCCTTTATGAACACCTCGGTAGCGCTATACCAAAATGCACAGATCGGTGTCGACAAAACCACCCAAGTCAACAAGATCTACACCATCGAAGCCGGTGAGGAATTCACCATCAAGGTCGGAAAAGCTACTTTCACAATGAAAAAAGACGGCACGATCATCCTCAATGGCCACACCTTGAGTGTCGGTACAACCGATGAACAAACCTATAAAGCCGATGGCAATATCGTCATGAAAGGCAAAAAGATTTTGGAAAACTGACTATGCAACAATATGCTTTGCCCACTGCCTTGCCTGATGTAGAGCCGACCGATTCGACCGAGCCTAGCCCGCTACATGCCTTACTGCAACAACCTGCCAGTACGACCCGCCTGCTTCCAGCGGGCGCGCAGGGAGTTGCCCTAGGTATTTTTGCAGGGTATACGCCTGAAGGGCTTCCACTGATTGGGCTACCAGACCTTACCCCTAGCCCTATTACTGCCATGACGTTAAGTGACTTGCGCGATCTGCCCCTCGGCAGCACATTGGCGATTGCCTTTGCCGGGCCACCGCCACAACACGCGCTAATTCTCGGCCCCATCCTCAATCCGGCTCGCCCGGAGGAAGAACCGGCTGGACTCGCGCCCGCAGCACCAATTGCAACAGATGCAGAAGCGGATGCAGAAACAGATGCTGAAGCGGATGCGGAAGACAACCCGGACATCATCGCCGATGGCCGCCACATCGAGCTGGAAGCCTTCGACACCCTGGAGCTGCGTTGTGGCAAGGCATCCTTGCTGATGAGCGCCGATGGCCGCATCACCCTGCGCGGCACTTATATCACCAGCCAGGCCAGCGCCACCCAGCGCATTCTTGGCGGCTCGGTCAGCATCAACTGAGGCAGGAAGATGGAAATCGTAGTTGGCAGCAAACACCTGCAAAGCAGCATATTCACCGCGCTGGATGTCAGCGGGCAGGAGCATCTAGTCATCGTCACCAAGGCCAGTTGGCAGGTACCGCAGGCCGGGCAGCGCCCACGCCCCGTACCTCCCGATCCGCTACACGATGCCGATCTGCATGTCGGCGAGCCGGGGCTTTCGGCCATGCTATACGGTAGCGACTATGTACGCTTCAAACCGCGTTGCGATGTGCTGTTCAACGCCAGCGCCCATGCCCCTGAGGGCAAACCTGTGCGCGAACTGCTGGTGGGCTGGCAAGTCGGCGAATTACGCAAAGGGCTACGGGCAACGGGGCCGCGCGTCTGGCACAAACAGGCTGGCGAATTCAATCTGAGCGAGGCCGAACCTTTCACCACCTGCCCGCTACACTATGGCATGGCATTGGGCGGCTGCCGCGATTATCAGAAAGGCAACGAAACACTCAGCGAAGCCCTGCTGACCAATCCGGTGGGCAGCGGCTGGGCGGGGCGTCACACCCTCGACCAGCTGCACCTGCAGCCCGCCCCCGGCTGGAAGCGCACACCCAGCCCATCCGTCACCCCAATGCCCACGACCCAATCGCGTTTTCCGCCATCGGTCGGCACTGGGAACCACGCAAGAATTATGTGGGAACCTATGACCGCCACTGGGAAGAAAACATCTTCCCCTTTCTGCCGGAAGATTTCGACGAGCAATTCCACCAATGCGCGCCTGTGAATCAGCAGATGCCCTACCCGCAAGGCGGCGAAGAAGTCGTGCTGTTCAACATGCTGCCCGGTGGCGGTGAACGGCGCTTTCGCCTGCCGGTGCTCAACCGGCTGCAGGTACGTGTGCTGCGCAAAGACTACAGCGTGGACGAACCCACTGCGCTGGCCGACACGCTGTATTTCGACCTGAACCACCCGGAAGGCCCGCGCTTCAGCGCAGTCTGGCGCACCAGCCTCCCCATCCGCCGCCGCCTGCAGGAGTTCGACACCATCGCCGTCGGCCCAGTCAACGCCCGGTGGTGGCAAGACAAAGTACTGGGGATCAATAGCGGCGGCTGCAGCGGCTGCAGCAAATCACCAGAGCCGGATGAAGTGAATGAGGCCAGCCACGATGATGAACATGAATCCGCCGAAGGCCACGACTAACCATGCTTGATTTTTTATTACCCGATACCCGCCCTGCGCTACCGCGCCCGGTGCTCAGTGTGGCCAGCGCCGGGCTGTGCTGTGCCGTGGGTTACAACCTGGATGCCGCAGCCTGCGCCATTGCCGCCAGCATGGATCACTTCCAGCACAGCGAATTCATCGGCCGCAATGGTGAGCCCATCATCGTGGCCCGACTGGATGGCGAAAACGTCTGGGGGCAAGACCGGCTAGCCAGCTGGATCGGCCATGCCGTACGCGACGCCTTGCGCCATCTGCCCGATCCGCAGCAGCACGCCATGCCCATGCTGTGGCTCGCACCCAGTCCCGAGCGCCATGGCCTACAAGCCGACTGGTACAAGGCCACTTTCAATCAGGCCATGCAAGAGTTTGGCCTGCCGGTGCATCCGCTCAGCGCCATCATTCCGCAAGGGCGAGCCGGGCTGGCCAGTGCGCTGGAGCAGATCGGCCAATGGCTGGCACGCCATCCGCTGGATCGGGCCATGCTGATCGGCGCGGATACCTATCTCGACGCTGCCAGCATCAATCACTACCTCGCCAGCGAACGTCTGCTGGCCGATGACAATTCCGACGGCTTCATTCCCGGCGAAGCCGCTGCCGCCGTCGTGATAGAACGCCATCAGCTCCCGCAAGACGAACTCGACGCACTGCCCAATCGGCTGTGGCTGTATGGCTGGGGCAAGGGTGAAGAAGCTGCGCGCATGGGCGGCGACGTGCCCAACCGCTCGCAGGGCATGACCACGGCCATGCGCGCAGCGCTAAGCAATGCCCGTGTCGGCATGGCCGATCTGGATTTCCGCCTGAGCGACCAGAATGGCGAAGCCTGGTTCGTTACCGATGCTGTTAACGCCCTCACCCGCATTACACCGCAGGACGCTGCCAAACTACCAGTATTAACGCTAGCCGACCGGCTCGGCGAAATCGGTGCTGCCACCGGGCCGGCCATGCTGGCCTGGCTGCACCGCATGCGCGGTCAACCCGACAGCCAGCTCTACCCGCCCGGCGAACTGGGCCTGCTGCACCAGGCCAACGACAATGGCCTGCGCAGCTGCGTGATCGCCGGCTTCACTCCCCCTCTCGTGGCCTGAGCCACATCGCCCAAGGACCCACGATGCAAACCCACGTCTACATCAACGACAACGAAGCCTGCTCCAAGGCGGTAGATGGCAAGGCATTGCCGGCCTTCCCAGACCCCTGCTGGAGCCCGCCGCCCCCAAGGCTGGCCCGATTGTCATTCCCTACCCGAACACCGGCTTTGCCAGCAATCTGGCCAAGGGCAGCAGCACGGTCTTCATCTGTGGCACCGAAGTCGCGCTGAAGGATGTGTCCTATCTGGCCAACAGCACCGGCAACAGAACCGGCAACTCAAGCATTCCGTAAAGGAATCCGCACCGGAGTCATTACCGGCAAGGTCTATTTTGTTGACTGGTCGAGCAATGTGAAATTCGAAGGCCTGAATGTCTGCCGTCATATCGACCCTGTTACGCACAACCATAAGTAAGGGGCTGAATCATGGCTAATACCGCAGCATTTCGCTATTGGGACGATCAAGTTAAAGAGCATTGTGAGAAAACAACAAAAGACATAAACAATGAATGCAAATGCGATGGCACAAAAGAAGCAAAAGAAAAAAGGGACAAGCAGTTCAATAGCGGAAAAATGGACCCTGCCAAGCTCAAGCAAGGCAGCATACTGAGAAAAACTCAGGCAAAGCTCCGGGAAGCACTGGTCAACATCGACCAAAAAGCCAAGGACAAGATCAAAGAGGCCGGCCACAAAGAGAGCAAAGAAAATTGCTGGGTATACCAGCAATGCACAGGGCTATGGCACAAGCCCACCAATGGCGATGGCTTCAGTATTGACAGCTTCAAGGATGAAATGCGCACGCATTTTGAGAAAGAAGCCAAGCAAATCATGCACGACCAAAAAGCCGCACTGGAAAAGCTGCAAAATTTTGCCGATGACTTCTTCAAGGAGCAGGCGGATGAAATTGCGGAAAAAGCCAAGGAAAAAGTCATCAAGCGCATGGGAACGATGCGTTCTCCCTTGCTTGCAAAAGCGCTAAGCCGGATCGGCATGTATGAGATGCTTGGACATGCGATTGGCAATACCGTTGGCGCCATCGTTACCAATGACATGGAAAAACGCTACGCTCAGCTTGAGCTGGAACTGGATCAATTCACCAGCAAGCTTGACGAAATAACAGCGATTCTTGGTAACAACTTCAGTTATGAAGACTTGATGGCCACAATGCAGGCCGGCATTGCGCTCAGCAATGACTGCCTGCGCGCCAGAAAATGCAAGCTGGTTTCATATAACGACAATAAAAACCCAATGAGTGGCAACGGGTGCTGCCCTGGCCAGACGGCGCATCATGTATTGCCAGATGCCATGTTTTATAATTACGAAAAAGTGACCAAGACCAAGGGAAAACCTCCTAACCAGAGCCAATACACGACACTAGAAAAAACCACAAAGCTTGATTGCTGGAGCAAGTATAGTCATGGCTCTGCCCCGACTATGTGCCTGGAAGGAACCTCCAATGGCCCCGGCAATGGCTCACATGGTGCAGCACACACTCTGACAGAAGATTACATAAACGACAAACGGAACCAACCATCCGTCCCTTACAATAAAACAGCCGACGATATTTCAGAAAGACTGGCAAAACCATACGGGTGCAAAAAAGAATGCATCAAGGCCCAGCTGGATAAGTACTACAAAGAAGCCCACACTTGCAAAGACTCCGAAGCCGCGGTAACACCACACTCAGGTCTACCCAATGGCGGGCCAACGGTTCCAACCAAACCACCTAAAACAAAAACATTCTAAGGATCGCTATGAAAGTAAATATCACTCAGCAAAGCCATGACGATTGGCTAAAAGGTTATACGATTCTGGATTGCAGCATTCTCGATCACGAGCGCTATTGCTTTGTACTAAGCGAAGAAAACCGGCAAGAAGGATATTACCCGCTCACTCGCATCATTCATGTTATTGCAAATGACATGGATGATGAGCAGCCTTGTGGCACCTGGGACCACAACCAGTTCCGCTTCACTAGTATCGTGCGCAATACCGATCCACCCGAGTTTGTCGCTGTCGATTTGGCCACGCTGGTTTTTTCATCCAATGCGCAGAAAAAAGGCGAAGAAAAACCTATCGATAAACTACTCAGTTTGGACTATGGGGAAGGCTCCACCAGCACAAGCAGGCGCGTTATACGCGCAGCCGGAAAAGTGTACGCCGTCGGCAGCGGTCGCCGCATCCTGCGCCGCGAAGGCGTCGAGCAATGGGTCGACCTAAGGGCAGAGGGTAAGGGCGTTCCCTTGCCAGAGCAACTGCCTAGTGAAGGTGAAACAAGCTGGTCCATTACGCTTGGTTTTCAAGATCTGGCAGCTTTTGCCGCCAATGATATGTACGCTGTGGGCGGTTATGGTGACGTTTGGCGTTTTAATGGTGAGCACTGGCAGCAGTGTGCTTTCCCAAGCAATGCCCATCTGGAAACCGTGTGCTGTGGCAGCGATGGCCGCGTCTACATCAGCGACCAGAAAGGCAAGGTGTGGGCCGGGCGCGAAAACCGCTGGGAGCTGCTGGCCAACAGCGACCTGCCCTGGGGCAGCCAGCCCATCGACGCAGTGTGGTTTGCCGACCGACTGATCCTGGGTGGCTGGGGCGGGCTGTTCGCGCTCGATGGCAAGGAGCTGGTGCCGCTACAGGAAATCGACCCGCGTTCACCCAATGCGATGGTCTCCGGCCGGCTCGACGTCAGCCCCTGCGGGCAATTTTTGCTCACCGCCGGCCCCTACGGCGCCTGCCTGTACAACGGCCAGCGCTGGACGCGGCTGTTCAGCATGTTTGATTTCGATTAAGCAGCATCACACAAGCAGTTTTTCATAAGCGAACTGATTACATCTTCATGCACAGCAATCTGATTCCCGCCCTTGTCAAACGCCACGCCGGCGATGCTGCGTTTTACTGGACTCTGCATAACAAATCGGCGCTGTCACCACATCTGCAGCCCGAGCGGCTTTGGCATTTCTCGCAACTGCTGGGCGCGCATCTGGAAGGCCTGCAGGTGGCCGGCCCGGCGGGGCTGGTGATCCTGCGCGGCGAATTGCAGCGCTGGCGCGGTGCGGGCGAGGCATTTGCCCTGGCCTGGGCGGCCATCCGTCTGCACGACGAGGCGGCGCTGGCGCAGTTGCTGGCCGAGATTCGCCAGCAGCCAGACAGCCTGCTGCGCGGGCTGATTTCGGCGCTGGCCTGCTTGCCTGCCAGCGATGTCGCGCCGCTGATTACCGCCTGGAGCCAGCCCGGCGCCGGCACAGTGGAAGCCGTCGCCGCCTTGCGCGCCATCGCGCTGCGCCCGGATGCCGTGGCCGGTGCGCCGGTCAGCGTGCCCGATCACTGGCTGCAGCATGAGTCACCGCATGTGCGCGCAGCCGCCTGCCGGGTGGCCGCGGCGCTGCCAGTGACGCCACCCGCTGCGCTGGATGCACTGCGCAACGATGCGGATAGCGCTGTGCGTGCCGAGGCGGCAATTGCGCTGGCGCACCACGGGCTGGCCAGTGGCGCGGCCGCCACCCTGCTGCGCAGCGTGCAGGAGCAGCTGGCCGTGCTGGCGAGCGCCAGCGGCTGGTATCAGCAGCAGGCGCAGCGCCGCCTGCAGCGCTGGCTGCGCCATCTGGCCTGGCTGGTGCCACCGGGGCATCCGGATGTGCCGGCTCTGCTTGAACACCTGCCGCCGCGCCAGGCTCTGCATTTCGTGCTGCAGCATGGCGACCCGGCCTTGCGCGGCTTTGTACTGCGGCAGCTCGAACAGCCCGAACACGCACGGCTGGCCGGCTGGGTGTGGCAGACACTCACCGGCGTCGATCTGCACGCCAACGGCCTGCTGCTGCCCGAGCCACCGTATGACCCGGACCAGCCGCTGCACGAGGCCAACCCTGATGCCGATGATGGCCTGCCCTTGCCCAACCCGGCCGCCGTGCGCGCCTGCGATGCTGCGCTATCGCTGCCGGTCGGACAGCGCCTGCTGCTGGGCCAGCCGCACTCGCCGGAAAACTTGCTGATGGTGCTGCACGAAGCGCCGCAGGCGCTGCGCCAGATTGCCACCCGCGCCCTGCGCCAGTTTGCGCCGCAACATGGCCTGAACATCCGCGCCCCCTGGTGGCAACAGCATGCCGCGCTGGCAGCACTGAGCGGGGCCGAGCGATGATGCTGAACCATCACACATGCCCGAATCACGCCGGCAGCAAGGAGTTGCGCGATGTTGCTTGATCCCTGGCTGGATGCCGCCCGCATCGCCCGCACCCTCGCCGCCCCCGGCAGCGCCCTGCTCGTTGTGCTGGCCGCCGAGGGCTGGTGCAGCAAATGCCGCGATCTGCGCCCCGGTTTTCATGACTATGTGCAGCAACACGATGTGCCCGGCCTGGTCTGCCTGTGGCTGGACATTGAAGAACACGCCGAACTGCTGGGCGATTTCATCCCCGACGACCTGCCGCTCTGCCTGCACTACAACGCCAGCGGGCTGGTGCGCGCCGGCATCTTGCGCGCCGCCGACGCCAGCCAGCTCGACATCGCCCCGCATACACTCAGCGAAGCACAACCGGACTTGCGGCAGCTGCTGATGATGGCGGATTGGGCTGCCTGATGCCAATCTCTCAGGCTATTCCTTGTTGGCAAGTGCTATGAGCTAAACCGCCATCAATTCTGGCAGCGGCATAAATCGGGGCAGCAACGAATTCGTGCTCCTCAGAGAGCTGGAGTTTGAATGCAAGGCGGATCGCGGCAGATTACGCCGCTGATAAAGCAGTCTTGTGCAAACAGCCCCCTATTTTTCAAGTCAATATTCTTATCTGGAGTTTCACCCATGAAGCACTCATTCAAACGCACTCTGACACAGCTGGCGTTCGCAAGCGCCAGTTTCATACTGGCCGGTACGGCCTCGGCGGCAGCGCAGCAATGTCCACTACTGGATGACGCAGCGGCAACCGCCTTGCTAGGGCCGGAAACTACCTTGCTGCGGGTCGAGGCCTATGGCTCCTGCATCTGGCGATCCGGCGGCGAAGTACTGATGCTCAATGTACAGCGCCGCCCCAATGCAGCCGAAGCAAAAACATTGTTTGATACCTATCAGAAAACAGCCTTTGCCGGCCTGCAGCGCGACGCCAGCCGCCCGAAGCTGGGCGAGCAGGCTTTTGTCGGGCTGGCCAGTGAAGGGGCGACACCGCAGGCCGGCTTGCTGGTACGCAAGGGTACGGATTTACTGGTTTTCCAGCTACATGGCACACCCGACAGCGAATTTGACCGCGAAACGCTGGCCAACTTGCACGGTATGGCGCAACAAAGCCTGCCGCGCCTGGGACAAGCCCAGCAACGCGTTGGCGAATGCCCGTGGTTCAGCAAACAACAGGCCCAGCAATTACTGGGCAAGGGCAAGCTGACCATCCACCAGCTGGCCAATGACCATTGCATCGCCAGCGTCGATGGCAGCGAAGCCAGCCTGACCATCAATACGGATCGCGAATTGAACAAGCCGGAAACGCTGGCGGTCATGCGCGAAAACGAGCAGCAATGCATCGTGCTAGATCTGCCGACCCTTGGCTTGCACAGTTATGTCAGCTATGCCTGCCCAGCACCGGGCAATATGGCTATGGTGGTGCAACTGCTGGAAAACGGACGTCATGCGCAAATCATTTACAACCCCGGCAGCCGCCCGGCCAAGCAAAGCGATTTGCCCGCCTTGCTGCAAATCGGCAGCACGATCCGCGAGGAATTCAAGCGCCAGCCTTGATGGAATGTAGAAACCAGCAATACATTCCAGGGCATCAATGCATAGCCATTGATCATAATGATGCGGGGGTGGTGATGCTAACGCCGAGGCCGCCACCCAGCCAAGCACGCCTGCTGCAGACACACTATAGGGTATAGGTCTACAGGCCAAATTGGATAATCACTCCAGCCATATACCTAGCATCATTTTCAATTCAGCCCACGCAATGCCAATGAAACAAGACTGTTGTGGTTCAATGATTTCGGACACCAACTTAGGTGGTAATCTCGCCACCATTAACGAGGTGTTTCATGAGCAAGGTTCGCAGGACATTTACCCCGGAATTTAAAGCCGAAGCCGCCAGTCTGGTCGTCGATCAAGGCCACACGGTGTCACAAGCCAGTAAGGCGATGAACGTCGGCGAGAACATACTGCGTCGCTGGATTAAGCAGCTGAAACAGGAAAGACAGGGTATCACGCCGCAGGCCAAAGCACTCACTCCAGACCAACGTCGCATTCAGGAGCTCGAAGCGCGCATTGATCGGCTGGAACGGGAGAAAGCCCTGTTAAAAAACGCCACAGCTCTCTTAATGGCGGACGAACTCAATCGTACGCACTGGTAGACCAGTTAAGTGAGCATGAACCCGTAGAAATGGTCTGCAGCACCTTCGGTATTTGCCGTTCCAGTTATTACCATTACCGGCATCGACGCCAGCATATTGATCGTGAACGAATCGAGTTGCGCGCCAAAGTATGTTGTCGCCGACCGAAAATTGACCCACTTTAGCTAGTTGTGCCGATCCAAAATTGACCCAGGTGTTCTACTTGTTCTGCTTAATTCTTAGGCAGAGGCTAAAAGGTGATCACCATGGAAATGATTGGCAAAATCCGCAGGATGTTTTTTCGCGATAAGTTATCGCTGCACGAAATTTCTAAGCGTACCGGTCTGGCGCGCAACACCATCCGCACCTGGGTTCGCAAGCCCGCTTCAAAGGCAGAGCCTCGTTACATCCGGCAACCCAAGCCCGGTAAACTCACTCCGTATTGCGCTACTTTAGAACAAGCCCTTAAAGCTGATTCCTTTCGTGCCAAGCACAATCGGCGTACTGGCAAAGCATTGTTCGAGCAGATTCAGGCCGAAGGCTATACCGGTAGCTATAGTCGCGTGACGGATTTCATTCGCGAATGGCGAGGTAAAGCCGGTAAAACGTCTCAGGGGTTTGTGCCATTACAATTTGCGCTGGGTGAAGCGTTTCAATTTGATTGGAGCGAGGAGAATCTGGTGATTGGCGGTCTCTATCGCAAGATTCAGGTGGCTCACCTTAAACTCTGCGCTAGTCGTGCCTTCTGGTTGGTGGCCTATCCCAGCCAAGGGTATGAAATGTTGTTCGATGCACATGCCAGATCGTTTGCTGCATTGGGTGGTGTGCCGCGACGCGGCATTTACGACAATATGAAAACCGCAGTCGACAAGGTCTTGAAGGGCAAAGGCCGGATCGTCAATGCGCGCTTTGCGGTGATGTGCGCACATTATCTATTTGATCCCGATTTCTGCAATGTGGCTTCAGGGTGGGAGAAAGGCGTCGTCGAGAAGAATGTTCAGGATAGTCGGCGGCGAATCTGGATTGAAGCCCAAAGCATTAAATTCAGCACCTTTGAGGCGTTGAATGCGTGGCTTGGCGAACGTTGTCGGGCGTTGTGGGCAGAACTGCCGCATCCAGAGTTCAAGGGGCTCAGCATCGCAGAAATGCTGGAGCAAGAAAGGCTGGAGATGATGCCGATGCCAACGCCGTTTGATGGCTACGTAGAACAATTGGCGCGCGTTTCCAGTACTTGCTTAGTGTCGATTGCCCGTAACCGTTACTCGGTGCCCTGCGAATGGGCACGCCATCGCGTTAGTGTGCGACTGTATCCGACGCAGGTCGTCATTGTGGCCAATGATGACATCGTTGCCAGTCATGCTCGCCTGACGGGCAAGCAGCAGGTGAGCTTTGATTGGCAGCATTACATTCCGTTGATTGGGCGTAAACCGGGCGCATTACGCAACGGCGCGCCCTTTGCCGATATGCCCGAACCCTTGTTGCGACTCAAGCGAGGCCTGCTCAAACGCGATGGCGGTGACCGAGTGATGGCACAGGTGCTCGCGACAGTCCCCGTTGCGGGGCTAGATGCGGTGCTGGTCGCAGTGGAACTGGTGTTGGAATCTGGCGTACTCAGTATTGAACACATTCTGAATATCGTCGCGCGCTTGAATGATCCGCCCACCGCTGAATCGGCGCAAACCCAGCTGCAACTACTCGAAGCACCGCAAGCCAATACCGAGCGTTATGACCAACTGCGCGATACCGATGAGTTAACCTCAGCCGGCACTGAAGTAGTGACACATGAAGGGGTTCATCATGCGTGACATCACTGCAGAACTCAAAGCCTTGCGTTTGCATGGCATGGCTGGTGCCTGGGTGGATTTAAAAGCCCAAGGTGGCCTAGGTATTGATACCTCCAGTTGGCTGATCGAGCATTTACTTCAAGCTGAAAACACCGACCGAGGTATGCGCTCGATCCAGCATCAGATGAGTGCGGCCAAATTCCCTGTGCATCGCGATCTGGCTGGATTTGACTTCAGTGCCACCAAATTAGATCAAGCATTAGTTGGCCAATTAGCCACGCTGGCCTTCACTGAAACAGCACAAAACGCCGTCTTTATTGGTGGGCCAGGTACCGGAAAAACGCATCTGGCGACGGCGATCACGATTGCAGGCATCACGCGTCATGGCAAAAGAGCCCGTTTCTACTCGACAGTGGACTTGGTCAATTTGCTTGAAAAGGAAAAGCGTGAAGGTAAAGCAGGACGGATTGCGCTGAGTTTGATGCGGGTTGATGTGGTGATACTGGACGAGCTGGGCTACCTGCCATTCAGCCAAGCTGGGGGTGCTTTGCTGTTTCATTTGCTCAGCAAGCTATATGAACACACTAGCGTGATCATCACGACTAACCTGAACTTCTCGGAATGGTCGAGTGTATTTGGCGATGCCAAGATGACGACCGCGCTCTTGGATCGACTCACTCATCATTGCCACATTGTAGAAACGGGCAATGAGTCTTACCGCTTCCAGCACAGCAATATGGTGGCGAAATCGAAAATCAAACAAAGGGAGCAAAGCAGAAAGGAAGAACTAACGGCAGAACCTGAGCAGTTCTAAAGCGAAGGTGATGATGAAAAATAGCGGGCGGGCCGTTCGCTATTTGCTAGACTTATCCACAGTTGCTCGATGAAAAAGCAACGCCCCGGCCTGGGTCAAAATTCGATCGGCAGGATGGGTCAAATTTCAATCGGCGCGAACATCCGGACTAACTTTGAAGAATTACCCATAAATCAACTACCTTTATTTTATTAGATATATTTAATAAATTAATCCGTCAATGTGACAGGACACACCACTAATTTACAGAAACCCTTACGGAACAACAGTTTTTGTAGATTGCAATCTTATAAAATTTTATATTTTATTTCCTGAATAACATCAAAACAAAAAATACAGTAAGTTCATATAATTTTTATTATATGAACTATTACCACATTGATGTATCACACACAAAATTGAACATCCGAGAACACAAGAGTCCAAGCTAGAAGACAGCTCTCCTGAACAACAGATTTTCAACCATCCAACAAAAAAGTCTCTATGCGCAGCAACGAAAAGAACACAGAATATATTTTTCAATCTACATCTTGACATTACAATTAAAACAAAAAATAATGGCATAGACCCAATTCAGAAACTAAACATACAGAGGCAGCTTTTTACTCTCGCTCACACTAGTTTTTGTGAATATCTGGTATGCACGACAGTATCCGCAGGCATCGAATTGCTTACCGAGTCACAATTCAAGTAGGGCAGCATCAAACACTCCATGTTTGATTGCTAAAACTGGTTTTAGTACGAACAGGAAAGGAGAATCAGATGAAAGTATTGATTAAGAGTCATGACACCTCGAAAAACAAAAGACTCACCAATACAATTGGTCGCTCGTTTCTAGGCAATCTAAGGCCAAGGGGATGATGAATATGAATACCGTGATGTTGTTACTTGCCACCTATGAGCACCCCCTGATCCCACTTGAAACGGTTGGCAAAGATTTCTTAGGGTTAGGAAAAAGGGAAGTAAATGAACAAGCCGCCCGAAATGCACTGCCATTCCCAGTGATTCGGTTAACTGAAAGCTGTAAATCGCCTCGATTTGTCAGAGTGGCGGATTTGGCTGAGCACATTGATCGGCAGGCTGAATTGGCAGGCATAAGCTGGCATCGAAGCAAAATTTAGGCTTTGCCAGAATGCAACATACCAATCCATATTAGAAAGCAACCTCATTTTTTGAAAAAAAGACTATTGATCTGTGAGCAGTTTCGAAAAATAAAATGATAATTCTTTCCAAAAGGTTAGTTACTTTAACGTCGATCTGTCCTCTCAGGCAGACCTAGGTCAATTTTGGTGAATCTAGGGGCGCGATGCAAATCCACAGCTCTCAATTGAGTATAGCGGGCCAAGTTCTTCCAGCTTCTATGGCCAGAAACCAAGGCAACCTCTTGAATTTGATACCCCTGCTCAAAAAGTCTACTAATACCCTCATGACGCAGATCGTGAAATGTCAGATCAACAATCCCTGCCAACAAACACAACCGTTCAAAGCGAGATCTTACGCTATCACCATGATAAGGAAAAATTCGGTCATCAATTATGGGCTGCGCCTGAATAATCTCAAACGACTCACCCAATAAGGGAACGGTTTGATTATTGCCAAGCTTCACTTGTGGATCTTTTCGATCGCGGATCAGAATTGTACGGTCAGTTTCATTCAGATCTTCCCAACGCAGCCCAACGATTTCACCTTGGCGCATGCCGGTAGCAATGGCAAATCGCACGATATCGTCAATGGGGATAAAACCTCTGTGCGAAGTGGCTCGAGCTGCAGCGAGAAAGGCTACCAACTCGTCCGGCTTTAAACGGCGGTCACGCTCAGTACTGATTTACATATCAAACCCAGTGAGCGCAACTGCACTCTGGCTTGCATAAACTCAGTCATATCCACGCAGAGATTAAAATACGGCTTGGCGCATTTGAGCACACCTCCCAGATAGATTACATCTTGATTCACCGTTTGCGGCTTTGCGCCTTGCGCCCGGCGATCACGGCAATGGGCGATGATATGCGCAGCATTTAAATCAACCAACGACAATGCTCCCAGTCGAGAACGTGCCAAAATCCCCAACACACTCTGCTTTGATTCACCAATCTTCTTATCTTGCTCAACAAACTTGATGTATCGATCTATCAACCCAGCAACAGTAAGCCCCTTCAATTTTCGAGCATGAAGAGCAGCATCATCTTTCATCTTCTCAGTCAGAGCATCCGCCCAGTCCTGAGCCAAACGTCTGGCAACGGTTTCTGCACGTACTCCAGCTCCCTGCACGGGAAAACTGCGGCTTTCATTCAGCACAACACGACCATTCCGCTTTAGACGAACGTCCGCCCTGAAAGATACCGTGCCATTACGATTAGTTACGCGTAAAATAGAAGCCATTAGCTCACCAGTCCTAGACAGACGATTTCAACATTAAGAATAGCACACGATCTAGGATTTTTAATGATTTAATACCGTGGGAACCCGCACTTGACCGTAGAAATGCCGCAGATTAAAAACCAAGAAAAACAAGCCTTAACACTAACAAATTCAACGGTTACGCCCTCGCGCCGCTTCTGCATCGCACCGATGCTCGATTGGACAGACCGCTTTTATCGGCGTTTTGCGCGCGAGCTGAGCCAGCATACCTGGCTGTATACCGAGATGGTCAATACCGGGGCGATTTTGCATGGTGACCCGCAGCGGCATTTGCGCTTTGATCCGGTGGAATATCCGGTGGCACTGCAACTGGGTGGCAGCGAGCCCGCGGATCTGGCGCGTTGCGCCAAGATTGCCGAGGATTGGGGCTATGACGAGGTGAATCTGAATGTGGGCTGCCCCAGCGAGCGGGTGCAGTCAGGCTCATTCGGCGCGTGTCTGATGCTCGAACCTAGCCTGGTGGCCGATGGCGTAAAAGCCATGCGCGATGCCTGCCAGATTGATGTCACGGTAAAGCATCGTATCGGTATCGACAAAATAGAAGACTACGCGTTTGTCCGCGATTTTGTCGGCCAGATTGCCGAGGCGGGTTGCAGCACCTTTATCGTGCATGCGCGCAATGCGATTCTGAAAGGCTTGAGCCCCAAGGAAAATCGCGAAATTCCGCCGCTTAAATACGATTATGCCTATCAGCTCAAACGCGATTTTCCGCAACTGGAAATCATTATTAATGGCGGCATCACGACGCTGGCGCAATCACTCGAGCATTTGCAGCACGTTGATGGCGTGATGGTCGGGCGTGAGGCTTATCACAATCCGTGGCTGCTCACCGAAGTGGATGCGGCGATCTACGGCCAGCCGCAACGGGAACAAAGCCGCCGCTGCGCTATCGAAAACCTGCGCGACTTCATTGAGGCCGAGCTGGCTGCGGGTACACCACTGCGCTTTATAGCTCGGCATATTCTGGGGCTTTATCAGGGACAATATGGCGCGCGGCAATGGCGCAGGATGCTCTCTGATGCCACACTACTGAAAAATGCCGATTGGCAGCTGATCGAACAGGCCTTGCAGCAGATCGAGCATAGTCAGGGCCAACGCGAAACCTCACAGAGCGAACAATGATCATGTTAAAACCCGCAATGATTGCAATCAGCTTGGCGCTGAGTACCCTGCCCGCCTTGGCCGACGATATCGTGCTGATCGGCACCATGGGCAATAAGGGCGTATTCCAGATTAACGGCCAGAAAAAAACCCTGCAAAGCGGGCAGCAAAGCGGGATGTTCAAAATTATCTCGATTCAAGCCGAATCGGCGATTATCGCC
This sequence comes from Chitinibacter sp. FCG-7, assembly GCF_040047665.1. NCBI lineage: Bacteria > Pseudomonadati > Pseudomonadota > Betaproteobacteria > Neisseriales > Chitinibacteraceae > Chitinibacter > Chitinibacter mangrovi. The sequence goes on from NZ_CP157355.1 coordinate 281,351, forward strand.
AGCAATGGCCAACAAAGGCAGTTGCTGCTGGGCCAAGGCTATGTAGCGCAAGGCGGCAATCCGGCGGATGGTCATGCCAGCAGCCTGACGCTGACGCCTGATGAGCGTGGCCATTACCTGGTGAATGTGGGCATCAACCAGTCATCGCAAGCCGGGATCATCGACACTGGCGCGACGCATCTATCAATGTCTCGCCCAACCGCAGAAAGCATGAAAATCAGTTATAAAAACGGCCAGCAAGGCCACTCGCAAACCGCCAACGGCAATATTGGGGCCTGGCTGGTGAAGCTACCGCAAATCCGGATCAACAATATCACGCTCTACGATGTCACCGCCGTGGTGCGTGACAGCAATGATAGCGCGCCGATTCTGGTCGGCATGAGCGTACTCAATCGCTTCCAGATGCGGCGCGAACAGGAATTGATGATTTTAAGTAAAAAAGCTTACTAACAGGGTATAGCCCTACAAGCCAGATCTGTGAATAGCTAGAAGCCAATACCCTATGAAAAAAATTGTTCTCGCCAGTAATAATGCTGGCAAGCTGAAAGAATTTGCCCACTTGCTTGCCCCATTGGACGTGCAGATCATTGCCCAGGGCGAGCTGGGTGTACCCGAATGCCCGGAGCCGTATGGCACTTTTATTGAAAATGCGCTGGCCAAAGCACGCCATGCCGCCAAAATCACCGGCCTGCCCGCGCTGGCTGACGATTCGGGCCTGTGCGTACATGCGCTGGGCGGCGCACCTGGCGTCTATTCGGCGCGCTATGCCCAACGCGCTGGCGAGGCCAAATCGGATCTGCGCAATAATCAGCACTTGCTCAGCGAATTAGCGCAGCACACCGACCGGCGCGCTTGGTATTACGCCGCGCTGGTACTGGTGCGCAGCGAAAATGACCCGCAACCGCTGATTGCCGACGGGGTCTGCGTGGGCGAGATTGCGCTACAAGCCAGCGGCGACGGTGGTTTTGGCTACGATCCACTATTCTGGCTACCCCAGTTTGGCAAAACGGTTGCCCAGATTTCCGCTGAAGAAAAAAGCCAGATCTCGCATCGCGCCAAAGCGCTGCAGAGCCTGATCGCCAAAATGCAGGAAACCAGCTTATGAACCCGCAAGACGAAAGCCGCTGGGCAAAATGGTGCCGTGACGACGGCTCCGTGGTATCGTGCACCGAAAAAGTCAAAGTGATGAATGAAAACCTTGATGAATTGGCGCAAATGGCGCAAGACCTGTTTGAAGACGGCCTGCTGATGGAAGTATCGGCTGAGCAAATGCGAACAGTGCTACATCAACTGGTTGATGCATTACAAAATCCATACAAATAAATAACGAAGCCATAATATTTGAAAACGATTGCCGCCCAAACGAGCGGCTTTGCCATAAAATACATCATTTATTTGCTAACTCGGCAATTTATAATAAACCCAATGGTGACAACTAATGAATAAAGCTTTCATAGCTCTAGCACTGATTTTACCTCTTGTAAGCACAAGCAGTTATGCCGCCCCCAGCAAAGCAGCCAGCAAAGCCTCAAGTAGTGCAAATGACACCGGTAATCCATTTACTCCTGAGCGCAATAAAGCTGCAGGCAATCTAAGTACCACCCTGGTAACGTTGCAAAAAATGGCAAATGGCTGCTCAGGCAAAGGTGAACTCAGCGAAGAAAATATTAAAAAAGTACAGACTCGTTGGCAAAATCAGAATAAGCAATACTTGGCTGTTCATTATGATTATGTCAGTGGCTATATTATGGCCATCAAACAATTTCAAGGCGAAGAAAGCAGCAAAACCGCTTTGGCCGAGATGACTAAATTCAATAATGAACAGGCAAACGCCATCGTCAAAACGATGATTGACAAAGACGGTGTTGATGCCGCCTGCAAAAAATACTTCGGTATTCTCGGCTCTGGCGCAATGGATATTAAAGAAGGATATCCCGATTTCAAAATCTGGAAAGGCATGCTCGAGTACAGTAAAAAAAATACGCCCGCCAAAAAATAATTAGCCATCTTTGAAGCTAAATTAATGCACACCATCTCACTGGCCCAGCTGGGCAGCTCTGGCCTGAGCGCCCTGCCTCCGCTGGCGCTATATATCCATTTTCCCTGGTGCGTGAAGAAATGCCCGTATTGCGATTTCAACTCGCACGCGGTCAAAGACGCTAATTACCCGAGTGGCCTGCCGGAAGCGCAATATATCGATGCGCTGATTAGCGACCTGGAAAGCAATCTGCCGCAGGTCTGGGGGCGTTCGGTATCAAGCATCTTTATGGGCGGCGGCACGCCAAGTTTATTCTCGGCTGCCAGTCTGGATAGGCTACTGGAGGCGATTCGCGCGCGCGTCAAGCTCAACCCTGACGCCGAAATCACGCTCGAAGCCAATCCGGGGACGTTTGAAATCGAGAAATTCGCTGGCTACGCAGCAGCTGGGATTAATCGCCTGTCGATTGGCATTCAAAGCTTTAACCCCGAGCATTTAAGCGCGCTAGGGCGGATTCATAATCGTGATGAAGCACTGCGCGCCGTTGAGATTGCGCACAAGCACTTTAACAATTTCAACCTCGACATCATGTATGCGCTGCCCAAACAAACGCTAGAGCAGGCACGCAGCGACATTCGTCTGGCAATTGAATGCAATTCAACGCATTTAAGCGCCTATCACCTGACGCTCGAACCCAATACACTATTCCATCGCTATCCGCCCGCGCTGCCCGACGACGATCTGGCCGCCGATATGCAGGAAATGATCGAGGCCGAGCTTGCCAGCGCGGGCTTTGAGCATTACGAAACGAGTGCCTTTGCAAAAACCGGCAAACGCAGCCAGCATAATCTGAACTACTGGCAGTTTGGCGATTATCTGGGCATCGGCGCAGGCGCGCATGGCAAAATCAGTTTTCACGATAAAATCATCCGTCAGGCACGCTACAAACAGCCGAGCGAATATCTGGCCAAAATGGCCGCAGGCAATGCAATTCAGACCGAAAACATCGTCGAAAAAAGCGAATTGCCGTTTGAATTTATGCTCAACTTGCTGCGCTTGACCGAAGGTTTTCCGCTGGCGCTGTTTACCGAACGTACCGGCCTGCCGCAAAGCAAGATTTTTGCCGAGATCGAGCGCGCCTGTAGTGAAGGTTTGCTCGAACGTGATTTACACTGGGTCAAGCCGACCGACAAAGGCCAGCGCTTTTTGAATGTATTAATGGAACGCTTTTTGCCGTAGCCATTTGCTGTAAAGCTACTGCGAGCCGTGATGGCGGCGTTAAAAAACTGCTCAAAATCCTCATGTACGAAATGTACACTCTGGTTTTTCGCAATTTTTTGCCTCGCCCTCCCGCCTCTCGCTACGCTTTTCAACAAATAGCAGGGTATACAGCTGTAGATCATGCTAGATAAATTTTAGCAAGACATACCCAACCCCCGTATTAACAGGACTATTTATGGAATGGCCAGTAGCGACGCTGTCGCCGAGCGAAAAATACAATCTGATCACCGACTGCGTCGTGCCGCGCCCGATTGCCTGGGTGACCAGCATGGATGCCACGGGCAAAATCAATATCGCGCCATTTTCCTATTTCAATATCGTATCGAGCGAGCCGATGATTGTGTCGCTGAGCGTCAATCGTCGCCTAGGTCAGGACGGTAGCAGCGAGCAAAAAGATACCGCGCTCAATCTGATTCACGGTGGCGATTGCGTGATCCATATTCCGTCACACGATCACGCCCCGGCTGTGCACGCCACCGGCTCAGGAACGCCGCCAAGCCAAGCGCAAATCGACGCACTCGGCCTGCAATTTAGTCCGTCGCAACAAGTCAAAACACCGCGCATTGACAACTGCGCTGTCGCGCTCGAAGGACGTTTTCTGCAACATATTGAAGTCGCTCAACCCGTCGTCGCCGACCTGATTCTGGTTGAAATCGTCCATATTTATGCCGCCGATGACTTGCTGCACAATGATCGCGTGCATCCCGAGCCGTATGCGATTGCCGCAAATAAAAAACCCTGACAGATGCTGATTACCCGCCCGGCAAATCCAGAAGATGCCCAAGCAATCTCTCAGTTGATGCAGCAGCTAGGTTACGAGATCAGCCCTGAACTTATGCAAAGCAAAATCGAATTTATGACCATGTCAGAGATGGATGCTGTTTTTGTTGCAGAAATAACAGATCAAATCGTCGGCGTTATCAGCATTCACGCCCTCGAACTCTTTCATGCATGCGGTAAACTTGGTCGGATTACTTCTTTAGTTGTCGACAAAAATATGCGTCAACAAGGTGTCGGAAAACTCCTGTTTAGCACCACCGAATCATTTTTCCGGGCCCAAAATTGCGTTCGCATTGAAGTGACCAGCAGTGATCATCGAACTGACGCCCATGCTTTCTATCAGTCCCTAGGTTTTAAAATCGATCAACGGCGTTTTATCAAATAGCCCAACACTCCAAAAGGATTCCCTCATGAGCAAAGAAATCATCCATTCAGACAACGCACCTAAAGCCGTTGGTACTTACTCGCAAGCAGTCAAAGTGGGCAATACGGTTTACCTATCAGGCCAGATTGGTCTTGATCCGGCGTCGGGCGAATTGGCCGAAGGCTTTGAAGCCCAAACGCATCGCGTATTCCAGAATCTGCGCGCGGTGTGCCAGGCGGCTGGTGGCGATTTGTCCGACATCGTGAAACTCGGTGTGTTTGTCGTCGATCTGGCGAACTTTGCCAAGCTCAATGAAATCATGGGCGAGTATTTCACTGCGCCCTTCCCGGCGCGCGCGGCGGTACAAGCTGCTGCCCTGCCTAAAGGTGCGATTGTTGAAGCCGATGCGGTCATGGTATTGACGAAGTAATCATTAGAGGTATATCGCTGTAGGCCAGTTAAAATATACCCTACAGTGATATACCCATTAGTGCGAATTCAAATAAAAATGGGAATGAAGATGCCTTTCCAGAACCCTTCTGATGCAGAAATCAAAGCCATTTTGCTTTCGACCCAACGCATCGCTGTAGTTGGTCTGTCGGACAAACCCAACCGCGCCAGCCATGGCGTGAGCAAGCTGATGCAGCAATGGGGTTTTACCATCGTTCCCGTCACGCCCAAACCGCAGGAAACGATACTGGGCGAGAAAGTCTATCCCGATCTGGCGCAGGTGCCGGGCGAGTTGGATCTGGTCAATGTGTTCCGGCGCAGCGAAGAAGCGGGTGCGGTGGTTGATGCAGCCATTGCGCGTGGCGCCAAAGCGATCTGGCTGCAACTGGGCATCGTCGATGAAGCTGCGGCAGAACGCGCCGCAGCGGCCGGGATTCCCATCGTGATGGATCGTTGCTTAATGGTCGAATACGGCCGGCTTTTTGCGGATTAACTTGCCGCCCAACGGCGGCGGCGTTAGCCTTGCTGCATCCTTGGATTGTACCCACATCATGAAACTGAAATTTAGCAAAATGCACGGCCTCGGTAATGACTTTATGGTCATCGACGGCGTGCGCCAGACTGTCTCGCTCTCGGCAGATGTCATCGGCCAGCTGGGCCATCGCAATTTTGGCATTGGCTTTGACCAGCTGCTGCTGGTGGAAAAAAGCAACACGCCGGGCATTGATTTTCGCTATCGCATTTTTAATTGCGATGGCTCGGAAGTGGAGCAATGCGGCAATGGCTCGCGCTGTTTTGCGCGTTTTGTGTTCGATCAAGGCCTGAGCGACAGAAGCGAAATTGCCGTTGAAACTGCCAAAGGCGTGATTTACCCCAAGCTGGAAGCCGACGGTAATGTGACGGTGAATATGGGCGTACCGCGTTTTGCCCCGGATGAAATTCCTTTTCAGGCACCCAGCGAAGCCATTATCGACCCGCTGATCGTCGATGGTCAGGTCTATGATATTTCGGTGGTGTCGATGGGCAACCCGCATGCGGTGCAGGTGGTTCGTTCGGTCGTCACTGCCCCGGTGGCCGAACACGGCCCGCTGATTGAAAACCACCCGCGTTTTCCACAAAAGGTCAATGCGGGCTTTATGGAAATAGTGAGTCGCGATGAAATCCGCCTGCGCGTGTTCGAGCGCGCCGCCGGTGAAACGCTGGCTTGCGGTACCGGTGCTTGTGCGGCGGTGGTGGCGGGCATCCGTCGTGGCCTGCTCAATCCATCCGTACTGGTGCACACCCGCGGTGGTGATTTGCGCATTAGCTGGGCAGGCGCTGGGCAAGCAGTCATGATGACCGGGCCGGCCGTCACGGTTTTTGAAGGTAGTATCGAGATTTGAATCGGCCCTTGCCTCCGTGCGCTTCAGTGCGAGGAAGTAATCGCAGGTTAACCTGCTTCCAGAAGGAAAAAACAGATGCAAGCGAATGATGTCGTTCATTGGTTAAAGCAAAATCCGGCCTTTTTCGATGAGTTTGCCGATGATATTGCGCAGATTTTTGTGCCGCATAATCACGGTGGACACGCAGTTTCACTGGCCGAACGCCAATTGCTCACTTTGCGCGACCGCAATCGCCAGCTGGAAGCCCGCTTGGGCGAACTGCTGCAATTTGGCGTGGAAAACGACGCCATTTCTGACAAGCTGCACCAGCTCACCGTCGATTTGCTCAAGGCAAATGACCTGCCCTCGATCATTGGCACGCTGGAATATCATTTAAAAGCACGATTTGCCGTGCCTTGGATGGCGCTGCGCCTGTGGCTGCCTGCAGGGCAATGCAATCTGATGGAGTTTTCACCGGTTGGGGAAACGATTCTGAAGCTGGCAGATAATCTGGTGTCGCCTTACTGCGGCCCCTACGTCACCGATGAAGTGCTCGACTGGTTTGAAATCGGCAGCGGCGAGCTCAAATCATTCGCCCAGTTCGCACTGAAAACCGGCGATGCACCGTTTGGCATTCTGGTCATGGCTAGCCCCGATAGCGAGCGCTTCTACCCGGATATGGGAACACTGTACTTGCAACGCATGTCCGAGCTGGTGTCCGCGGCGATCCGCCGCGTCGTACCCGAGGAATGTTTGCCGGAACCTGCAGTACCAGAATCTACAGCTCCAGCACCGATAGCTACAGAATCGGCCTCTGCCGAATCGATTGCACCACAACCCGCTCCGGCACCGGAACAGATCGCGCCGGAACAGCATTAAGCCCCCCCGCTCCGCATGTCAGCCACCAAAACCAGCACTGGATCAACGCGCGCGCGCATCAAGCGCAGCGAGACAGTGCTGGAATCGCCTCCGCCAGCCGATACGCTAGCGGCCTCAACCCAGGCCGAGCTGGCGCATTTTTTCCGCTTTCAACAAGGCGAAAAGATGGCCAGCGCACATACCCTTAGCGCCTATCAGCGCGATCTGCAACTACTGGCGGGGCTGGCGCAGGCAAGGGAGTTATCCAGCCTGCAGCCGCAAGACATCCGCGCTTTTGTGCGGCAGCTGGCCAGCAAAGGACTGTCGGGGCGCTCAATTGCCCGCACCTTATCGGCCTGGCGTGTTTTCTACCGATTGATGATTCGTGATTTTCAATGGGCGATCAATCCGGTGGATGGCATCAAGGCGCCCAAAGCGGCCAAAGCGCTACCCGCAACGCTGAACGCTGACGATGCGGCCGGTTTTCTGGATAATCTGCCCGATGATGACGCACTGGCCATACGGGACAAAGCTATTTTCGAGCTGGCTTACTCATCAGGGCTGCGTGTGAGCGAGCTGGTGGGACTCAAACTGATCGAGCTCGATTTACCACAAGGTATGGCCAGCGTTACCGGCAAGGGCAATAAAACGCGGTTGGTGCCGATTGGCCGCCCGGCGCAGGAAGCTTTGCGGCACTGGCTGAGCATTCGTCCCGAATGGGCCAGAACGCAAACACCAACGGTCTTTGTGAGCCAGAAAGGCACGGCGATGACCACACGAGCCGTGCAATTGCGGCTGCGCCATTGGCAGCAGGAGCTAGAGATTCAGGAGCCGCTCTACCCGCATAAGCTGCGCCATAGCTGCGCCAGCCATTTGCTGCAATCGTCGGGTGATTTGCGTGCGGTGCAGGAGCTGCTGGGGCACGCCAGCATTGCCACCACACAGATTTACACCCATCTGGATTTTCAGCATCTGGCTCAGGTCTATGATCAGACACACCCCAGAGCTAAAAATACCTCCAGTGAGCATGACGCTGCAGCAAGCACAGAACAAGCCACAGCGGCAGATACCCCACCCAACCGTTCTACGTCAGATCGCCGGTAAATTCGAATAAATCATAGCCATTTTGCTGCTCGACCAGCTTGGCGGCACGCAACGATAATTGCTTGTCGCCGAGCAAGACCGTGTATTCACGCAGCGGTGTATAGAGGCCTTTCTGCGTTGCAATGCGCGCCAACTGCTTAAGCGCCGGGATCGCAGGCAATAGCAGCGCTGGGACAAAATCCTGCCCCTGCTGCTGGGTCGGGCGTAGCAAAATTGCCTGCGCCTTGGCGCTCATCACCTGCAAGCCCATTTCCATCGAGCCGTTCTGATGCTGGTGCAGCCAGCGAATCGAAGCCACCATCCAGTTGCTCTCTTCCGCCACCGATAGCGCGACAATTTCCCCGGCATTGGCCTGCTCTCTGGGCAGCTCGTGCGCCAGAATGCCATAACCGCCCGGGCTTTCGTTGACCACCTGCCACTGGGTCAGCAGCAAGTCGCCTTCGCTCAGCGATACTCGCTCGCTACTCGACCCCAGCAGATGGTGCCCATGATTGAGGCGAAACGCCGTGCGGCGCAGCCCTAGCGCTACGCTGATCGTCGATTGCGCCGGAATGCGCTGGTACAGGCGATGCGGAACAATGCTCCACTGCCGGATCACGCGGCGCAAAATTTCCAGCCAGATCTGCACCTTGGCCCTGTCCTTGGCCATCGGCGCTTTGGCCTCAACCGAATGCTCGGCTTTGTAGAGTTTTTTGGCCAGCTCAATGGTATCGAACAGCACGGCCTGACCGGCATAATGATCGAGTGAACGATTGCCAACAAAACATGGTGGCTTGTCCGAGTTGAGCTCGATCAGGAAAAAACCGGCGCTCGACGCCAGTTTGCTCAAAGGCTGAAAATGCGCATGCGGCGCATAGTTTTCGATAATTTCAATCACTTTATCGAGCTCTGGCCCGGCGAAACGGTGTGGGTCAGCCAGCGCCAGCAGCACCATCTGCTTGTACAGGGTGGCAATCGGGCGGCTTGATTTGTCTTTCGGATTATCGTTTTTGGGCTCGTCGAGAATTTTATTTTCGGCGCAATAACGGAAAATCTGGTGCATCTCAAACCACATCCCCTCGCCGAGCGTCTGGTACAAACGCCCCGACATCTGGTACACCCGCCAGTAGGCATACAACAAGGCTTGCAATAAAACCGGCGAGGTTTTGTTGCTGCTACTGAAAAAACCGAAGCGCTTTTCTTCGTTTTTATCGTGAATGGCAATCTTCCAGCCCACGGCTAGCTCATACCAGACATTGCGTGCCAATTGCGCGGCCGCTCTGGCCGACTCTTTCATTGGCAAACCGGGCGAGGCATAGGCCATTTCAAACGCACCGGTGAGCATTTCCAGCGAATTCTGATACTCGGTCAGCAGCAAAGCGCGCAAATCTGGCTCGACCTTAACGCGATTGAGCACAGCCAGCGCATCCAGAATCATCCGGCCCGCGTCGATGACATTGGCCGTCGGCAAAGCGATCAGCCAATCGCGGAGTTTTTTCGGATCAGTCTGCACGACGCTGCTCAGCGACGGATCAATTTCGGGAATGGTAAATTTTAAAGTCATAGCCAATTAATCACTGATCAAACTGCGATCCAGAGCGCGAAGAGCGGCATTTGCCATCATTTCGGCCTGTGCCAAATCGATAATATACGGCGGCATAAAATATACCGTATTTCCCACCGGGCGCAGCAAAACTCCTGCATTTAAAGCGTTTTGAAAGAATTTCTGTGCAAATCCAGCGGGTGCGTCAATCACATCAAAGGCCCAGATCATGCCTCGATTCCGCCAATGCCTGATGCGCGGGTGCGCCATCAGCGGGGCAAACACCTGATTCATCGCGGCCGCTTTGCTGCGGTTTTGCACGATCACGTCGTCATCGCGAAAAATCTGCAACGTGGCCAGCGCCGCTGCGCACGCCAGCGCATTGCCGGTATACGAGTGCGAATGCAAAAAAGCGCGGGCGCTGTCGTCAGCATAAAAGGCCTGATAAATGGCATCGGTACACAGCACTACCGCCAGCGGCAGATAGCCGCCGGTAATGCCTTTGGACAGGCAAATCAGATCGGGTTTGATACCTGCCTGCTCGCAGGCGAACATCGTGCCGGTCCGGCCAAAGCCCACGGCAATTTCATCAGCGATCAGCAAGACCTGATATTGATCACAGAGTATACGCGCCTGAGTCAGGTATTCCGGTGCATATATCGCCATACCCACCGCCCCCTGTACCAGTGGCTCGACAATCAGCGCGGCGATTTCATTGGCACGCGCTTGCAATACGCGCTCTAGGTCAGCCAGCGCGCGCGCCGTGTAATCGGCAGCCGATTCTCCCTCAGCAGCGAGTCGCGGGTCCGGGCTCATCACGGCAAAGTTTTCACGCACCAGCGGCGCATAGGCGGTGCGAAAAATCGGCACATCAGTCACCGACAGCGCCCCGACCGTTTCCCCGTGATAGCTGTCAGCCAGATAGACAAAGCGGTTTTTGCCTTCACGCCCCAGATTACGCCAGTAATGCGCGGCCATTTTCAAGGCGATTTCGGTTGCCGAAGCACCATCCGAGCCATAAAAAGCATGACCCAAACCTGTTAGCTCACTCAATTGCTCGGAAAGCGCCACCACCGGCTCATGCGTAAAACCGGCCAGCATGACGTGTTCGAGCGTATCCATCTGCCGACTGATCGCCGCCTTGATCCGTGGCTCGTTATGGCCAAACAGATTCACCCACCAGCTTGAAACGCCGTCGATAAAACGATGGCCATTGCAATCGGTGAGCCAGATGCCATCGGCACGTTCAATCGGTACCAGAGGCAGAGTTTCGTGACGCTTCATTTGCGTGCACGGATGCCAGACCGCCGCCATGCTGCGCGCCAGCAGAGAATGATTGGCGTTGGTACTTGAAATAGGATTTGGGATGGAATTTGAAATGGTCTTTTTCATCATCGCTATTTTCGCACAATCTGCGCCGATCTATCCGAATTAGGAATATCGGCTATAGTCAGTAGCCCGCTCAATAGTCACAATCATTGTTCAACTCAAAGCATTGCGCCATGAAAATACTCGATCTACGCAGCGACACTGTGACACAGCCCACCGAGGCCATGCGCCAGAGCATGGCGCAGGCCATTGTTGGCGACGATGTCTATGGCGATGACCCAACCGTCATTGAACTTGAGCAGACAAGCGCCAGCCGTCTGGGCAAAGAAGCCGCACTGTTTGTCCCGACGGGTACGTTTGGCAATCAGTTGGCCATTCTGACGCATTGCCAGCGCGGCGACGAAGTGATTGTGGGTGACGACAGCCATATTGTCTGGCACGAAGCTGGCGGCAGCGCCGTGATCGGTGGCGTGCAGCTGCGCACGCTGGAAAGCCACTTGGGCCAGCTTGACCCCACAGCAATCGGGCGCAAAATCCGCTACGGGATTGATATTCACGAACCTAAAACCGGCCTGATTTGCCTTGAGAATGCCCACTCCAATGGCCGCGTGATTCCGCTCTCGAATATGCAGGCCATCTGGCAGGTGGCGCAGAGCAAACGCATCCCACTCCATCTGGATGGCGCGCGCATTTTTAATGCCGCCACGCATCTGGGTGTAGATGTAAAAGAAATCACGCAATATTGCGACACGGTGATGTGCTGCCTGAGCAAAGGCCTGGCCGCGCCAGTGGGCTCGATTCTGGCCGGAAGTAAGCACTTTATCGCCCGCGCCCGCCGCCTGCGCAAAATGCTGGGCGGTGGTTTGCGCCAGGCCGGTGTGTTGGCTGCACCAGGTTTAATTGCGCTCAATGAAATGAGCCTGCGCCTGGGGCAAGATCATGCCAACGCTCAGACGCTGGCGCAGCGACTGAGCCGAATTGACGGCATCGAGATCGATCTGGTCAGCGTGCAAATCAATATAGTGTGGTTCAGATTCACCCGCGATATCAACGCTGCTGCACTCACCGCCGCCTTTGCCGCGGCACAAATCAAAGTCAACCCGCCTGAAGAGGGCTGGATGCGGCTGGTGACGCACTGGCAAATCGAACACGCAGATCTTGAACGTATTGTGGCCGTGCTGCGGCACTTCATGACAAGTAATTAGTACCTTGTTGAACGCCGATGCTTGCGAAATAATCAATTAAACAGGTACATAAAGGCATTCCGTGATTGTATTAGAAAATCTCAGCAAATCTTATCGCGTCGATGGGCGCGATATTCCTGCGCTCAAGCGAATAGACCTGCAGATCGCTGCAGGTGAAATTTTTGGTGTGATTGGCCATTCTGGTGCTGGCAAATCAACCCTGATCCGGCTGATTAATCTGCTTGAACGCCCGAGCGGTGGCCGTGTTCTGCTCGACGATATCGACCTGACCCAGCTATCAAGCGATGCGCTGCGCAAATCGCGACAGAAAATCGGCATGATTTTTCAGCACTTCAACCTGCTGATGAGCAAAACCGTCACACAGAACGTCGCCTTCCCGCTGCAAGTCGCGGGCGAGCTTGATCAGGCCGCTATCAATTCACGCGTGGCCGAATTGCTCGAACTGGTCGGCCTGTCGGATCACGCCAATAAATACCCGGCCCAATTATCCGGCGGCCAGAAGCAGCGCGTCGGCATCGCCCGCGCGCTGGCCAATAAACCCAAATTGCTGCTGTGCGACGAAGCCACCAGCGCGCTCGACCCGCAAACGACGGCGTCGGTGCTGCAGCTGCTGCTGGAAATCAATCAGCAGCTCAAGCTGACTATCGTGCTAATTACGCATGAAATGAATGTTATCCGCAGCATTTGCGACCGTGTTGCCGTGATTGATGGTGGCGAAATTGTCGAGCTTGGCCCGGTAACCAATGTGTTTTTACACCCCAAGCACCCCACCACGCGCCGCTTTGTATATGAAAGCGAGCACGTTGATGAAAGCGCCGAAGCAGACGACTTTGCCCATGTACCGGGCAAAATTGTACGGCTGACCTTCAAAGGCGAATCCACTTACCAGTCACACCTGAGCGCGCTGGCGCGCCAGCTTGCCGTGGATTTCTCAATCCTGGCTGGCCGGATCGAGCGCATCAAAACCACGCCTTGCGGCCAGCTCACGCTGGCACTGGTGGGCTCACAAGTGGATGAATTGCTGTCGCGCCTGACTGATGAAGGCATTGTGGTTGAGGAGCTACGCCAATGAGCACCATCTTGAATGATTTGATGAGCAATATTGACTGGGCCGATATTGGCCTAGCCAGCGTCGACACACTGAGTATGCTCGGCGGCTCGCTGCTGTTTACGCTGATTCTGGGCTTGCCGCTGGGCATACTGCTGTTTCTGACCGGCAAAAAACAACTGCTTGAGCAGCCCGTGGTATACGGCATTTTATCGTTGATCGTGAATGTGCTGCGCTCGGTGCCCTTTGTGATCCTGCTAATCATCATGATTCCGTTTACCGTGCTGCTCACCGGCACCTCGCTCGGCGTCGCGGGCGCGATTCCGCCGCTGGTGGTCGGCGCGACGCCCTTCTTTGCACGGCTCGTGGAAACCGCGCTACGCGAGGTTGATCGCGGCATTATCGAAGCCACGCAGGCGATGGGTGCGACCACCCGCCAGATTGTGATCAAAGCACTACTGCCCGAAGCGATGCCCGGCATCATGGCTGCAATCACCGTCACCGCGATCACGCTGGTGTCGTACGCGGCAATGTCAGGGGTGATTGGCGGCGGCGGGCTGGGCGATTTGGCGATTCGTTTCGGCTATCAGCGCTTTCAGACCGACGTCATGGTGGTCACCGTCGTGCTGCTACTGGTGCTGGTACAGGTTTTGCAGATGGTGGGCGACAGACTGGTGCAGCACTTCAGCCGCCGCTAAAGCCAGGCTGTACTTTGGGACTTAGCCACTGAGCAGCATTCTCATATAAATAGAAGCAATTGGTATTTAGTATTTAAATTACGTAGTGATACTCTGTAGTCATACACCCCTAGCGGGGTATATCCACGCAGAGCATAGCTCCAAAAGAGTACAAACACATACCCTCCCAAAAGGAATGAAACCATGAAGAAAGCCATTTCCCTGTTTGCCGCCGCCGGTGTATTGCTGAGCGCAGGCAGTTTTGCCGCAGACAAACTGAGCGTCGGTGCGACCGCGGTCCCGCACGCTGAAATTCTGGAATTCATCAAGCCTACGCTGGCCAAGCAAGGCGTTGAGCTGGATGTAAAAGTCTTTACCGACTACGTCCAACCGAACGTACAAGTGGCCGAGAAAAAGCTCGACGCCAACTTCTTCCAGCACCAGCCTTACCTGACCGAATTCAATAAAGGCAAAGGCACTACGCTGGTGAGTGTTGCCGGCGTTCACGTTGAGCCGTTTGGCGCGTATTCGAGCAAGGTGAAAAAACTGGCTGATCTGAAAGAAGGTGCAACGGTAGCGATTCCGAACGACGCAACCAACGGCGGGCGCGCACTCCTGCTGCTTGATAAAGCCGGTGTGATTACGCTGAAAAACAAAAAGAACATCCTCGCCACCAGCAAGGACATTGCTGCCAACCCGAAAAAGCTAAAATTCAAAGAGCTGGAAGCCGCCACGCTGCCACGCATTTTGAATCAGGTTGATCTGGCGTTGATCAACACCAATTACGCACTGGAAGCCAAGCTCAATCCAAGCAAGGATGCGCTGACGATTGAAGGCAAAGAATCGCCCTACGTGAATATTCTGGTCACGCGGACCGATAATAAAGACGCAGCCGCAGTGAAAAAACTGGCTGCCGCGCTTAAATCACCAGCGGTGAAGAAATTCATCGAAACCAAATACCAAGGCGCCATCGTTCCGGCGTTCTGATCGAATAAGCTAATTCGCAGTGTCAAAAAAAAGGGGCTTTTGCCCCTTTTTTCCCTTTTTCATTTACTAGACGTTCCGACTGATACAGCGCCCCTAGCGCTCCGGCTGCGAAAAAGCCTGCGGATTGACCAGTGTCCATGATTCAACCCGCGCATTGAAAAAGCCAGCTTCGGTATATGCACGGCGCAGGGTGCCATCGCGGCGCATCTGGCTAAGCCCTTTGTTCAATGCCTCAAACACTACGGCACCATGCCCCGTAGGCGAGACCAGAAAATGCCGCGATCCCGGCATCGCTACCTTCATGCCCTTAGCGGGAAAAAGACGCGCGCCTTCGACTTCAAACGACATATCGGGCGATGACTTAAATGATGCTAAGGTAAAATCACCGCGCTCGCCCTTGAGCATTTTGGCAATCATGGCAAAAGTGGGCGCGCTTTCAATTTTGCTCACGCCCAGGCTTTCCAGCGTCGCCACGTCATTTTTCCACGCCCTGTTGGTCACCGCCGTCATGCTGCGTAAGTCCTTGAGCGTCGCACTACGCAAGCCCGGATGCCCCTCGGCCATATAAAAACCCACAACGTACTCGCCATCGCGTATCAATGGCACCGACATGCGTGCCCGGGTTTGCTGCACGTCGCTGGCCCAGACCGACGTGCCGCTGGCGGTGACATTACCCGCTTCAACTTCAACCAGAATACGTGCGTAACTATCAACCGGAATCAGTCGCACCCGCTCGTCCAGCCCGCCGCGCATCAACGCCTGCTGGAACAGCACCAGCTCGACAGTGTCGCGCCGCGCCCCCACACCGCTGTACTCGCGGACATCCAGAATATCGCGGTGCCGCAGTAGTTTTTGGTAATCCAGAATCACATCCCGCGGCACGGCCAGCAGGATTTCAGCCCAGGCCAGCTGCGTCGCCAGCAGTAGCGTCAGGCAAAACATGTACTTCAATCGGGATACTCCTGTTCGCAAATGAGCGGCCTTTCAGTCCAAAAACTGCCTAAAAAAAACTAGCTTGGAGTTGCTTGCTTTGCGAAGCAGACTGAGCAGCCGACACAGTTGTAAGTATTCACCTTACGACTTTGGCGACTATACGCGAGGAATATCAATAATGAAATACTAATATTTAGCAGTCGGGATAGCACCTATAAACTTATTCGCCATGTACCGCAAACAGGCCTCGCAAGCAGCGGATAGGCCAGCCGATCACGGGGAGCTTTTGCAGCAATTCCTCGGCTGCATCCCAGTAATCACGGTGATTTAATACGCGTCCATCGTCGCCAAACACCAGATGCGAGCCGCCTTCGATCCGGTAGTTTTTGCCTTTAAGCTCAAAAGCAAACACCCAAGTCACAAAGGCTTGCTGACCTTGCACCAGCCGCTCGCCAATCATAAAGCGCGGATTGGTCGTGGTGGCAAACATATGCGCGAAAATACCCCGGATCGCCGCCTGCCCTACCACATCATTAAACGGGTCTTTAAATCGGGCCTGCGGCTGATAAAAGTCAGCGACCTGATCAAGTATTTCGGGGCAAATGCCCTCATACCAGGCGAGTAATTCGTCGATTTTAATAGGCATCATGAGAGTTTCAGATAGCGCTCAAACAGGGCGAAACGCCAACGATACGGCAAAAGCTGGATCAGTTTCATGGTTTGTGTAAAACGGCGCGGAAAATGGATTTCAAAATCGCCAGCCGCCATCCCCCGCACTATGGCCGCAGCCGCCTGTTCGGGCGTTTGCAGCGCGGGCATGGTGAAGTCATTTTTTGCCGTCAGGCTAGTTTGTACAAAGCCCGGATTGATCAGATAAACACTCAGGCCTTTCGGGTGCAGATCGCTGTATAAAATCTCAGCCAGATTAATCAGTGCTGCCTTGCTGGGGCCGTAGACGCTGGCATTGGGCAGGCCCATATACCCGGCCACGCTCGCGATCAGCCCGATGCCGCCATACCCCCGCGCCAGCATCGCGGGCAGGATGGTTTCGATGGCACGGTAAGCGCTAAGCAGATTGATATCAAGCGTTTGTCCAGCGCGGGCGGCGCTCACTTCCCAGACGCGCTCGGGGCGATAATCAGCCGCACAAAACAGCACCAGATCGGGCTCGCCCATGGTCTGGCACACGCTCTGGTAGGCCTGCGGCCATGCTGCAGGCTCGATCGCGTCAAAAGCCAAGACATGCGCCTGAGACTGCTCCTGACCGTGGGCTGTGGCCAGCTGCCGCAGCGCAGGCTCGCGCCGCGCACTGAGCGTGACCATCGCCCCCGCAGCCAGCAATTGCTGCGCCAGCGCTGCACCAATCCCGCTCGAAGCGCCAATCAGCCAGACGCGCAGCCCGCGCCAGCTGGAAATTGGCTTATTCATGGCATTGAACATGACCTAGCTCCTTTTCTTGAAGAACAGCGTCACCTGCCCCAATTCAAAGCCAAATTTGCGCATGCTGGCGCGATTGATCATCGAATGCTCATCCAGCAGGAACATCCAGTCATCAAACTGAACTTCATAAGTTTTGCCATCCACGGGCAGCAGCAACGTGTATTGCCAGTTGAGAGCATTCCCCGCCACCTTGCCCGTGGCTTCACCTTTCACATCCGCAGCCGTGCCGCGCCAGCTGCCATCGGCTTGCTGCGTCAACGTCCACACCCGCTGATCCTTACTGCCATCGTCGTAGCTGAAACGCTCGTCCAGTACCAGCTTGCCATCGCGCTGCGTGCCGGTGATCTCGACATGAAAACGCTTGACCACCTCGCCGCTGCGCTTTTGGAACATACCCCAGGCGTCGGTGGTGCCAACAAAATAACGCACCAGATCAAGCTTGGGCTCGGCCTGCTGATAATGGCTGACATCGGGCGAGGCGCAAGCGGCGAGCAGGCCACAGCTGGCGGCCAGCAAGGCGGTTTTAATCCGGTTCAGATTCATGGTGTTTGCTCCTTCAGATTATGGGTCAAGCCGCTGCGCAGCATCACCAGGGCCAGCAGTTTGAAAAGACACGGCAGCCCGGCGTATACCCATGCCAGCTCAGCACCAGCAGGCGCTCCGGGCGTATACCCCAACATCGCCAGCAGCGGCAAAGCCAGTCCGGACAAAGCCAGCGCCAGCTTGCCCAGTAATGTCCAGACACCGTAATACGTAGCGGCCGCTTGATCATCGGGGATGAGCCTAGCCAGCAGCACGGGCGGCAGCGCCAAATCCGCGCCCAGCGCCAGACCCGCAGCGATGCAGACCAGCAGATAAGCCGTGGTGTCGCCCTGCCCCAGCACGCTGGCACCGCAAAAGCTCAGAATCGCCAGCAGCATGCCCAGCCGCCATGTACACAGCACACCGCGCACCTTGGCAATCCGCACCCAGATCGGCAGCCCCAACGCAGCGGCAATAAAGTAGGCAGCCAGAAAAGCGCCCGCCCATTGCGGCGCACCGATGCGATCATTAATAAAAAACAGCGCCAGCGTGGCCGGAATCGCAACTGAAATCGCATTTAAGCTGTACGGCCATAGCAGCCGGGTAAATGCGGTGTTCTGCCGCATCAGCTGCAGCGCTTGCGACCAGCTCAGTGTCGAAGATGGTGCTTTGTGCCAGCGAGGCGCGCCGCGCAGCAAAGCAGCAAGGCTGATCGCGACCAGCAGTGCAAAAGCGAGGCTATACCAGGCAAAACCATGACTTAAATCTTCCCGTGGCGAACTCATAATCGCGCTTGGCAACACGCTGGCCGCAATTACGCCCAGCAGGCCTGCCCCCTCGCGCCAGCCTGCAGCGCCAAGCAATTGCTGCTCCTGGCCCAGCCTAGCCCCCCAGGCCAGATAGGCAATATTGAGCATACTGTGCGCCGTATAGGCCACAACCAGCATCACAGCAAGCCATAGCGTGAGATACCCCCCACTGACTTGCGGCAGCCATAATCCGGCAAAGGCCAGCACCAGCAAAAGCGCGCCGGCGATCAGCCACACATTTAGCTGCCGCCCCTGCAGGCGATCAATGCAGCGCCCCAGCCACGGGTCTTGGACGGTATCGATCAGGCGCGCCAGAAACAGCACCCAGCCGGTGCCCGCCAAAGCCAGCCCCAGATGCGTGCTGTAATACGCTGGAATCTGCACATACACCGGCAAGGCCGACATCGCCAGCGGCAGACCCAGCGCGCCATAGGCTGCCAGAGCAAAACGCGAATGGCCTGCGGCGCCTTCTGGGTGCGATGGCGGGCGCGGCGGCTGTATCGCTGGGTTTATCGCGGAACTCATCACCGGCTCCCGATCAGCTGCGCGCGCAAACCGCTGTCCTTGGTGCGCTCGTCAAACCAGATGGCAAAAAAGGCTTTGGCAAATTCGGGGTCACGAATTTCGGCCAGCAATTGACTGCGGCTATAAAAACGGCAGCCCGCATTGGGCAGATAGACGCCGATCAGCTGGTCGCCCTCCTTCACATCGGTAAATGCGCGCTGCATCTCGGCTTCCCAGCGCTTGAGTGTGGTGGCCGGATAGCGATTGCCAAACAGCCGGGTGATTTCGTCCAGACTGGTTTTTACAAACTGCTCACGGCTAATGCTGCGGTGGTAGGTCAGCTCCAGCGCAAACGGCGCTGCGGGTGCGGCTGGGTCAAAACGGCTTTGCTCGCTCCAGAGCCGGGCGGTGTAGATTTTCAGCCCGAACCAGCGCAGATCGCCACTGCCAATCGCGCGCGCCTGCGGGATTTGCTCGCGCCAGGCATTGGCATGCGCCATCTGAGCAAGGGGTATTGCCATCAAAGCTGCAATCAATATGCGCTTTAGCGCTATACCCAAGCTGGTATTAACGGCTTTTCTGTAATAGGAATTGAATAACATCAGTTCGCCCCTCATCAAAGCCTGCTTCGCAATACGTCAGGTACAGCCGCCAGATCCGCATAAACGATTCATCAAAACCCTGCTCGCGAATCGTGTTGTGCTGCGCTTCAAAATCAGCCAGCCAGCGGCGTAACGTTTCAGCGTAATCACGGCCAAAACGATATTGGTCCAACGTTTTCAAGCCTGCCCGCTCGGCCTTGCCGACAAAACGCTCGGGGCTGGGCAGCATGCCGCCGGGGAAAATATATTGCTGAATAAAGTCGGTGCTGCTGCGATAGCGCTCGAAATAGCGCTCATCAATGGTGATGGTCTGAATCAGCGCCCGTCCGCCGGGCTTGAGCCGTTCGGCCACGGTGGCAAAATATTGCGCCCAGAAGCGCTCGCCAACGGCCTCGAACATTTCAATCGACACAATCGCATCGTACTGGCCGGATAGATCGCGGTAGTCGCAGATTTCCAGATCAGCCAGGGCATTGAGCCCCTGCGCGTCGATTCGTGCTTGCGCAATCTGCAGCTGGGCTGGTGAAATCGTCACGCCGTGCACATGGATGCCTAGGCGGCTGGCGTGCTCGGCAAAACCGCCCCAGCCGCAGCCGATTTCCAGCACCCGGTGCCCGGCGCGTAAACCCAACTCGTCAATAATGCGCTGGTATTTGCGCTGCTGGGCGCTTTGCAGCGACTGGGCAAAATCGCCGGCAAAAATCGCGCTCGAATACGTCCAGCTTGGATCAAGCCACAGCCGGTAAAAATCATTACCGATGTCGTAGTGCGCGTGGATATTTTTTCGGCTGCCCTCGCGGGTATTGGGGCGCAGCAAGTGCTTGAGCCGATACCACAGCGTGGCCCATTTACCACCAAACACCATTTGCTCAAGCACCGCTTCATTACGGATGGCCAGGCGCAGCACCGAGGTCAGATCGGGGCTATCAATCCAGCCTGCGGCATAGCTTTCGGCAAAACCGATATCACCCGCCTTGATAATGCGCCCACAGGCACGCCAGTCATTAATCTGCAAGGTGGCGCTAGGAGGCTGGTGCAAATCGCCAAAGGTCATGCACTCGCCTTCCGGCGTAATCAGCTGCAAATGGCCATGGCGCAATTGGCTGAGCAATTTCAAAAATAATCTGGCCGCATTGGGCAAGCTGCGGTTGGCGCTGATAGTCAGGGTGCGGGTTTGGCTCACGATGAACGCTCCTCTAAATTGCGGTCATTGAAACTGCGATCATTGACGAAGCTGGCTTTCACGCTCAGCGGCGTTTGAAAACTGAGATTGGGCTCTGGAGCCGGGGGCTGGCGGTAAAAAGGCACTTTCTGACACCACAGTTTCAGTGCCTGCCAGTGGATTTTGGCGAAAACACCCAGCGTTAGCAGAGGCTGTGCCAGCAGTGCACGCAGCATGCTGGCATCATTTAATGGCTGTTTATACCCGCCGATGGCGGTTTTGATCAGCAAACCGGCATCATCGAAGTAGTCGATACCGACAAAAGCCGTGCTGGCCGTGTCGCGCAAACGGAATTGATAATGACCAGACACCGCGCAAAATGGCGATACATGCATCAGCTTGCGCGATAGCAAGGGGGTATCTTCATCAATCACAGCACCAGCTTGAGCTATGAGCAAATACCTATGCGTATCACCAAAGGTGTTATTCACTTCGGCCAGTACAGCGCGCAAATCGCCGTTTGCATCGTGGCAATACCAGAAACTGACCGGATTAAATACAAAACCCAGCACGCGCGGAAACGTTTGCAGCCAGACTTCACCATCGTGCGGCAGATCGTGTTCGCGCAAAACTTGCCGTATCCAGCACAGCAAATCAGAACCATCTCGCGGGCCATAATCACGGCTTTGCACACTTACCGCCCGCATGCAATCGACGCCAAACCAGCGCCCGCGCAGCTCGGAGAGCCGCGCCAGATTCAGCCGCACACAAAACACCGGATACACAAAGCGGTTGATGATAGGGCGGAGCCGGGCATGCATCACCTGACCGCGCAGCAAGTAGGCCGCGGCGGGCATCATGTCACCTTCGCCCAATCAGGCAGCAGGCCAAAATCGGCCACCACCCGCAAGGCAGATTTAAGTCCGTCTTCGTGAAAACCATAACCCGTCCAGGCGCCGGCAAACCAGACCCGATCCAGCCCCTGAATGGCAGGTAGTTGCGCTTGCGCATCAATCGCAGCTTGATCAAAGACCGGATGCTCATAATCAAACTGTGCCAGCACGGTCTGTGGTGCTGGTGGCGTAAACGGATTGAGCGTTACCACCACTGGCGTTTCAAATGGCAGATTCTGCAATTGATTGAGCAGATAACTCACGCACACCGGGCGCTCGCCCGATACGGCAGCTCCGCCCAGATAATTCCAGGCCGACCAGACTTTGCGCCGTTGCGGCAGTTGTTTGACATCGGTATGCAGCACAGCCGTATTGGGCTGATAGCGCACTGCGCCGAGCACCGCACGTTCGGCCTCGGTGGCATCGGCCAGTATGGCCAGCGATTGCGGCGCGTGCGTGGCCAATATCACTGCGTCAAACAGCTCGGCCTGTTGCACACCCTTCTGCGCAAAGTGAACCAGCACGCCCTCTGCTGTCCGCTCAATCCGGCTCACCGGGCTATTGAGGCGGATATCGCCGAGCGTGGCGGCGATTTGGCGCACGTATTCACGCCCACCGCCCTGCACGGTTTGCCATTGTGGCCTGTCATTGACCTGCAGTAGCGCGTGATTGAGGCAAAAACGCAAAAAGGTGGCGGCGGGAAAGTCCAGAATATCGTTGGGCGAGCTGGACCAGATTGCTGCAGCCATTGGCAGCAGATAGGCATCGCGAAACGCTGCGCCATACTGGCCCGATTCAAGCAATTGACCTAGCGTCGCACCGCTGTGCAAGCACTCTTGCAGGTTTTCCGGTGCGGCAGCATTAAAGCGCAGAATATCGCGCAGCATGCCGATAAAACGCGGCGAGAGCAGATTGCATCGCTGGGCAAACACCGTATCGAGATTAGTCCCAGCCCATTCCAGCCGCCCGTCATCGAGTGACACCCCAAACGACATATCGGTGGCATAGCTGCCCACGCCCAGCTCGGCCAGCAGCGCAATCAGATTGGGGTAGGTTTTTTCGTTAAACACCAGAAAGCCGGTATCAACTGGGGCTGTGCGCCCTTCCAGCGTCACCTCGACGGTATTGGTATGGCCGCCAAGATAGCTACCGGCCTCAAAAAGCACCACCTCGTGGGCTCGACTCAGGAAATACGCGCTGGCCAGCCCGGAAATGCCCGAGCCGATGACGGCGATGCGTTGTTTGGCTGCTTGGTTCATATAGACCGTTCATCCATCGTTATGGTATCAAAACGAATACACTAGTGATAACATTACTACTACTTCAATATAAAAGCTACTAGTTAGTAGCAAAATAGACCGATGAGTATACTTGGCAAGCTAAGCTTTAAAGATCAGGCATTCAAATTGCGCGAAAATGCGATTCTCGATGCGACCACCATGATCCTGAAAGACAAGGGTTTTGATTTGATGACGATGGATGATGTCGCCAGCGCCGTGGGCATCTCTAAACCTAGTCTGTACAAACACTTCAAATCCAAGGAAGACCTGGTGGGCGAAGCCATGATCAGGCTGATCGATGGTGCGGGTGACTTTCTGGATCAGCTCGATAAAGACCTCAAACCGATTGAAGTGCTCAGCGCCATGCTCGAATGGGCGCTTCGGGTCAGGCTGGAAGGCGGCATGCCGTTTTTGCCATCCACGAGCGCGCATGTGCGCGATATGCTGACGCGCAACCTCAAATACGTCGGCCGGGTACTCAAGCTCAATTACCAGCTGGAAAAACTGGTCGCCAAGGCGCAAAAAAGTGGTGATCTAGACGCCAGCCTGCCCAGCGACGTGATTTTGTTCAGCTACTATTCGCGAACCTGCGATCCGGCAGTCGAATTTTTGCAACGCTACAGCAAGCTCGATAATGAGCAGATCATCAAACATATGTTGCAGGTGTGTTTTGCTGGTCTGCACGGCGGACATCGCGATTAAGGATGTAGCGATTAAGGCATTGGTTTTCGCAGCGGCAGGACGCAGCGCGGCGATTTTGTTTTTTTGTCCGCGCATAAATGGGTTATAAAGACTTACCCCGACTCAGCTGTACCGCCATGCGCCAACGACTCACCTTTGTTTCGCTCTTTGCCGTTTTGCTGCTTTTGCTGGTACTCGACTACGGCGTGTTCAATTTCAGCCGCCGTATCGATCTATCTGCAGGCGATGTCATGCTCAAATGGCATGCGCACACCCGAGTGGCCAGCGACAATGTTCTGATCATTGATATTGACCAGAAAAGCCTGGAGGAAATGAACGAGGTCGCCGGAAAATGGCCCTGGCCGCGCTCGATTCATGCTGAGCTGATCGACTATCTGGCCGCGCAGCAGCCCAAAGCCATCGTGTTTGACATGATGTTTAACGAGCCCGATACCTTTGGCACCGAGTCGGACGATTTATTCAGGCAAACCGCAGCCCAATACAATAATTTGTATTTTGCCCATACCCTGCTTGCCGACGGCAACCGCACCCGGCTCGCTGAACTCCCCAAAAGCGTGGGCCTGATTGCCACAGCCAAGGCCAAAGCCGATGCGAGCGCGACGCTGATGCTGCCAGCCGTGCTTGATCGTTCATCCTGGCGCGGTGGCCTAATCAACTTCAGCGATGATGCCGACGGCATCGGGCGACAATACCTGATTCATGAAACCATTGACGGCTGGTTAATTCCCTCTTTGCCACAGCGGCTGGCACTTGATTTTCAGTGGCCAGCGGTCCAGCAGGATAAAATCCGGCTCAATTGGCAACATCAGCGCCTGCACATTTCATACTCCAGCCTGTACCTGGATGCCAATAGTGCCACTCCCAAGCGCTCTCCTACCGAGTTTCGCGGCAAAACGCTGATTATTGGGACTGCCGCGCCAGGCTTGCAGGATTTCCGGCCCACGCCGTTGAGCCAGACCTACCCCGGCGTTGAAATCCTTGCCACCGCAATCGACAATCTGCAGCACAATGACTGGCTGCGAGATCCGCCACGCCAACCTTTTGCCCTACTGGCTGCAATCCTGAGCGCCTTGCTGATGCTCGGTTTTAGCAAGGGCAAAAACACGCTCTGGCTGGCAGCGGCTTTGCTGAGCATCAGTGTAATCACGATTGCGATTGCCTGGTTGGGGTTGAAAAAATACTGGTTTCTGCCGCTGGCTGCGCCGCTGGCATGGGCGTGGATTTACTTCTGGCTGGCCGCATTGCTGTCTTATTTATCGGAAAAAGCCAGCCGCGAACAAGCTGTGGCGATGTTTTCGCGTTTTCTTGATTCACGCGTCGTTGGCGAGCTGATTGCCCGTGGCGAGATTGACCTGAATAAAAAAGCCGAAGCACGCGAGCTGACCGTGCTGTTTTCCGATATCCGCGGCTTTACCACTTTGTCGGAGAATCACCCACCTGAATTTATGGTTGAATTGCTTAATCGGTATTTTTCAATGCAGGTAGCGATTATTTTCAAACACGGTGGCACGCTGGACAAATTTATTGGCGACGCCATCATGGCATTCTGGGGCGCACCGGCGCATGATGAGCAACACGCCAATCATGCCGTTGCAGCCGCGCTGGAGATGGCGCAAGCGGTAGAATCATTTCGCGCGCAACTACATGAAGTACAAGTTGAATTTGAAGTCGGTATTGGCTTGCATACCGGCAAAGCCGTTGTGGGATTTATTGGCTCGGAATCAAGGCTTGATTATACGGTGATTGGTGATACCGTGAATTTAGCCTCCCGCATCGAAGGGCTTACCAAGGGAGTGGCCCGAGTTCTGATCTCGGAAAATTGCAGGGCCGCCTGCCTGCAAACCGATACGCCATTCGAGTTTATTGATCATGGCACTTATTCGGTCAAAGGGCGCGAGCAGGCCGTTGAATTGTTTGAACCAAAATACCGGGCCAATAGCCAAAATAGCCAATCGCACTGATGTATTTTAATTTTTCCGTTTGCAGGTGAATTTATGACTCGCATGTTTTACTCGCTGCTACTGCTCAGCAGCCTTGCTCTGGCCGAACCAGGCACAGTGATCCGCAAAACCGATTTGCGCGACAAACCTTTTCTCGATGCCGCCGTACTGGGCAATGTACCCAGCAACACCTTGGTTGACATCCAGTCACGTAAAGGGGCGTGGATGCAGGTGAAATTGCCGAGCGGGCAAGCGGGCTGGATTAAGCTGCTCAATGTGCGCACCAGCAGCGGCACCACGAGTTCGAGCACTGCACTGGCCAATGTGATTAAAACGGGATCATCAGGCAAAACCGTAACCACCGGCGTCAAAGGTCTTTCGGCCGAAGAAATCCAGAATGCGCGACCGAATCTGGCCGAAGTCGCCAAAATGAGCAGCTATGCAGCCAATAGCGCTGACGCGCAAAAATCAGCGCAAGCCAATCAATTAATTCCGGTGCAAGTACCCGCATTTGCCAATTCAACGCCTACATCTGCACCCAGCAACAAGCAACAACAAGAGCGGAGGCCCTAAACATGAAAAAGCAGTTCTTACTTCCGTTTGCCCTTGCAGCAGCCATCACCACAAGTCTGGCGGCACCGGCTCACGCACTGGATCTGGGCAAACTGCTCAGTGGTGACACGCTATCGAAAGGCCTTAGCGTACTGAGCAACGCTGGCGAGGCACTCAATACTTCGGTCAAAGGGCTCACGCCCGAACAGGAAGAAGTGCTTGGCCACAATGTAATGGCCAATCTGCTGGGCGCTGCGCCACTGATGAACGATGCCAAAGTTCAGCGCTATGTGAACCAGGTGGGGCTATGGGTTGCCATGCAATCCGAACAGCCACACCTGAACTGGCGTTTTGGCGTGATTGATACACCCAATATCAACAGCTTTGCCGCTGCTGGCGGGTACATCCTGATCACACGCGGGCTGTGGGATCGCATCCGCAGCGAAGCCGAACTGGCAGCCATTCTGGGGCATGAAATTACCCATGTAACGCAAAAACACCATGTTAAAGCGCTAATCAGCAGCAAAAGCCAACAGGCAGGCTCGGATCTGATCTCGATTGTCGCCGACTACAATAGCGGCAAATCGGGTGCCAAAGCCGGTGAAAAAGGTGGCAAAGCCCTGTCCGAGATTTTTGTCCGGGGGCTGGACAAAAACGACGAGTATGTTGCCGATGTCAATGGCATGGTGCTGGCTGCCCGCGCAGGCTACAACCCGTATGCGCTGGTCAGCGTGTTGCAATTGCTCGGCTCGGTCAACGCCAGCGACAGCACGGTCGCGCTGCTGTTTAGCACTCACCCGTCACCGCAAGAGCGGCTCGATAATATTGACCAGGTAGTCGGCGAAAAATTGGAAGGCTACGCCGATGCAACCGAAAACACCAAACGTTTCAATCAGGTAAAGCGATAGTCATTTTATCGCCGCACAATCAGGCCGCAATCACGATTGCGGCCTTATAATTTGCTCTTTCCTGATCGCCCATTCAAAGGCCTTGTCATGCAACACACACAGCTTATCGAAACCTGCATTCAGCGACGGGCCCAGTTGGCGCAGCAGCTGGCACCGGGCATTGTGATCATTCCAACGACGCAGGAAATCATCCGCAACGCCGACACCACCTACCCATTCCGTTTTGACTCCAGCTTTTACTACCTCACCGGTTTTAGCGAACCGGATGCGGTTTTTGTGCAAATCATTGGCGAACAGCGGGTTGAGAACATCCTGTTCTGCCGCCCGAAAGATCAGGAACGCGAAATCTGGGATGGCTTCCGTTTTGGCCCGGCCGCTGCCGCCAGCACGTTCGGTTTTGACGCAGCCTACTCGCTGGATGAGCTCGATAGCCGCATGGTCGAGCTACTGAAAAACCAGCCGCGCATTTATTACCCGCTGGCCAAGGAAATGCGCTGGGATCGCCAGATCAACCGCTGGCTTACCAATGTGCGCTCGCTGGTACGCACCGGAATCAGCGCGCCGACCACCGTGGTTGACGTACGCAGCGTCGTGGATGAAATGCGGCTGATCAAAAATGATTTTGAAGTGGGTATCTTGCGCCAGGCAGCATCTATCAACGCACAGGCGCATATACGTGCCATGCAATTTACCAAGCCGGATCAATTCGAATATCAGGTCGAAGCTGAAATCCTGCATGATTACTATCGTCAGGGCAGCCGTTTTCCGGCCTATGGCAGCATTGTGGCCAGTGGCCCGAACGCCTGCGTCTTGCACTATGGCGAAAATAACGGTGTGCTGCGTGATGGAGATTTATTGCTGATCGACGCGGGCTGCGAATTGCACGGCTACGCCAGCGACATTACGCGCACTTTCCCGGTCAATGGCCGCTTTAGCAGCGAACAGAAAGCCGTTTACGAGATCACGCTGGCGGCGCAATACGCTGCGCTGGCGCAATGTGCGCCGGGCAAAACCTGGAATGCCCCGCACGATGCCGCCACCCGGGTACTGGCGCAGGGCATGATTGATCTGGGCTTGCTCAAAGGCACACTCGACGAAGTCATCGAGACCGAAAGCTATCGCCAGTTTTATATGCACCGCACCGGACACTGGATGGGGCTGGACGTGCACGATGTGGGCGCTTACAAAGTCGATGGGCAATGGCGTGAGCTCAAAGCCGGCATGGTATTGACAGTCGAGCCGGGTTTTTATATCCGCCCCGCCGCTAATGTGCCCAAAGCGTTTGAACACATCGGCATTCGCATTGAAGACGACGTACTGATTAATGCGACTGGTCACGAAAATCTGACTGCGGCCTGTCCAAAAACCGTTGCCGACATCGAAGCGGTGATGGCTGCGGGCAAATAATTCACCGCTAGCAGCGCCCGGCGGTAAAATAGCCGCCAAAGCCCCCATCTGCTCGCCATCGAGCGCATAAGCCAGATGGGCGGCTTTCCGACTTGCCCCGTCTGGAAACCAACCATGCTGATTGAACGACTCCCCCACCATCTGGATATTCTGATCGTTGGCGGCGGCCCCGTGGGCGCGCTGCTGGCGCAAAAACTGACGGCCAGCGGCCACGATGTTTTGCTGGTTGAAGCCAAATCGCACATTGGCAAAGACCCGCGTGCGCTGGCCATTGCCCATTCGAGCATCGTGGCACTGCAACAAGCGGGCTTATGGTCAGACCAGCTGGGCGCGACGCCGATCACCCGCGTGCATGTCTCGCAAGCGGGCACGCTGGGCCGCACGGTGCTGACGGCAGAGGAGCTTGAATTGCCAGAGCTGGGCTGTACCGTACCGTATCAGGCGCTGGCGCAGCATGCGCTGGATGTCGTCGCCGCAGGCCAGGCGCCGCTCGCACTAGGCACACGGGTCAGCGCTGTCCGGCAGATGGCCCGGTTTACGCAGGTCAAACTGCAAACCTCGCACAATGCTCTTGAATCCGAGCACCAGCTCACCTGCCGCTTGCTGGTGCTGGCTGATGGCGGGCAATTGATTGATCAATTGCACGATATCCGGCAAAGCGTTAAATCATACGCACAGCATGCGGTGCTAGCCAAAGTCACCCCCAAGCAGCCTCACGGGGGTATTGCCTTCGAGCGCTTTGCTGATGACGCCCCGCTGGCATTACTCCCCAATGGTATGGATTACACTCTGGTCTGGACGCAAACCCCGGAGCTAGCCGCCGCGCGCCTGGCCTTGTCGGATGAGGCGTTTATTGCCGAGCTGGAGCAGCGCTTTGCCGACCGGCTCAGCGGATTTAGCGCCGTTGGCGAACGCGCCAGCTGGCCGCTGGCCTTAAAAACACTCAACTCGGTCGTTGGCGAGCGCGTGGTGTTGATTGGCAATGCAGCACAAACACTGCACCCGGTGGCCGGACAAGGCCTGAATCTGGGGCTGCGCGACGCCGAAACGCTGGCACACGTACTGGCACAAACACCCAAAGCGGCGCTGGGCGAAGCGGCCAGCCTGCAACGCTATCGGCAGCTCAGAGCGCGCGATGCCGGGCTGGTCACGGCCTTTACCGACAGCCTGATCAGCGTGTTTGACTCGCCCGCCTATCCGATCAAGCACGCCCGCAGCGTTGCGCTGCTGGCGATTGACCAGCTGGCCTGGCTGCGCAAAGGCTTTGCCAGACGCATGGTCTACGGCGCGCGTTAATCGGCGACGGGAAGGAACACTGTGCACACCCTCTATCCGCTGCTGCAAATTATCGCGCCTGTACTCATTATTGTGCTGATTGGCTGGACTTATGCGCGGCATCGGCCGGTGGACATGAGCGGGGCCAACCGGCTCAATATTGATCTGCTCTCGCCGCTGCTGGTGTTTAGCGCCATGGCCGGTAAAAATGCCTCGCTACTCACCTACTGGCCGCTGATGCTATGTGCCACGCTCATCGTACTGGGCTCGGGTCTGGTCGCGTATCTGGTCGCGCGCCGCTCTGGCCTGAACGCCGCTGCATTTAGCGTGCCGCAAATGTTCACCAATACCGGCAATATGGGCCTGCCGCTGTGGCTCTTCGCGTTTGGTGAAGCCCATTTTCAAGGCGCGGTGGCTATTTTTGTGCTGATCAATTTGCTGCATTTCACGTTGGGCATCAAATTATTCAATCGGCAAGCACCACTGCTCGATGTACTGAAAACGCCAATGATCTGGGCACTATTGGCCGGATTGGTGGTGCAATATACACAGCTGACGCTGGCCGACTGGCTGCTCAAGCCCATCAAAATGCTGGGTGAAATCGCCATTCCGCTGATGCTATTCGCGCTCGGTGTGCGCATGGCTCAATTTAAAGTCAGCCGCTGGGGCGCCGGTTTGCTTGGCGGCATCTTGTGCCCGGTAGTGGGTCTGGCGCTGGCCTGGCCGCTGGCGCATTGGCTGCCACACGCACAGGCTGGCATTTTGCTGCTATTTGGCGCCCTGCCGCCTGCGGTGCTCAACTATCTACTAGCCGAGCAATACCAGCAAGACCCCGAGCTGGTGGCGGCACAAGTGGTTGCAGGCACCTTGTACGCACTGTTGTTTGTGCCACTCTCATTGTGGCTGGCACTCAATACAGCCATAGGGTATTAAGCTGCAAGGCAATACCAGATAGCGCCATATGGACATACCCCTGAGGAATATATCCACTCAGACTTTTGGCATCATTGCCGCAATTTCGGCTGCGGGCAATGGTTTGGCGTAATAAAACCCCTGCAGCGTATCGCAGCCAGCTGCACGCAGCGCCAGCATTTGCGCCTCGGTTTCTACGCCTTCAGCCACCACACTGAGGCTGAGTTTTTTCGCCATCGCCACAATACTCTGGGCAATCGCCAGATCGTCGTCGTTTTGCGGAATGCCGGTGATAAACGAGCGATCAATTTTCAGAATATCAAGCGGCAAGTGCTTGAGCTGGGACAGCGAAGAATACCCAGTGCCAAAATCATCAATCGCCAGCGTTACGCCCATGGCCTTGAGCGCATTCATAATATCAACTACTTCATTGATACGGTGCATGATCAGGCTTTCGGTCACTTCCAGCTCAAGCAGATAGGCCGGAAAGCCCGTTTCAGCCAGCACGCTGGAGACTTGCTCAAGCAATACGCCAGGCTTGAACTGGCGAACCGACAAATTCACCGCCACTTTGGGCACCAGCAAACCCGATTCGCGCCACTGCTGGGCTGTGCGGCAGGCCTGTAGCAAAACCCAGTGGCCAATTGGCACAATCAGGCCGGTTTCTTCGGCAATCGGGATAAATTCTGCCGGTGAAATCCAGCCCATTTCCGGGTGCTGCCAGCGCAGTAAACACTCCATGCCACTGAGCTGCCCTGTCGCCAGATTCATCTGCGGCTGATAGACCAGCTGCAGCTGATTGCGCTCCAGCGCAAAGCGCAAAGCGGCTTGCACTGAAAATTGCTGGGTATTGAGGCTGTTCATTTCATGGGCATAAAACTGATAAGCATTTTTGCCTAGATCCTTGGCGCGGTACATGGCCAGATCGGCATTGCGCATCAGTTGCGAAGCGATACTGCCGTCATTCGGATACATGCTGATGCCGATCGAGCCGGTGACAAACAGCGCTTGCCCATCAATCAGATAGCTTTCGGCCATCGCCTGCAGCAAGCGTTCGGCCACCTGCGAGACCTGCTGCACCTGATGGATGTTTTCCAGCACAATGGTAAATTCATCACCGCCCAGACGTGCCACCACATCATCCTGCTTCAGATGCATGCGCAGCCGCTGCGCCACAATTCGCAGCAGCTGATCACCCACATCGTGCCCCAGCGTATCGTTGATCGACTTGAAGCGGTCCAGATCAATAAACAGCAGCGCCAGACCACGCCGCTTGGTGCTGGCCCGGATCAGCGCCTTGGCCAGCTCTTCGTGAAAACCATTGCGATTGAGCAAATCGGTGAGTGAATCATGGCGCGCCAGATAGTGCGCCCGCTGCTCGGCCTGTTTGCGGCTGGTGTAATCAGAGAAAATACCGACGTAGCGATTAAGCCTCCCCTCCAGATCATGCACCGCACTGATCGAGAGCCAGGCCGGATACAGCTCGCCATCCTTGCGCTTGTCCTGCATTTCGCCTTCCCAGTGGCCAGTTTGCTGTAATTGCTCCAGCAAATGCCGCTGCGAATGATTGGGATTGCCGGGCCGCGTATCAAAAATGCGGGAAGGACGGCCCAGTGCATCGGCTTCCGAATAACCGGTAATCCGGCTAAATGCCGGGTTGACCGCCAGCACTTTGTGCTGGCTGGAAATAAGCATAATGCCTTCGGAGGCGTGGTTAAATACCTGCTTGGCAATGCGGGCATCGGCCAGAGCCTGCTCGCTTTCGCGGCGGATCACGGCAATCAGTATTCCCATTTGCAACGCCATGCCCAGCAATACCAATTGCTGCAGCATCTGCTCGCCGGGCAAGCCCGCGGCCACCGATGGGCTCCCCAAAATCAGCAGCAGCACCAGCGCAATCAAGCTGTTACCCACCTGCCCCAGCCGCAATGAAGACCAAGCCAGCAGGGGAAAACACAGGTAAGTGAGTTGCAAACTATCGTGATAGCGATCCGACAACAGCAGCATGGCACCGCAAGCGGCGATCGAAACTAGGGTAGTCGCTTCTATCAACCAATTAGCCCTCAGCTCGCGAATTTCATCCTGTAGCGCCAGAAAACCGGGCACCACAATCAGTATGCCCAAGGCTTGCCCCAGCCAGAGCAGCGTAAAGCCACTTTGCCAGCTCTGATCACCGCCAGCCAACGGCAGCAGATCGCTAAGCAACCACGCATAAACCGCACAGGACACACCCGCTGCCGACCAGAGCAGGCACAAAGCGTGCCGGGTTTTGAATTCAGTCAAAGGTGCAGGATAAGCCAGCAAGAAAAACGAGAAGGCGCAGCAGGCCGCTTTGGCCGTAGCCAGCAGCAGCACTTGGGCAAGAGGCAAAGCCAGCAAAAGACCGGGCAGACACATCAGCAGCGCTAGCCAGGGCAAAATCCGCCAGCCGTGTTGCAATAGCGCGGCCAGCGCCACGCCTCCGGCCAGACTGACCGGACCAAAGCTGTTTCCTGTTCGGAGCAAGGCTGAATCGAGCAGACAACACAATAGATAGGCGAGTAGCCAAAGACTCGTTGAAAGATGCAGTTTCACGGTTGCCGGCTAGTTAAGGAGACGCTAATGATAGGCTGACATCTTTCCTCGTTTTGCTTTTTTAGTCCATCAATACCAATAAGACTGAGCATTAGAGCCAACAACTGCTAAAGTAGGGAAATCAGACCAAGAGCTTTTCCTGTATGAGTGACGACCTCCTCGTCTTTGCCAATGAAGACCTTCCCGGCGCCGAATCCACACTGCCTGCATGGCCCATTCTGATTGTTGATGACGATCAGGACATCCATTTAAGTACCAGTCTGGCGCTGAAAAACACCCAGTTGCTGGGCAGAAATATCGATCTGGTTCACGCCTACAGCGCACGGGAAGCATTCGAAATTCTGCTCACACGGAATGACTTTGCCGTGATCTTGCTCGATGTCGTGATGGAAAACGATTTTGCCGGGCTGGATCTGGTGGCCAAGATTCGCGGCATTCTGGGTTTGAAAGAAGTGCGCATCATCTTACGTACTGGCCAGCCGGGTCTGGCCCCCGAGCCTGGCATTTTCAATTTGCACGACATCAATGATTATCGTCTGAAAACCGAGCTCACCAGCAATCGCCTGATTACTGCTTTGTCTTCAGCTTTACGCAGCTACGCACAGATTTGCGCCATCTCGGCCAATCGCCGCGGGCTGGAAATGATTGTGCACGCCGAAACCGAATTGATGGAATGCACCAATTT
The DNA here is from genome assembly GCF_040047665.1 of Chitinibacter sp. FCG-7. Lineage (NCBI taxonomy): Bacteria > Pseudomonadati > Pseudomonadota > Betaproteobacteria > Neisseriales > Chitinibacteraceae > Chitinibacter > Chitinibacter mangrovi. Next base: position 315,395 of record NZ_CP157355.1, read on the forward strand.
CAAAGACTTTGCCCAGGCTATTCTGGATCATGCCCCACGTATTTTTGACCGACCTTGTATCGGCTTTGTCGCCAAAATTCATACCCCGCCCCAATTCACAGCGACAGCCAACGATCTGGGCGCATGCAGTACCGAGTTACTCGCCAGCGCCCTGCACCTGCTCTCGCAGCGCCCGCAATCGGGCAGCCACCATTTCAGTGCACGCGAAATCTGGCTACACCTGCAGGCGGGTCATGATCAGGCGGTCATTTACCTGCAATTTAAAACCCTGCTGACCGAATTTGGCAATTTTGAGCAAATTGCCAGCGTTTTTGCGACCAATACTTCGGCTTCGCTGGGGCATTTATGCCAGCTTGAGCGTTTGAACTATCTGGCTTATCACGATGAAATGACCCAGCTGGGCAATCGCAGCTGGTTTATTGAGCAGCTTGGCCATGTACCGCGCAGCCGCCATGAAGCACAGGCGGTGGTGATTCTGGACTTGTGCCGTTTTTCCGACATCAATGACGGGCTGGGTTATGAAGTGGGCAATGCACTGTTGCACTCGCTGGCGCAGCGCCTCAAGCATCATTTTGCCAGCAAGGATACACTGGTGGCCCGTCTGGGCAACGACGTTTTCGGGCTGTTTGGCCCGATCAGGCATGTCAACCCGGATCAGTTATTCCAGCTCTTTGACTCTCCGCTACAGGCGCAGCAGCATACAATTCCGGTGCAGATTGCGCTGGGAATTCGCAGCCTGAATCAGGATCAGGCCAATGGCTTGCAATTGCTTGAGCAGGCCAATATTGCCCTGAATCAGGCCAAGACCAAAACCCATCCGCGCTGGGCGAGTTTTGTCCCCGAGATGGAGGCCAATACCCGCTGGCGCCACGAGATCATCCGCCAGTTGCGCTCGGCATTTCACCATCAGCAATTGCAGATCTGGTATCAGCCACAGATCAATCTGGCCAACAACCAGGTCAGCGGGATTGAAGCGCTGATGCGCTGGCCGGGCGAAAACGGCTTTATCCACCCCCCTGCCGTCTTTATTCCGCTGGCCGAATACTCGGGTCTGATCGTGGAAATGGGCGACTGGGTCATTGATGAAGCATGCCGGGCGTACAAGGAAATCGCTCTACTCGCCAATGCCCCCGCCCGCGTGGCCGTGAATGTCAGCACCCCGCAATTCCGTTCCGGCAATCTGGTCCAAAGCGTCAACCAGGCGCTGCGCAAACACCGGTTGCCTGCCAATATACTCGAGCTGGAAATCACCGAAAGCATTGCGATGGACGAGCCGGACACCGTCCGCAGCTGCCTGGCGGCGCTACGACTGCTTGGGGTTGAAATTGCGATTGATGATTTTGGCACGGGTTATTCTTCACTCGGCCAATTGCATGCACTGCCGGTCGATAGCCTGAAAATCGACAAGAGTTTTGTTGATGATCTGGCGCACTCCAAATCCGGGCTATATGTCGAGCTGATCATTGATCTGGCGCAGCGGCTGGGTTTATCGACGATTGCCGAAGGCGTGGAAACCGAGGTACAGGCCGAGCGCCTCAAAGCACTGGGCTGCACGGTGGCGCAAGGGTATTTTTATGGAAAGCCAATGCCGCTTGATGAGCTCAAGCGCTGGTTACTGGCACGCCAAGGGTAATCCTTGGCGCGCTTTGCAGATTAAAAGGCAGGCTTAGTGTTTTTCACCCGGCGCAACGCCTTTGGAGCCCATAGCCTCAACGCGCACTTTCACTTCAACCACCCCCGCTTTGGCAAAAGTCAGTTTGAGCGGGATTTTTTCCCCTTCCTTCAAACCTTGCTTTAAGTTGATCAGCATAATGTGCAAGCCACCCGGCGCCAGCTTTAGCTCGCCTCGGGCAGGCACTGCCAGACTTTCGACCTTGCGCATTTTCATCACGCCGTCGAGCATTTCCATCTGGTGCAATTCGGCCACTTCGGCCACCGCGCTTTCCGCTTTCAGCAGCGTATCGCCTTCTGCACCCAGATTATTTACCGATAAAAATACGCCCCCCATCTTGGCCGCCGGCGGCGTCGCTCTAGTCCAAGGGTGGGCTATTTTCAGATCTCCGACCTGATAGTCGTGTGCCAGCGCGGTACTCATGGCCAGCATCAGCGCCAAACCCAGTTTCATTCCTGCTTTCATGGTTGACCCCAGTGTCATATGTGATTATTTACCCAATGTGCATGGCAGCAGCCCATATTTCAAGCCCCGGGCGCAATTACTTTTGCGCTATCGGCGTTGATTCGGCCTCGGTTTTCTCGGCCACGGCCGCCAGCGCCGATTGCAGTAATTGCCAGAACTGGGCCACCGAGCTGATTTCAACACGCTCGTCCGGCGAATGGGCACCACGGATGGTCGGGCCAAACGAGACCATTTCAAGCTCGGGATAGGCACGGCCGATCAATCCGCATTCGAGCCCGGCATGAATCACTTTGACCGCCGGGGCGTGACCATACAATTGCTGGTAGACATCCTGCAGCAGTTTTAACGCCGCCGAATCCGTATCCGGCGCCCAACCGGGGTAAGCGCCCGAAGCTTCGACGCCCAGGCGAGCCAGCCTGGCCAGTGCTTCGATCATGGTTTGTAGCTCGTGCAAACCGCTATCAGTGAGTGAGCGCAGCATCAGCACGGCCTCGAAACGGCGCTCGTCGATTTTGACCACTCCCAGATTATTGGAAGTCTCGACCACACCGGCAATCTGCTGACTCCAGCGGCGCACGCCATGCGGCAAAGCCAGCAGCAAATCAATCGCCAGTACGGTATCTGCGGCGGTTAAGGCCAGTGAATTACCTGCCTCGGCATCACTCACGCTCAAGTGCAGTGCGGGCTCACTCTCGCCCAGCTCGGCCTGCAAAATCTGTTTGAAGAGCTCGACACAGCGGGCAAACTGCACCGCATCACAGGCCGGAATCGCCAGCTGAGCAAAGGCTTCGCGCGGTAAGGCATTGCGCAGCGTGCCGCCCCGAAAATTCAGCAGCCGGGCATCAAACCGGGGTATTGCCTCAGAGAGCAATCTGGCCAACAGTTTGATGGCATTACCCCTCTCTAGATGAATATCCACCCCGGAATGCCCGCCCTTCAATCCATTCAACACCAGATCCCGCACCACATAACCAGCGGGCAGCGCTTCATGATGCAAGGAGCGATTCAAGCTGATGTCCATGCCGCCAGCACAGCCGACATAAATCTCGCCCCAGTCTTCGGTGTCCAGATTCAGCAGCAGGTGCCCTTGCAGCAAACCCGGCTCCAAACCTTGCGCGCCACTCATCCCGGCTTCTTCATCCAGCGTGAACAACACCTCCAGCGGCCCGTGCACAACCTCCGGGCTTTCCAGCACGGCCAGCGCTGCGGCGACGCCAATGCCGTTATCGGCACCCAGCGTCGTGCCGCAAGCACTGACCCAGCCATCGACAATCCGGGGCTGAATCGGGTCGCGGATGAAATCATGCTTGGTCGCTTCATTTTTTTGCGCCACCATATCCAGATGCGCCTGCAGAACCACGCCAAGACGGTTCTCCATCCCGGCACTGGCCGCCTTGCGGATAATCAGATTGCCCACGCGATCAAGCTGGGTTGAGAGTCCACGCGCCTGCGCCCAGGCCTGAATGTGGTCACGCAGCGCAGTTTCGTGTTTTGACGGGCGGGGAAAGCGGCAGATTTGCGCAAAGTGCTGCCACAATTGTGGCGGGGAAAGCTGTTCAATCGACATAGGCAGGAATCGTTTACCGTAGTTATACAACGTAATAACAAATGCGTAGCCCAGCATATCACTACATGCACAACACGCCCATCAGGAGATGCCGCGATGTGTTTTATCCACTCAAAACTTGGGTTAAAACAAACTTCGACCTGCCAATACCCCTTAGGATATAGCTAAACAACACTTAGCCGAGTGACATCATGAGCAAAAATCCTCCCGCACTGGCCAGCAATCCCTACTACGAAGGGGTTCCCGAATACATGACCGAGGTTTACGACTGGGCCTACGTTGACCCGAACTGGGTCAAGGCACTTGATCGCAATATCGTGGTGAAAGTGTTGCTGTTTTTGAATGATCAGCGTCTGATGCGCCGCTATCTGGCCCAGATCAAGCCGGGAGATCGCGTCTGGCAACTGGCGCATGTGTATGGAGATCTGGTGCAGAAAGCGGCCGAAAAAGTCGGCCCGCATGGCGAGTTTCACTTAACCGACGTCACCCCGATCCAGATCGAGCACGGTAGCGCCAAACTCAAAAACATGCCGTGGGCCAGTGTTATCCGCAGCGACGCCGCCGATTTTGCCGTTGAGGGGCGTTACGATGTGATTTGCAGCTTCTTTCTGCTGCACGAAGTGCCCGACGATAAAAAACGCGCCATTGTCGACCATATGCTGGCGCACATCCCTGCTGGCGGCAAAGCCGTGTTTGTTGATTACCACAAGCCCAAACACTGGCAGCCGATCCGCTATATCCTGCAGCTGGTCAATCACTATCTTGAGCCGTTTGCCAATGCGCTCTGGGACAATGAGATCAGCAGCTACGCCACGCACGCCGATGATTTCAACTGGGAAAAAGAAACCCTATTCGCAGGGGTATATCAATCAGTGATAGTTACCAGAAAGGCTTGATCGGCATACCCATGCCACATTCTAGAAATACTCATTCAAAAAACGATGCAAAGAGCGTCGCCAGATTGATGACGCCCCCGCTCGCGAAGCGAGGCTCCCCTCAAGGAGGGGACGGGAGGGGTGGGAATAAAACATAAAGGCTGCGAATTCAGAACCTGATTTCCGAGGCTCGGCTTTGCCGAGACTTAAGAAATGTCGTAACCCACTTTGTCAGCAGCCTAGCGACGCAGAAAGCGTCATTTTTTAGCCGGGTGAAGACAAGACCGATCTAATTGTCGTCTTCCAGCACGTCATCCGCCGCAGTGTGCGGAATCACTTTCACCATCACAATACGCGGGCCGTTCATTTTTTTGACCACCACATCAAATCCTTCAAATTCGATGCACTGGCCTTCCACCGGCAGATTGCCCAGCTTCCACTGAATCAGACCGCCCACGGTTTCGGCCTCGGGATGATCAATATCCATCCCCAGCGCCCGTCCCAGCGAAAATAGCGGCAAACTGCCTTTGCCGAGCAGCGCGCCGTCGTCTTGCCGCATCCAGTCGTTACGGCTTTGGCGAAACTCGTCGCGAATTTCGCCAACCAGCGCCGCCAGCAGATTATCCAGCGTCAGAAAGCCCACCGGTGGCTCGTCGCCATACGCGGCAATTGCAAAATGCGGCGCTCCGGCGCGAAAACGGCGAAATAGCTCAATGACAGGCGTATCCGGGCTCACTTCCTCTACCGGACGGACAAACTGGCGCAAATCGCTCAGCTCGGCGTCGCGCAGTTCGGCTAGAAACAGGTTTTTCAGGTGAATCACCCCCAGCACCTGCCCTTCTTCATCGACATAGGGATAGCGACTAAAGCGCTGCTCGGCGATGGTTTGCAGGTTCTCATCCAGCGTTCGGTCAGTATGCAGTACCGCCGCCTCGTGAAATGGCCGCATCAGGTCGGCCACCTTGAGCTTGCTAAAATCGAGCGACTGCGCGACCACATTCCATTCCTGCGGATTCATCTCCTCGCTATCCTGATTGGCCCGCAAGATCAACTTGAGCTCGTCGTAGGAGTAATGGCTATCATGACCGGCGTAGCCATCCAGCCCCGCCAGCCGCAGAATAAAATTGGCACTGCGATTGAGCAGCCAGATGGCCGGATACATCAGCCAGTAGAAAAAATACAGCGGCGTCGCCGTCCACAAGGCGATGATTTCCGGGCGGCGGATCGCCAGCGACTTCGGTGCCAGCTCGCCAACGACAATATGCAGAAAGGAAATCAGCGTAAAGGCAAAAATAAACGACACGGTATGCAGCAAGGCCTGCGACTCAACCCCTAGCCAGACAAACACCGGGCCGATGAGGCCAGCAAAAGCGGGCTCACCAATCCAGCCCAGCCCCAATGAAGCCAGCGTAATCCCCAGCTGGCAGGCTGATAAATAAGCATCCAGCTGGCCATGCACCTTGACCAGTATCTGACCGCGCCAGCCTATTCTGGCAATGCTTTGCACCTTGGTTTGCCGCAATTTGACCAGACCAAATTCGGCGGCAACAAAAAAACCATTAAGCGCCACCAGAAACAGCGCCAGCAGCGTAAGTAAGAAATTATCCATAATGCGGGCAAGCGCCCGTCCGGAACGAAGATGGGCTTATTTTAGCGTTTCCCGCCACTTTGCGCGAATTGATGGCTTTTCCACGGTAAAATTGCTCTCTTTTTGCACCTTGCACTTAACCTCGGATGATTGATGAAGAACCGCCCGCCCCGCCCGCTCGGTAAACCCGTTTCCCGCCCAGCCAGTAGCGCCAGAGTGCCAAGCGTAGCGGGGCCAGACACGGGCGCCAAAGTCAGTCTGGCGCGTGCGCTATCCAAGCTGGGCGTCTGTTCGCGTACCGAAGGCGAAAAACTGGTGCGCAACGGCGTGGTCGCAGTCAATGGCCAACCCTGCCGCGACCCTGAGCAGCGCATCAATATCGAGCGCGACCAGCTCAGCGTCAACGGCCAGCCCGTGCTCGCGCCGCAATTTGTGTATCTGATGCTCAACAAACCGCGCGGACTGATTACCAGCGCCAGCGATGAAAAGGGTCGCGAAACGGTGTTTAGCTGCTTCTCAAACGATCACGGCACCAAGCTGCCGCATCTGGGACCCGTTGGCCGACTCGACAAAGCCAGCGAGGGCTTGTTGCTGTTTAGCAATGACACGCGCTGGGCGGCGCGGCTAACCGACCCGAATAGCCATCTGGACAAGATTTATCATGTGCAAATTGATCAACAGCCCAACGAGGCGCTGCTCGCTGCGATGCAGCGCGGCGTCACTCTGGACGATGGCACACGACTGGCCGCTAAGAAAGTGAGCGTTTTGCGCAGCGGCGATAAAAATGCCTGGCTGGAGATCACGCTGGACGAAGGCAAAAACCGCCATATCCGCCGCCTGCTTGAAGCCCACGGCGTCAACACCCTGCGTTTAATCCGTGTCGCGATTGGCCGCTTGGAATTGGGAGAATTGGCGAAGGGTGAATGGCGAGAACTCAGCGCAGAAGAATTGCATCTCCTCAACAATAAATAGGGTATACAGCTGTAGATCAATATTGATTTGACTTACAGGCATATACCTAACTACTCAAATACCGGCCGATCTATTCCGTACTCAACCAGCGTTTCCAGCGAAATCAGATCGAGAATTTCTTCATGCGTTGCGGCCAGCACAATTTTAGGTGCAGCACCCTTTTGCAGCGCTTGCAGCCAGCGCCGTGCGCACAAACACCAGCGATCACCGGGCTTTAAACCGACAAAGCCATATTCCGGGCGCGGCGTTGATAAATCGTTGCCAGCGAGTTTGGAAAAAGTCAGAAACTGCTCGCTCATCACCGCGCACACAATATGCTGGCCCGGATCATTCTGATCATGCGTACAGCAGCCGTCACGAAAATAGCCGGTTAGCGGGTCAAAACTGCATGGTTGGAGCTTCTGGCCCAGTACATTCGTCGTCATGATTTAGTCCTGTTGCAATCGTCATTCCGTCATAGCCCACCACCATGCCTGCTGGCAGGCGCTGGCTCAGTGTGTGGTATTCAAGCTCGTGGGTCATATGAATCATCACGGTCTGTTTGGCACCGATCTGTGTGGCCAGCTTAATCGCCTGCTCGACCGACAAATGCGTGGGGTGTTCCTGCTCGCGCAAGCAATCGAGAAACAGCACTTTCAAATTGGCCAGCTTGGGCAGGCTAGCGGGCGGCAAGGCCGAGACATCGGTCAAATACGCCACATCGCCAATACGCCAACCCAGAATCGGCCATTTGCCATGCAGCACTTCAATCGGCTCAATGCTGACACCGGCAAAATCCACTGGCTCGCTGCTGACTTCGTGCAACTCCAGCACCGGCTTATCCCAGAAATTGGACGGTTTTAGCAATGTATACGGAAAGCGCTCTTCGATATGGCTGAGCATCAGGCGATTGCCAAAGGTTGGCAAAGCGGCTTTTTGCAGCCAGCAAAAGGCGCGCAAATCATCAATGCCATTCAGATGATCGGCATGCGGATGCGTATAGAGCACCGCATCAACGTGGAGAAGCTGCTCCCTGAGCGCCTGCTGGCGCAAATCAGGGCCGGTATCAATGAGAAAGGTTTGCCCACCAGCACGGATTACTGCAGAGGCACGGGTGCGCGTATTGCGCGCATCGTTGGACGTGCAGGTGGTGCAGCGGCAGCCTAGGGCCGGTGTGCCACCACTGGAGCCCACCCCGAGCAGCAATACCTCAACTTCTCCTTGCCAGCGTGACATGGTCATGGTGTAGCCCTGTGAAACGTCGGGTCAAGAGCCCGAGAAAACAGTTTGAAGAAATTAGCGGTTGTGGCATCGGCGACTTCTTGCAGTGAAATGCCTTTCAGCTCGGCAATATGCTCAGCCACATGCCGTACCCACGCTGGCTGATTCTGCTTGCCCCGATGCGGCATCGGTGCCAGATACGGTGAATCGGTTTCGATCAGCAAGCGCTCAAGCGGCATTTTTCGCGCAACGTCTTTGAGTTCTTCAGCTTTTTTAAACGTTACGATGCCGGAGAGCGAAATATAAAAGCCCAGCTCCATCGCCTGCTGCGCCACTTCCCAGCTTTCGGTAAAGCAGTGCATCACGCCGCCAACTTCGTCAGCGCGTTCTTCGCGCATGATACGGATCGTGTCTTCCGATGAGGCACGCGTATGGATAATTAGCGGCAAACTAGCTTCACGTGCTGCGCGGATATGCGTGCGGAAACGCTCACGCTGCCATTCCAGATCACCGGTGAGGCGGAAATAATCGAGCCCCGTTTCACCAATCGCGACGACCTTGGGCATTTTGGCCAGCTCAAGCAGTTGCGCCACACTCGGTTCTGGTGTGTCCTCATAATCGGGGTGGACACCCACTGAAGCAAAAATATTCTGATGCGCTGCGGCCAACGCCAGCACACTCGGCAATTCGGGCAGGTTGACGGCCACGCAAAGCGCATGGCTCACCTGATTGTCGGCCATGCGGCTGAGCAAACCGCCTATATCGCTGGCAAGGTCGGGAAAATTGATGTGGCAGTGCGAATCGACAAACTTCATAACAAATCATCCAAACATAAAAAAAGCCGTACCAGCCGGTACGGCTATCTTGCTGATGATACTCGAATTTGCCGCCAAGTTTACATCGTGTGCGTGGTGCGACCCGATTGCAAATAGCCACCCAGCAGATTTTCGATTTTGACGGTGGCCTGCTTGCCTGCCTCATTGGCAGAAAACTGCACGCCAATGCCCTGCTGGTGATTATTCTGCGCACCGGGTGGCGTAATCCACACCACATTGCCAGAGACAGCAATCTTGGCCGGATCGTCCAGCAATGACAGCAACATAAACACTTCATCACCCAGCGTATAGGCCTTGTTGGTTGGAATAAAGATCCCGCCGCCTTTGATAAACGGCATGTATGAGGCGTATAAAGCTGCTTTTTCCTTGATATTCAAAGACAAAACCCCTGGACGTGATGTCGGGGCGCGAACTGCATCTTCACTCATAATCATTAACCTCGGCGATCCTGACCACGCAAAGCATCAAGATATCCAAACAATAAACCTTCCAGCACCAAACGCTGATTCAAGGGATGATGAGCCAGCGCTTGCGACTCATTCAACTGACTGGCAAAACCGAGCAATAAACTAGCGCGTGGTGAAACCCGCTCCAGTGCATCTTGCCAGTCTGGATAATAACGAATAACCCCCGCCATTCCCAAGCTGATTACGTCATAAACCCATTTTTGTAGCCAATCAAGTATCAAAACTGTGTCAAGTTTGGCTTTTTCCAGCTCTGCGGCCAGCTGTAATACATTCAGCGTGGCTGGCTCAGCCATTTTTTCAAGAAATGCACTGCGCACAGGCAGCCATTCGGCCGCAGCATCTTCAGCCGCAGCCAGCGGTGCGCCACCCGTATGTGCCAGATGCAGCAAAGGATTGACCACCGCCTGCCCAGCCAGCCAGGCCATCGCCACTTTCGGCTCGGGAATTGTCAGCGGGAAAACGCGGCAACGGCTGCGAATGGTCGGTAGCAGTCGCCGCCAGTGATCCGAAATCAGGATAAATACTGCACCAGCAGGCGGTTCTTCCAGCGTTTTTAAAAACGCATTCGCAGCAGCGGTATTCATCGCCTCGGCAGGCGCGACTATGGTGACGCGTGTGCCGCCGCGATGTGCACTCAGATTGACAAAATCGGCCAGCTCGCGGACATCATCGACGCCGATTACCGATGATTTCTTTTTGGCTTTTTTGCCTGCATCGGCTTCTTCGACCGAATCATCTGCATCGGCCGGTT